>NZ_AP022322.1:1515000-2072807 GCF_018406505.1 Veillonella orientalis
CTGGACCAATTGGATCAGAGCAGTCTACTATAATTACATCATAATAATCTTCTGCTTCTGCCATGAAACCAATACCATCGCCGATTTTTACAGTTAATTTTGGATGGTTTTCAATCATAGCTTTAGCAATAGTTGGTAAATATTGTTTTGCCAACTCTACTACCTTGCCATCGATTTCAACCATTGTTACTTCTTTTACACAGTCGTGACGTACACATTCTCTAGCTACGCCACCATCACCGCCACCGATGATCAGTACTCGTTCAGGATTTGGATGTAAGAATAATGGAACATGACTCATCATTTCATGGTAGATGAACTCTTCACGTTCAGATGTTTGGAATACGCCATCTAATGCGAGCATTGTACCATACTCTTTAGATTTAAATACTTCAATTTTTTGGAACTCAGATTCACCTGAATATAATACTTCTTCTGCTTCAGCGCTGAGACGTAAATGAGGAGTTTGTTCCTCTGTAATCCATTGACTCATGTAGTACCTCCTACTTTTATACTACAATACGCACCGCAGGTTATTGCGATGCGTATGTATATTACTTTAATTGCTCTATTACTTAAGCTTTACGGCTAATATAACAGAAACCGCCACCTAAAATGGTATCTTTCATCCAATTCGCTAATGAAAAATCACGGATTTCACCTTCATCAAAGATGCCACAGCGAATATCATCGCCATCTCTAAAAATCTTGTGAATTGGAACCCAATGCCATGTATAAAGAGCCTTTTCCTTGCCCTTATGACGATTCAAAAACGCCACAGGCACATCTTGTGCCAATGCATCATGAATAAACTGAGCTGCTGCCTCTACCTCTACACGAGAAGCACAGAAAGGAGACACATTTAACATATGTACATCATATGACAAGCCTTCATCGTCTAATAAACGAACCAGGCCTCGTTCCATCCATTGCGTTTTATAAACACCACCACCGAAGCGTGGCTTCACATATTTCCAAACTAAGTTCATCCGTTCTAAAGCAAGCGTTTGATCGGATGTGGTTTCTAAATCTAATAAGCCATCCCTAAATAGCGAATAACTCAAAACTTGTGATGCCGATGTAGGACCACAACCAGACAGGCGTTGCCACTCATCTGTGAACCACTCTTGGTCATACCCATATGATGTCTTTCCGTCTACATCAATATATAGCCATTCCGGATGTTTAATAGATACATCATTCATGAGATTAACCTTCGATTACTTCAACAGTTTCCATGATAGCACCTTGATGGATACCATCAACTACGTCCATACCTTCGATTACTTTACCAAATACTGTATGTACACCATCCAAATGAGGTTGTGGTTCGTATACGATAAAGAATTGGCTACCACCAGTATTAGGACCACGGTGAGCCATAGACAATGCACCACGTTCATGTTTGTGTGGGTTACCAATTAATTCATCTTTAATTGTGTAGCCAGGACCACCTGTACCATTGCCATTAGGGCAACCACCTTGAGCTACGAAGCCAGGAATTACACGGTGGAAACGAAGACCATTGTAGAAACCTTTATTGATCAGATCAATGAAGTTTTGTACTGTGCCAGGAGCTTCTTTATCAAATAATTCAATTACAATATCGCCGCCGTCAGCCATATGGATTTTTGCTTTTTTCATTGTTCAGGTACCTCCAAAATTGTACGCAACACATGTGCTGCTAATATAAAACCTGCCACTGGTGGCACAAAACTACATGTACCAGGACTTGTTGCTTCCCCACGGAACTGTGGCTTTGTTGGTTTTTCTGTAGAGAATAAAACTAATTGTTTTTTGATGCCTCGTTTTTTTAACTCCCGGCGCATAACGCGCGCAAGAGGACAGGTATGAGACTTATTGATATCAGCAATCATAAGTTTTTCCGGGTAAAAGCGATTACCGCCGCCCATACAAGAAATAACGGGAATACTTTCACGTTGACAAACCTCAATAATATTCAGTTTTGCCGTTACCATATCGATAGCATCGATAACATAATCAACATGCAAGCTTTGAATAAATCCAGGGTAACGTTCCTCAGTATACATAATATCATGAGTTTCTATCACCACATCCGGATTAATAGAAAGAGCTCGCGCCTTTGCTACCTCTACCTTACGCTCACCAATCGTGTCATAAGTCGTAATCATTTGACGGTTCAAATTACTAGGAGCAATGGAGTCACCATCAATAATGACGATGCGCCCTACCCCTGCACGTACTAGCGCCTCAAGGACACCACCACCAACGCCACCGACACCAAAGAGTGCGATAGATGTATCCTTTAATGTTTGGATTTTATCTGGTCCAACTAACCATTCTAAACGAGTTAACATATATTCCATTAATATTTACCCGCCGGAATGATTTCTGTCCAATAACCGTCTGGATCGGCAATGAAATAAATCCCCATATCAGCATTTTCGTAGGCTACAACGTCCATCTCTTTGTGTTTTTTTAGAGCTGCTTCATAGTCATCTACATAAAATGCCAAGTGGAATTCATTATCTCCCAGATTATAAGGGCGATCCCAGTCACGCAACCAAGTAAGTTCTAGCTCATGCGCTGTATATGGACTTTTTAAATATACAAGGATGAAAGCACCACTTGGATCTTCCAAACGGCGAGATTCCTCAAGTAATAAAGCCTCTTTATAGAATGCTAGACTTTTATCAAGATCCTTAACATTTATATTATTGTGCGCAAATGAAAATTTCATAGGACCTCCTTAATTAATTCCAGTATGTTTTTGTAGGAATTCTCCTCTTTTAATAGTATCACATTTTATAATTCTATAGCTAGTTAATCACAAATTTTGCTGTACTACCATCATCACCACGTGTGACCTCTAAGTGGGCAGGTATACGGGTCTTTAATTCAGGTACATGAGAAATCATACCGATGAGGCGTCCAGAAGATTGTAATTGTACCAATGTTTCCATGGCAAGTTCTAATGTATCTGGGTCAAGAGTACCAAAGCCTTCGTCGATGAACATCGTATCCATATGAATACCACCTGCATAACTTTGAATGACATCAGCTAGGCCCAAGGCAAGGGCCATAGAGGCCAAGAAGGTTTCCCCTCCGGACAATGTGTTCGCTGGTCTTGATTGACCTGTGAAAGCATCCATAACGGCCAAATCAAGGCCTTGTTTGCCTCGACCACCACCGGTATAGTCAGACCTTTCCAAGGAATACCGACTACGACTCATCTTTTGAAGACGTAAATTGGCGGCATACACAACTTCATCTAAAATAGCACCTAGCACATATCGTTCAAAGGTTACATTTTTAAACCCTTGTTCTCCACCATTAGCGAGATCATTTAATCGGCTCAAAAACTCTACTTCATTACGAGCTTCACCCATAGCCTTTTCGAGTTCTTCTAATGATGCTAATGTGGTTTCAATATGTTTTGTTTCTTTATCCCAAGCCGCAAGAGAACCTACCAAATTATCACGTTTCTCTACGGCCGTATCATATACTTCGTCAGAAACCGTATCACTTGGTTCTATTACAGACTGGGCTTGTTTCAAAGCCGCATCATATACAGCTTGAGCTGTACTAAAATCCTCATCCAATGCATGTAGCTCAGTTCTAAACGTATCTAAGGCCTTATAATCGCTTAACGCATCTATAAAGTCATCTTCAGATACAGAAATTGATTGTAATGACTTTACATATTCTTGATAAAGTCCATCAAGATTTTTTGTTTCTTCCTGCACTTGTGCAAATAAGATTTCTAGACGCCCCCGTTTAGCATTGAGCTGTTCTTTAGCCGCATCTAGATTTGATTTACAAACCTTCACCTGCTCATCGTATTCTTTAATTTCAGTCTCTAATGATTCTATCTGTTTATGCCATGCATCGAGATCTGTAGTTGGCAATATCTTAGATAACCCATCTATCTTAGCCTGTACAGAGCTAATCTGAACCGCTACATCATGCAAATTATTAAGCAATTCATTATGACCGATTTCCAACTTTGATAATATACCTTTAGCCTCAACCAAGTCATGCTCATTTTTAGTTATAATTTTGGTCAACTGTTCAGTATCTCTACGTAAAGCTGTAAGCTGCTCCATTTGAGACGCCAAGCCTTGTTGAATTGAATCAAATGCATCTTCTGTAAAATTATCAATGGATGATTTGAGTTTAGAAACTTGGTCTTTAACTTGCTCATCTAACTCATGTAAACGAACAGATAACGTTTCTTTCTGACCAATTTCGCTAGCCTGCTTTTGCAACACCCCATCACGCACTGCACGAGCCGCTTCTATTTCCTCTTTTGTAGGATATAACTCAGGCTTAGATGCTAACTGTGGATGCTCTGTAGAGCCACATACAGGACATGGCTTATTATCTACTACTAAATGGACGAGTTCAAAAGCTCGTCCCTCTGCCATTAAATGTTCTAACCGTTCAAGCTGTATCTTTGAGTTATTTACTGTTTTATCTAGAGTTGCTAACGACCTCTCTTTAGCATCGATATCGTTTTGAACCTTATCTTTCTCTACTAACAATTCAGAATATCGTTGCAAATACCCCAACTGTTCTTGGATATGAGAAATAGATTCTAACGCTTTACTATTAGCTTGAAACTGTTTTCTCGCTTCAACTAACGCAGCTTCTAAATCAGCAACTAGCTTGTGCTGTACCTGCAACTTAGCTTCACTTTTCTCGCGGTCTTGTGTTTCTAACTGGCTATTTAATGTGCTCAATTCCTTATGTAGCACTACTAACTCATTAAACTGTTCGGCCTGCTGTTGTAATTGAGCCAACGTAGTCCGCTTAGCTTGCATAGTTTCACCTTGAGATTCTAACGTTTCATAAACCTCTGTACATTTAGACTCATGTTGAGTTGCGGCCTCTACACTTTTTTTTGCATCTGAAAGTGCCGTTTTCAAGGTTTTTAATACAGCCTGTTTATCACCAAGTTGTTTATACAATTCATAGCTTGGTGTTAACCCGGTGAGGAACTGAACCTTTTCATTTAAACTAGACCGTTCCTTTTCTCTTTCTTTTACCAAGTCTAATTTATTCGTAGCCTCAATAAGAGATTGTTGTACCTGATTATATAAGGCCCACTCATTGCGCAATGTATTGAACTGGTTCACTACATCTACAGCTTTATCACGTTCAACAACAAGCGTATCACGATGAGGTTCTCTATCTTTCAAAAGTTCCCGTACATGCTCAATAGTTAGTACAGAGATTTCTTCATCATGCGGAATGGATTGCAGTAATGCAGATTGTTTTGTTATATTTTCTTCAATACCGGATTTTGCCTCATCATAAGCAGATTTTAGGGCATCCTGTAATCTTCGATATAACTCAGTTCTAAAGAGTGTATGTAATAACTCCTCCCGTTCACTAGTAGAGGCTACTAATAATTTTCTAAACTCCCCTTGCGGCAAAAGTACTACTTGTAAGAATTGATCTTTACGAAAACCTATGATTTGTTGAATCGTATCCCGAATAGCAGCGGCAGAGGTAGCGATAACTTTCCACTCGCCATCTTTCATTTCGTATACAGTGGCACTAGCATTCTGCTCACGCATACCTGTACCACGTTTTTTAGCTACCAATTGTTTTGGCAATCTTTCAACACGATACTGAGCCTCACCGATAGCAAAGGAAAAGTCAACACGGGTCATACGTTCAGGCTCTGCAAAATCACTGCGGATAGCATCTGTTTTTCGCACTTCTCCACTAGGTTCGCCATATAAGGCATACACCATCGCATCTAGTATGGATGTTTTCCCCGCTCCTGTAGGACCAGAGATGAGGAACATGGAATGGTTTTGGAGCTCATTAAAGTCCAAGGTAACCGAATCGCGGTACGGACCAAAGGCTTCTATAGTTAAAGATATAGGCTTCATTTAGTCCTCCTTTAGAATTCGATCCCATACAGAGTTAATGTATTGTTGCTCACGCTCTGTTAACGGTTCTTTCCACACGCTTTCAGCAAACTGATTAAATAATTCGCGCTCGTTTAACTCTTTAAAGACTGCATCTCCCATGTCAGCTATAGGTGCTGCCAAGCGACCTACTAAATCAATAGTCATACATCGATGATAGACTTGGCGCAACTTAGCCATCCCATCCATAATAGGCATCGTATCGAGCAATCGGGCCTGCACATAATCCTCTTTATGCTTAGCCTGTAATTCCTTATTGTTTAGCAAATCTTCAAAATAGCCTTCCAATATTACAACGTCACGCTTCGCCTCTACAGGAATGGTGCTAATATCTACGTTACCTTTTACATTCATATCAATGATAGTAAAAGACTTCTTCTGCGTATGCTCATCAAAGGAATACTTTAATGGCGATCCGCTATAACGAATATAGTCTGCCCCCATTCGTTGAGGCCCATGCAAATGGCCAAGAGCTGTATATTGAAAGTCTTTAAAGACTTGTGGACTTACTTGTTCACTACCACCGATAGACAAGGTCCGCTCAGAGCCACCTACATCACCGCCCATTACAAAGGCATGACTAATAGCAATGCTGCGCATCCCCTTTGGCACTTGTTTGAACAAGTAGTCACTCCAGGCCTGATACATTTGATCGTAATTATGTAAATTAAGTGAAGCTGGCTCTTGCTCATCAGTCTCCACATAGGAGAACAGGGAGTCCTCGCTCATATCTATATCAACTGGTTTTGATACAATTGCACCCAGACCTAATGCATCCCCTATGCGACGAGGTTCACTAAAGGGCATAGGGCAAATGGCCACTTTACCATCAGCACCTTCAAATTCAAAGGGTTGTAATGCATGATGAGGGGATCCCCAAATATGGATGCCAGAACGACTTAACATAGAGCGGCCCACCTCAAGTCGTTCAGCTCCGTCATGATTACCACTTACCACGAAGAGTGGTACCTTATAATCCATAGCGAGACGGGTAATGATGGAATCCCATAACTCAATAGCTTCAATAGGAGGTACCGCTCTATCAAATACGTCCCCGGCTAACAATATGCCGTCGATTTTTTCATCTTTCAAAATAGTAAAGAACTGATTCTCTAATACATGAGCTTGGTCATCTGTTAAATACTGACCATAAAAAATACGTCCTAAATGCCAATCAGCAGTATGTAAAAAACGCATTTTATCCCCCTTTCCAGCTCTCCCTATATCTTATGTAATGTAGTTATATAAATAATTATATAACTAAGACTGCGTTTTAGCTTAATTATTGATTCTCTACAATAGAGCGCAACATAGCAATTTCTTTTGCATAACCATCTAATTCGTTTGGCGTTTCTAAATAGAACGGCAAGTTCGTCAATTTAGGATGTGTCACAATACGAGCAATGGCATCGATACCGATGTGACCTTCCCCGATTTTTTCGTGCCGATCTTTATGAGCGCCCATAGGATTTTTAGAGTCATTCAAGTGAATAGCTTTCAAACGGTCCAGACCTACAATGCGGTCAAATTCATCGATAACGCCATCAAGATTATTGACGATATCATAACCACCTTCGTGAATATGGCATGTATCAACACATACGCCCATGTATTCTTTTAATTTCACACCGTCGATGATGCGAGCAATTTCTTCAAAGCGAGAACCAATTTCTGTACCCTTACCTGCCATGACTTCTAAGAGAACTGTTGTTTTCATGCCAGGGAATAAGATTTCATTCAAACATTCTACGATATATTCGATGCCTTGATCTACACCTTGCTTTACATGGCTACCAGGGTGAAAGTTATACATTTGGCCTGGTAAATATTCCATACGCTCTAGATCTTCTGTCATGGCTTGTTTTGCAAAAGCGCGCAAATCTTCTTTTGCTGCACATGGATTATACGTGTAAGGTGCATGAGCTAATAAGGTGCCAAAGTTATGTTCTTTCATATACGCACTCAAGCTATTCATATCCTCTACATCGAGGGCACGCATACTACCACCACGAGGATTTCGTGTAAAATATTGGAATGTATTGCCCCCAATTTTGGTAGCTTCCTTCCCCATGTTTAAATAACCTTTGCTAATTGATAAATGACTGCCGATGACAAACATAATACTCCTTTTTTATTTATATAATTCTAAAATTCTAAAATACTTAATTCTAATATCTATTCTATTGCTCTTACATCTATTTCCAAAGCTTAATGAATATAAGACATATATAACTAATATAACCCCTACCGTGAAGGAGCCCTTCGCGACAGGGGTTATGAATTAATGGCTTTCTTTTTTAGCACACTCAGGGCATACACCTTCAAAGGTAATATGTTGACCTGTGATTTGATACTCGCTACCTTGATCAGCAATTGTTTTGATAGCTTGTAAATCAATGCCCATCATATCCTCTACCTTGTTGCAACGGATGCAACGGATATGGGAATGAGCTTGTGTGTCCCAATCGTAATGAGCGCGCTCATCACCAACTTCTAAAATTTTTACAAGACCGATTTTTTCAAAAATCTCCATTGTCTTGTACACAGTTGCCAAGCTCATGCTTGGATGTTCTGGACGCAACGTATGATACAACATTTCTGCTGTTGGATGATCATGATGACCACGCAATGCATCATAAATCGCAATACGTTGTGGGGTCACTTTAAACCCTTGGCTACGCAGAATTTGTGCGATATCCATAATACTCTACTCTACCTTTCTCCACTTGGAAATCTATAAGGCATCGACCATTATCGGCCATTCACAAGAAATAATTATTATCTATTATATCAGAATTCTCAACACTTATCAAGATAGATAGTATTAACTATTAAGTAATAAAAAATGTGGATTGCCCAAAAGCAATCCACATTCTATTAGTCTTTAAAGTAAGGTTTGAAACCTTCACCTTGATGACGAGGTTTTTTATCACCACGTGGACGATCAGATCTACGATCATCTCTGCGGCGGTCATCACGACGATCACTTCTACGGTCATCGCGGTTGCGACGTGGACGATCATCACGACGACGATCTCCGTCACGGCGGCGATCACCATCTCTACGACGGTCACCACGGCGACGGTCACTACGGCCACCTTCGCGGCGACGGCGTACACGCAATGGTTTTTCTTCTGTAATATTTACAGGAGTTGTATCTGGTTCTTTTGTTAACAATTTAAGAGCTGCTGCCAAAAGTGTTACGGAATCTGTATCATTCAACAATTCCTCTGCACTAGATTTGAATGGCGCTAATGCTTCTAAATTATCTGTCATTTCAACGAGGCTTTCAATTGCCAAACGTTGTTGACCTTCAAGAACTTCACCTAAGGAAGGTGCACGACGGCGTGCGATTTTACGTTTTGTTAAACGCTCGATAGCATGTAAATGCTCCATTTCACGAGGGATAACGAACGTGAAAGCTTGACCAGCTTTACCGGCACGGCCTGTACGACCTACGCGGTGCGTGTAGCTTTCAGGATCTTGAGGCATATCGTAGTTATATACGTGAGATACGCCAGAAATATCAAGACCACGAGCTGCCACATCAGTAGCCACGAGAATATCGATGGTACCTTCGCGGAATTGACGAATTACGCTGTCCCGTTTTTGTTGAGACAAATCGCCATGAATACCTTCCGCCATGTACCCACGTTTCTTAAGACCTTCAGTTACTTCATCAACACGACGTTTTGTACGTGTGAAGATAATAGCAAGTTCAGGTGTTTGGATATCGAACAAGCGGCAAAGAACATCGAATTTTTGACGGTCTTGCACTTCGATATAATATTGTTCAATTAAGTCCATCGTAACTTGAGTCGGTTTCATACGAATCAATGTTGGCTCTGTCAAATATGTTTCAGCTAATTGTTGGATAGCTTTAGGCATAGTTGCAGAGAACAACAATGTTTGATGGTCTTCTGGGATAGCACCCAAGATTTTATTGATATCATCAACAAAGCCCATGTTTAACATTTCGTCGGCTTCGTCCAACACCACAACTTTCACATGGTCAAAGTGGATAGAACCACGATCCATATGGTCCATCAATCGGCCTGGTGTGGCAACAATGATTTGTGGATTTTTTTTCAAGGCACGGAACTGACGATTAATATCTTGACCACCATAGATAGGTAGTGCTGTGATATTCGTGTATTGAGCCATTTTGTTAAGCTCTTCAGCTACTTGGATAGCTAATTCTCGTGTAGGGGATAAAATAACTACTTGAACGTGACGCTCATTCCCGTCTACGCGTTCCAATACAGGCAAGCCAAATGCTGCTGTCTTACCAGTACCTGTTTGAGCTTGACCGATCATGTCTTTACCGCTCATGGCTACTGGGATAGCTTCCTGTTGAATTGGCGTAGGCTCTTCAAAGCCCATATCGTTTAACGCTCTTAGAACAGGTTCGCTAATCATTAATTGTTCAAATTTTTCTAACATCTAAATGTGTTTCCTCCTATCGCGCACGAATTATGCGCGTTAGAATAGTATATCATATTTCAAAGGTGAACGCTATAAAAGTAATTACAAGTCAAAACTAAATGTTCTTTCTTCTCTCTCTTAACTGTTCTATTAAAACGATTCCACCTGACACACAAAGGAAAACAAGGTATGATAAATAAATAGGCATATACAAACATTCAACAAGAACAACCCATAGAATCAAAATTAATTTGGAAATCCATTTTGTTGTTATTCTATCAGCTATCATAAATATAGATAAATTGATAATTATTTTAATGATTATCGCAGCGATTATAACGATTGACGTAAATTCTTCTCTATAATCTGTCAGTTCATATAAGGGATATAATAAATAACTTAAAAGAGCGCTAAGTATTATTAAGAACCAAATATTGAGTCCCTTTAAAAGTTTAGCTTTACTATAGTATAAGACTCCAACCAAAAGAAAGAGTAAAATGCTAAGTAATATTCCTATAACTAATAGATAATCTAAATGAATCATAGTTTATACTGTCCTTTAATCATTTTCACCAGTCTCTTTTACAATACACTCTTAAATATTCTTAATTATAGCATACGGCAGCTCCACACTTATTAGATACTGATCCTCTATATTATGCACAAAAAAGGCACCTCGAAGGAGGTGCCTTCTTATTATGGTTTATTGAAGAATTCTATATTATTAGTCTAAGATAATAAAACAATATATATTTTTTATTTAGAATAATACCTTCCTAAACGCATAGATGCAAACAGTAATAAACATCAGCATCGAAAATGCGGCAATGAGTCCACGATTGTAATATATACTATCTCTTTTTTGAAAATATCCTGTACACAGTGTAACAAGTGTAAAAATAGTCCAAACACTTCCATAACTCACAATTACTGTATAATTTCTATCAATTATAATTTTAAGAATCAGTAGAACTAAACTTATAAGAGAAATAATAGACAAATATTTTGTTAAACTACCAAAAACTCTATGTTTTTTTATATATTCATACTCTTCATTAATTGAAGTCTTACGAATTTCAAGTTTATATAAGGCTATTCCCGATATGATAGATGCAAAAACAAACGTACTACCTAATATTGTTAACCTACTCATCTTTTACCTCATTTTTCATCGACGATACTTTTCTCGTATTCAATCTTTCTCTTTACTACTTAAAGAATATATCTTTAAACGCATAAGCAGAGCCTACAGCACCGAATAATATTGAAGCAATAGCAATAATCCCACGTTTATAATACAAACTGTCTCGCTTTTGAAAAAATCCTGTACACATTATAAAAAGTAGAAAGAATGCCCAAGCCCCTCCAAATCGTGACATAAACTTATAATCTTTATAGACTAAAAAATTAAGGTTTAATAGCAATATACTCACAATTGCAATTATTGTTAAATACTTGGTTAAATTACCAAAAGCTCTATGTCTTTTGATATATTCGTATTCTTCATCAATGACACGTTTACTAATCTCAAGTTTATATAACCCTATAGATAACGACATAGATATGAAAATCCAAAAATATCCTAACATTTCAAGTTTTTTCATTTTTTACCAGTCTCTTTTACAATACACTTTTAGATGTTCTTTATTATAGCATACGGCAGATCCATACTTATAAGATACTAATTTCCTATATTATGCACAAAAAAGGCACCTCATTCGAGGTGCCTCATTGTTATAGTTTATTGGAGAATTGATGCTATTAATCAACTATATAAGTAAGAATATGTTTTAGGTATAATATAATTAAAAGAATATACTTCAAAATACTGCCAATAATTAAGCAATTATGATTTACTAAACTTTCTAAAGTAGTATAAAAGGAATACCAATGAAACCATTTACTCTTAAAAGATTTGTATTACTACCGTTGATTATACTATCCCTCATACTAACAACGGGTTGTCATCTTCTATCACATTACAGTGAAGAGGAAGTTCAACAATATATAAACAAGGATTATCCTAATCTAACATATCAGTTGGAGGCACAAAGAAACAATAGATGGCAAGTCACCTTTGACAAGTATCCTCAAATGCCCATTGAAATATCTGAAGTCATGCACACCTCTGCACCTGTTGTACCACAAGTTGATCGAATACTAACAACCAACATTCCGCTGATAACAGCATTTCCATTAATGAAAAACTATCTAACGGCAGAGGAGTTATCCTATGCCACATATGATACATCTTCTTTGTATATTGAAATACCTATCCCTTATTCAGCCATAC
Source organism: Veillonella orientalis (assembly GCF_018406505.1). NCBI lineage: Bacteria > Bacillati > Bacillota > Negativicutes > Veillonellales > Veillonellaceae > Veillonella > Veillonella orientalis. The sequence goes on from NZ_AP022322.1 coordinate 1,527,643, forward strand.
AAAACCAAGATGTAACAAACTTTTATAATCGTATGGATCAATTCTGCAAAGAATATGCTAACACCTATCCAGACTTCAAAGAAAGGATATTTATTAGAGTCATTATAAAACCGTCTGATGGTTCTGATTCACCTGAAGAGTATAGAAGAATATTCCGTTTATCTCAATATTGATAAAAGAGGTGCCTCCTAAGGAGCACCTCTTTCATTTATAAAACGATATTGCCATTTGATATTCTAGAAATATTATATGTGACATCATTTCACACTATCATCAACAATTCTTATAATCCTCCTAAAGAAATCATATCCACCATTTATATTATCGCCAATTACCATTTCACTATCTTGAAAGTATGGTGAAACAGGTAAATAGCCCCACATAACCCCTAAGCCTCCACATATATTGCGGCCACCGTCTCCACCTTTATAGGAAAATTCATCTTCATCATATACAATTTCTCTACAATACGGATCGTCACCTATAACAAGGCCAAAAAAGTTTTCTTTTTCTAACGTATAATCTCCATCATTATCCATCCATTCCATATGCTTTAAATTCATAGAAAAATCTATATTGTTCCCCCATGGAAAGATAGTTCTACACCCCTTGCCAGCTAAATACTCCCACTCTCTTTGTGTAGGCAAAGAATATCTATTATCTTTTATATCCTGTAAAAGTTTCTTAAATGTTGTTTCTTCATAAAGTTTGCCACACCAATTGCTATCGTCTGTTTTATATAAACAAATGGTATTATGAATCATTATTTCAGAAAGACCCTCGCTTTCGGCTTTTTCTATCATCTGTTGCCACTCTTTATTTTGTCTGAGTATCTCATCTGAAATAGGTATCCAACAAGTTTCACTATACTCTTTTTGTACCAATAATGGATGGATTACAAACTCATCTTCTTGAGTAAAATTATGTTTAAAATACGTTTCTATGTTGGATAGTACCTCTTCATCTTCTAGTGTTTCGCTAATCTTAGTTTGAACATCGTCTTCACTAAAGATTTCCTCTTCATATCCCTCGACAAATGGATAGGCAAGCTCCGCTAAATTTTCATCATTAAAAATATCCTGAAATGGTTTATTTTTAAAATCAAACCCTAACGTAACAGTATCTCCAGGAACAAATACAAATTCTATACCATCATGTGAACGATATACCGCTGTATATGTGGATTTTCCAAAGGCAGTAAATTCTTTAAAGCATATTAATTCTAAATTATATATTTTTCCAATCTTATTTAATAATTCCATTCTATCGCTAGTAGATAACAAATCATATTGAGGATTATACAATTTTTTGATGGGAATAGGATTCATTAATTTGATACTCCTTATTTTATCTAGTACAAATATTCTTCACTATGCATTTACTCTATTTACTTAAGTATTGCCTTAGGGTTTGATTTTCTAATGGCCCTAATTGTAGCGCCTTCCTATTTTTAATCGCATTAATAGCTAATGCTTCAAAGGTATCTTTATCAAAATCAGAAAAGTCATTAAAGGAATTAAACACTATAAATTGTTGATTCAATAAGTTAGGTAATACCTTTAAGTCTTTCGTTCTTACTGTATCTAGCTCATTTCGTGCATAAGATTCATATCTCTCATCACCTGAATTATTCTTGCTAAACCGCCCTATATCAAGATTATTAGAATAATAGCTATATATAGCTTTCTGAGAGAAATCAATTTTAGTCAATTTCCCAAATTCAAAATTATAATAAGCATTATTTCTTAAAATATGCTCACTCCCATACCTACCAATAATAGTCCCTGTAGAAAGATCAACTATATCATTATGCTTAACCATATCTTCCTTTCTATATGATACATAGAAAGGTAGCTTTATAGTATATCCAGCGTATGGACCTGTATATCGTTTCTCACTATCATAAAAGATCTCATGCCATATATCTCTATCACTTTCATCAAGACTAGAAATATTAGGATATAACTCATCAAGACTCATATTAAAGTCTGTTTTTTTAGCATCTATTCGAGGAATGAAAGTATTATATTTATTAAGATCTTTATTCCAAGCATCTAATAAACTTACATTTTCATCAAAAATACCAATACCGTCTAACGTTATGTAATAAAGTTTATTATCTACCTCATGAACAGCAACTACATTATCAGCAATCTTATGTTCTTCATCGTCATAAAATAATGCACTATTATAAAATTCAGTTAAATGAATGGAGCTATTTTTAAAATCACTACTACCAGCTAACAATAAAATTACTATTACCATTAAAGTAATATAAATTAATAATATGGCAGCAACAACACACCCAATCCATTTCAATACTCTCTTTGAATTCATAGGCACCCTCTCAAAACAATATCTATATTGATATTACCTAATAGTTTTCTATTTTTGATTTACTACTAAAAAAATACATCACGAAATGCATACATATATACAGCAATAAATATCAATATCGACAATATAGCAATAAGCCCCCGTTTAAAATATACACTATTTTTCTTTTGGAAAAATCCTGTACAGATTGTGAGAAGGCCCATAACAACCCATCCACCCCCATAAGTCATAATGAATTCATAATCTTTATAAATTATAAACCTAAGATCTATTAAAACTATACTTATAATACTGATTATAGTTAGATACTTTGTTAAGTTACCAAAAATTCTATGTTTTTTTATATATTCATAGTCTTCGTCAATGATATGCTTACTTATTTCAAGTTTATAAAGTATTACACCCAACACTATAGATACAATAATGAACTCTATACCTAATATATCTAATTTACGCATTGTCTCTCCAGTCTCTTTTACAATACACTCTTAGTTGGTCTTAATTATAGCATACAGTATACATCCATATTTAAGAAACTACCCTAAAATTAAACGTAAAAAAGGCACCTCTTACGAGGTGCCTCATTGTTATAGTTTATAGGAGAGTTGTATTTTATTAATCTAAATCGTAGAAACCAGATGGTTTATCGCTCAAGTTAATAATGATATTTTTCATTTGAGTGTAATGCTCAAGGATAACTTTGTGAGTTTCACGGCCGATACCAGATTGTTTGTAACCACCAAATGGTGCACCTGCTGGGATGGAGTTATATGTATTTACCCACATACGACCTGTTTCGATTGCTCGAGCTACGCGGATTGCGCGGTTAAGATTTTGTGTAAATACGCCACCGCCAAGACCGTATAAGCTGTCATTAGCTTGTTCGATCACTTCTTCTTCGCTGTGGAATTTGATAACAACAGCTACAGGGCCGAAGATTTCTTCGCGAGCTACGCGCATATCATTTGTAGCATCTACGATAAGTGTAGGTCTAATGAAGCAACCTTTACCAAGTTCGCCGTCAGTAACGCGTACACCACCAGCTGCAATGCGAGCCCCTTCTTCTTTAGCAAGATCTACATAGCTAAGTACTTTCTCAACTTGTGCTTCGTAAATCAAAGAGCCAAGTTGTGTAGATTCTTCCCAAGGTAAACCAACTTTTACTTTATCAAATAGTGCGGAAAGTTCAGCTACGAATTTATCATAAATTGTATCTTGTACGAAGATACGAGAACCTGCGCAGCATACTTGACCTTGGTTGAAGAGGATGCCAAGCATTGCCCCATCAAGAGCTTGTTTCCAGTTTGCATCTTCAAAGAAGATATTCGCAGATTTACCACCTAATTCCAATGTAGCTGGAATCAAGCGTTCAGATGCTGCTTTATATACATCAAGACCTACTTCTGTAGAGCCTGTGAAAGCAAGCTTGCTGAAGCCAGGATGATCAAGGATATATTGACCAGATTTAGAGCCTTTACCAGTTACGATATTTACAACGCCTGGAGGCAAGATTTCTTTCAAAATATCGCCCAATACTAAAAGGCTAAGGGATGTATGGCTAGAAGGTTTGATAACAACTGTACAACCTGCTGCAAGAGCTGGTGCCAATTTCCAAGCTGCCATTAGGAATGGGAAGTTCCAAGGCACAACTTGACCTACAACGCCAATCGGTTCACGAACGATGAGGCTCAATGTATTTTCATCGAATACTTGTGCGGAGCCTTCTTCGGAACGAAGCACGCCAGCGAAGTAACGGAAATGGTCAGCGCCAAGTGGAATATCTACGTTCAAAGTTTCACGGATTGGTTTACCATTGTCATATGTTTCAACTTGTGCCAAGTACTCTTTATGAGCATCGATAGCGTCAGCAATTTTTAACAAGTAATCAGCGCGATCTACTTGAGATACTGTTTTCCAAGTTTTAAAAGCTTCTGTTGCAGCGTCTACCGCTTTATCAACATCGTCTTTCGTAGCCTCTGCACAGATAGCGAGTTGTTCGCCATTAGCAGGGTTATATACATTAAATTCAGCGCCGTCAGATGCAGCTACCCATTCATTATTAATTAATAGTCCATATCTTTCTTTAAGGTTCAAGCTCATAGCATTACCTCCTATGTAGGAATATAGATTGAGGAAGATTTCCTCTGTGATTTCATCATACGCTTTATATCTAAATATTTCAATCATATATATCATTTTCGATATATCTGTTCTGCATTATTATACATAGTTTTAAGTTATATAGAAAAACCGCACCCTCAAAATCCATAGAGAGTGCGGTTTTGTGTACAATGACTTTTAGTCAAAAGTATTTCTCAATAATGTAATTCAATTGATACTAATTGTTTTGTCGACCACCATTGTTGCGGCCATTATTACGGTTATTGTTACGACCGATGTTTCGGCGTTGTCCATTGTTATTTCTGTTTCGGTTATTATCGTTATTCTTTGGCTTTTCTGGTTGTAATGCTTTTACAGATAAACCGATACGATTACGTTTTACATCAACAGAAATAATTTGAGCTTCAATGATATCGCCTACAGCCAGCACATCAGATGGATGTTGGCGACTGTTACAGAGTTCACTACGATGTAAAAGACCATTAGTTTTAAGACCAAAGTCTACGAAGGCACCAAAGTCAACTACGTTGTGAACAGTACCTTTTACCACAGTACCAACCTTGATATCTTCAAGGCTTACTACATGTTTTCTAGTAAGCGGTGCTGGCAAATCTTCACGAGGGTCACGACCTGGTTTTGCCAAAGCCCCTAAGATATCTCGTACAGTCGGTACACCTGCATCAAGTTTTGCGGCCATTTTTCCGGCATCAACAAGTGGTAATTTCACTTGTAATGCTTCCAGTTGCGCTTTGTCTTGCAAATCTTTTAAGGTAAAACCTAATTCACCAATAATGCGTTCTGCCAATTCATAAGACTCAGGATGGACAGATGTATTATCTAATGGATTTTTACACTGTTGCAAGCGAAGGAAGCCCGCACATTGCGTGAACGCCGCAGGACCTAAGCGAGGTACTTTCAACAATTCCTTACGGCTTTTAAATACACCATTCTCTTGACGATATGCAACGATGTTTTTAGCAACCGTGCTAGAAATGCCTGCAATATGTTGCAAAATAGCTGGAGATGCAGTATTGAGCTCTACCCCAACGTGATTTACTACAGTTTCAACGACTTGATCCAACGTATGAGTCAATTGTTTTTGGTTTACGTCATGTTGGTATTGACCTACGCCGATAGATTTAGGATCAATCTTAACAGATTCAGCCAATGGATCTTGTACACGCCGTGCAATGGATACGGCACCGCGTATGGTTACGTCTAAATCTGGTAATTCATCGATAGCCAATTTAGAAGCAGAATATACAGATGCGCCTGCTTCATTGGTGATAATGTAGTGGCAGTCTAACTTTTCCTCTTCAATCATAGTAGATGCAAACTGCTCTGTTTCATAGGATGCAGTACCATTACCAATAGATAAGAGACTAACTTTGAACTTACGGATTTTATCAGCCAATACCTTTTGCGCTTCTTTGCGAAGCTTTTCACTATTCGTTAAATAGTAGGCACCGTAATCTAGCACATTACCTTGTTGGTCGATGATAGCCATCTTACAACCTGTACGGTAACCAGGGTCAAGGCCCATGATAACGTGGCCTGCCAAAGGTGGCTGCAATAATAGGTTCTTAAGGTTTACACCGAATACCTTGATAGCTTGCTCATCCGCATTTTCCGTCAACTCATTGCGTATATCACGCTCTAGAGCAGGGAAAATTAGACGTTTGTACGCATCGGCTACTGCAGCTGCTTTATAGTCTGTGAAGATGGATTTTGGATTTTTCTCTAACTTTTGCACCATATAAGCAACATACGTATCACCTGGTACAGTAAGGGCTAATTTCAAAGCCCCTAATTTTTCACCGCGATTAACCGCCAAAATACGGTGAGATGGCATTTGACGAACCGGTTCAGCATATTCTGCGTATTGCAAGAACTGTTGTTGTACCTCTTCATCACCAGTCAACTCAGCTTGAATAAAGCCTTCATTCCACATCTTTTTACGTAAATGCGCACGGAAGTCAGCACTATCGCTAACGATTTCCGCTACGATATCTGATGCACCTTGAATAGCATCCTCTGGTGTGGGCACCTCTTCCGTTACAAAGTCTTTTGCAATCTCTAAAGGATCACCAGAGGTAACGGTATCGTTAAGGATCATGTCCGCCAACGGCTCTAAGCCTCGTTCACGGGCAATCATAGCGCGGGTACGTTTCTTAGGACGGTATGGTAAATACAAATCCTCTAACTCTTGAAGCTTTGTTGCGGCTTCTAAGGATTTCATCAACTCGTCGGTCATCTTTTCTTGCTCTGTAATAGATGCAATGATTTCTTGGCGACGTGTTTCCAAGTTGCGCAAGTATTTAATACGTTCTTCAATGGTGCGCAATTGCTCATCTTGCAATTCGCCGGTTACTTCTTTACGATAACGCGCAATAAATGGCACCGTATTGCCTTCGTCCAATAATTCTACGGCAGCTTGCACCTGCTTTGGCTTAACATTTAATTCACTGCCAATAATGGCAAACATTCTTTCACTCATTTAGATGCCTTTCTGCGATAGGTTACAAAACGATGAGGATATTTGTTCTTTTCATCCACCATGCCGTCTACAACGGATTCAATGGTGAAAGCACCCTCTTGGAACTCTGGGAAAAATGCATCCCCTTCAAATTCATGGTCTACTTCTGTGATATACATCGTATCTACGTAAGGCAAGAAAGCCTCATATACTTGAGCACCACCGAGCACAAAAGCCGCATCAAGAGCACGTGCCGCTTCTGCAGCAGCCTCAGGGCTATGGAAAATCCTAACCCCTTCTGGTGCGTCAAAGCCCTTATCACGAGTAATCACCCAGTGCTCACGATTTGGCAACAAGAACGGCAAGCTTTCAAAGGTCTTACGGCCCATAATAATAACATGACCCGTAGTTTTTTCTTTAAAGAATTTCAAATCATTCGGCAAGTGCCAAATCAAGGTATTATCTTTACCGATCACACGATTATGTGCTACGGCTACGATTAATGCTAACATACTGCCCTCTTTCGATTCATACTATATGGTAACAGTCATAATTGTAATACTATTTAGCAATGGTCACGAACATAATATTAAATGGCAACAGCTGTACATATTATGCGCTTTAGCAATGGTCATGAATACAATGCTATACAGCAACAGTCATGGACAATTTACCTAGATGTTCATAGCCATCTAATGTAACGTCCTCTGGTGTGAAATCATAGAAGTCTTTCACGTCTGGATTTACTACAATTTTTGGCGCTGGCAACGCTTGATTGCGGCGTGCTAATTGTTCACGCAATGCTTCTACGTGGTTTTCATACACGTGAGCATTGTTGATAACATGAGTAAATTTACCAGGTTTGAGATCTGTTACTTGAGCGATCATACATTGTAACGCTGCATATTGAGCGGTATTGAATGGAACGCCAAGGCCCATATCGCCACTGCGTTGAATGAGCATGCAGTTCAAGTGTCCATCAGCTACATCCCATAATGTTTCATACGCACATGGTTGCAATGCCATATCATCTAAATCTTCAATATTCCACAATGTAACAATCATACGACGGCTATCAGGATCTTCCTTGATAGTCTTGATGAGATTATCAAGTTGTTTGTACTTTGCAATTTGGTAACCATAGGCCTTACCAATGGTACCATCTTCACGCATCCACTCATCCCATACACGCACGTTCATTTCTTGCAATTTGCGTACATCGTTGGACTGCATTTGCCAAATCCACAACAATTCTTTTACTGCCGTTTTGAAAGCGACAAACTTTGTAGTCAAAATAGGAAATTCCTCTTGCAAGTCAAATTGCATAATTTGATGTGGCAATTTATAGGTTGCAATACCTGTACGGTTTTGACCGTATGTGCCGTGTTCTAAAATATTTTCAATAATACCGAGGTATTGTGTATCTGCTAGACTCATATATCCCCCTAAATCTATGTATAACACGTCGAATAATACTAACCTTATATCTTACAATATATAGTACTATCATACTAAAAAATACATAGTACTACCATATATACAGTAAAATTTATTATCCTTTATATTCTGCAATGGCCTGTAAAAAACTGAGGCCATATTTTTTCAATTTTGCTTCCCCTACGCCCTTAACATTGCCAAACTCACCCAATGTTATGGGTCGTAAATTGGCTAGGTCAATAAGTACTGTATCAGGGAAGATAAGATATGGTCGAAGCCCTGCCTTTTCGGCTAAGCGCTTGCGATGTTGTCGTAAATGTTCAAATAAACCACCTGACCCAGAACTAGATTTTCCTCGCAATGTAGTGGATGTAGACCTACTAGTTCGAGATGGTACCGACACATGTTGTCTAATTTCCTCTACCTCTTTATGGCCTGCTAAGACTTCCTCAGCACCAGCAGTTAAAGATAATACCGGATACTTACCTGTAGAGCTACGTAAGTAACCAGAGGCCACAAATTGTTGGATGAGCCCTTTAATAGATTTCTCGTCTACATCGCTTAGCAACCCAAATACAGGGAGTGCATCGTGGCCTGCTCGCATAATACGATCAGTTCGCTCACCGCGCACGATAGAGGTAATCATAGAAGCACCATAGCGCTCATCAGTACCCATAATAGCACGGAAGATAGCCTTCGCCTCTTTTGTAACATTGACCTTATCACCGGAGCCTTTACAGGAGCTACAATTATCGCAAGTAGTCCAAACGGTGCTTTCACCAAAATAGTTAAGCATATATTTACGTAAACAATTACTGCAGAAACAGTAGTCAATCATAGACTGTAATTTACGGAGCTCCACCTCTTGTCGCTCAGGCGTCTCGATTGACTGTTCAATCAAGTACTTATGAACCTGTACATCCTGCCCACTGTAGAGCAAGATACATTCTGCAGGAGCTCCATCGCGACCTGCACGGCCAGCCTCTTGATAGTAGGACTCCATGTTGCGCGGCATTTGGTAGTGCAGCACATAGCGTACATTACTCTTATCTATGCCCATCCCAAAGGCATTAGTAGCCACCATAACCTGCAGTTTATCGTCTGCATAAGCATTTTGCATCTCACGGCGTACTTCATCGCTGAGCCCCCCATGATAATGGCCCACCTTAATGCCTGCACGGGTTAGATTTTCATACACTCGATCTACATCCTTGCGCGTAGCACAATAGATAATACCATTTTCGTTAGCATGTTGGCGCACATAGTGAACCACATAATCCATGCGCTTTGGCGTACGGATGACAGAGAAGGATAAATTAGGCCTATCAAAACCCGTTACGTACACATTCGCATGGTTGAGGCTTAATAGTTTCTTAATATCATTTTCTACATATTTCGTAGCCGTCGCCGTGAAAGCCCCTACGATAGGACGCTTCGGTAGTGAATTAAGCCACTCACCGATAAGGCGATAGGACGGTCTAAAGTCATGGCCCCACTCGGAAATACAATGTGCCTCATCCACGATGACTTGAGCAATAGGCAAAGCTCGCAGTACATTGCAGAAAAAATTAGATCCTAGCCGCTCTGGTGCAATATATAAGAGTTTAATCTTACCGCTACGCACTTCGTACATCGTTTTATTAAACTCCGCTTGGGTGAGCGTACTATTGATAAGCGCCGCTGGTATATTCTGCACTAATAGACCATCTACTTGGTCTTTCATGAGAGAAATCAGTGGAGAGAACACAATAGTAAGGCCCGCTTTGCAAAGTGCAGGAATCTGAAAGCAAATGGACTTGCCTGCCCCCGTAGGCATAATGCCAATTACATCTTCATTGCGTAATAAGGATGCAATCGGAGCCTCTTGAGCCGGTCTAAAGGAGGTGTACCCAAAGTAGGTTTCTAACATACGCAATGCGTGTTGCTTCATTTGGGCCTGTTGATTCGCACCATCACGCTGTGTTCCAACAATATTCTTTGATGTTGTCTGTTTTTCCATAGGGTCCTCCTTTCATGTTCCAGAAATATAAATACAATACTATTATTACAACTATCAATGATAGTATTTCGTATCCAAAATACGAAAAATCGTTTTTTCCATTCTTATATTTTAACATATTTCCTTGGCCATTGGACTTATTAGTATATACGATTTTACGTAAGCCAGTCTAATGCATATCGTGAAAGACTGAGCCTAAATTTGTATAAAAACTAGGTGTATATCACTAAAGTTTTACACTCTAAAGCACTAATATATGGTACAATAGGAATTATTTATAATACTATAGAATAGAACTACAACCTAAGGAGGTCTTATATAGGCATGACACAAGACAACTTAATGATTATAATCGCCTTTGCCTTATACCTAGGACTCATGATGTATATCGGGGTCTACTATTACAGGAAATCTAATAGCATTGGTGATTACATCCTCGGTGGCCGACAACTAGGACCATGGATCACAGCACTTAGTGCGGAAGCATCAGATATGAGTGGTTGGATGCTCATGGGTGTGCCTGGCCTAGCGTATACTACAGGGATTTCTGGTGTATGGATTGCCGTAGGTCTCACATTAGGCACATGGGCAAACTGGAAGTTTGTTTCTAGACGCTTACGTAACCATACTGAGGTAGCTAGTGACAGTTTAACTTTACCGGACTATTTGAAAAATCGTTTCCACGATCAATCTCATTCGGTAGCCGTTATCTCCGCCCTATTTATCTTGATTTTCTTCTTGATTTATACATCATCAGGGTTCGTAGCAGGTGGCAAACTGTTCAACACCATCTTTGGTCTTGATTACACTGTATCTCTATTTATTACAGCGGGTATCGTCGTATTCTACACATTCCTCGGCGGCTTCCTCGCCGTATCTTGGACAGATTGTATTCAAGGGGCATTGATGTTCTTCGCTATCTTAGCGGTACCAATTACAGCTGCCATGTTTATGGGTGGTCCTATTGAAACATTCCAACTCATTCAACACGAGTTTCCTCAAGGACTTAGCCTATTTGGTGATCCATCCGACTGGTTCACATGGGTTATTGGCTTGATTTCTTCTCTTGGTTGGGGTCTTGGCTACTTCGGTCAACCTCATATCCTTGTTAGATTCATGGCTATCTCTGATGCTAAAGAGCTTAAGAAATCTACAAACATCGCCATGGTTTGGGTTATCTTATCCCTTATGGCGGCCATTGCAGTTGGCCTCATCGGTCACGTATATATGCTGCCAGATAAATTGGTAGGCACTGATGCAGAAACTGTATTCCTTATCATGACAGAGCGTCTCTTTACACCATTTGTAGCAGGTCTCATCTGGTCTGCAGTACTCGCAGCTATCATGAGTACCGCATCTGCCCAGTTATTAGTAACAGCCTCTGCCATTTCTAATGACTTCTATGCGAATATCATTCATCCTAAAGCGAGTGATAAGGAGCTAGTACTCGTAAGTCGTATCGTAGTACTACTAGTTGCATTAATAGCCATCTATATGGCAATGGATCCAGATAGCTACATCTTAACCATGGTTGCCTATGCATGGGCAGGCTTTGGTGCTGCCTTTGGTCCAGCCATCTTGTTCTCCTTGTTCTGGAAACGCATGACACGTCATGGCTGTATCGCTGGTATCGTAGTTGGTGGTTTGACAGTACTAATTTGGAAACAATTTGAATTCCTTGGTCTTTACGAAATCGTACCAGGCTTCATCTTCTCTTCCATCGCTATCTATGTAGTGAGTATCATGGGTAAATTACCTCCTCGTCCAGTTCTTAAGGACTATCGTGAAGCAGAAAAAATGCATGTTCTATAAATTAGAAATCGGACGTTTAAAATAGCATACATAAAAAAAGAGGGTTATAGGACAAAAAGTGTGTGTGACTAATCCCAATAAGTTGGAAAATCTGTAGACATATGTAGCTCATTCCAAACAGGAGCATCACCCCATTGAGGTATTGAGCGATCTATTTGGCAATAATCAGATAACCGTTTGTAGATAGCAGCAATCGATTCATCTGTAGGCATACAATTTAATATATCTGAAATAGAAAGCGGTCTTGGTGAGTGCATATAGCACCACCAATAGACCGCTTTTAGTCTTCTTTCAAGTGAAAGGCCCCTATGAGATCGTAACATACTTCTTAGTTGAGCATTTACTCCACCTTCAATACGATTATTTGTTGTAGGTACTGTAATATCAATACATTCCAAAAATGTAAATAAAGTTTGTTGCCTAATCAGACGCCATAATGATGATTCGGCTTTAAGCAAACGCTCATGTGTAGAGCGTTTGTTTCCGAATTCATCAATCGTCATTTCTCGTAAAAAATCAGAATATGTCATTCGCCACGCTGAAAGTTCATTAATCCATACAAGAGCTTGATCCATTGTTTTCACATTAAATAAATCTTTAGCCAGAGTATAAAGATCCTTTCCTGCTAACGTTTTAGGTCTACTTGTCGTATATCGTCTAACCTGACAAAAAATGTGAAACAAGCATCTTTGGTGACTGCTATGAGGCCAAACTTTACGTAATGCTTTAGGCAAACCATTAGCACCATCAGACACAACAACTTTAGGTTCGGCAATCCGTTCCATTAAACACTGCCAAGCTCTAGCATGCTCATAACGACAGACATACCATCCTAGAACATGAGTATCATTGCAACAAATCAAAACACATAAATTCCTAGCTAAGTAAATTCCATCAAGATATACCACATCATGTACTTCTTCCACTTTTGGTGGCAATGGCCATATGGACCAAAATTTAGCGGTTTTACGCCTGAATGTACGACCTTTACCAGGCATATCAGCTTGAATATTGGTGCTGAATAACCAATTCAAGAATAGGCTTAACTCTTTACTTAAATTATTAATTTTAACGGTAAATGCCACCTTACAATGTTTGCAAAACCAACGCTGAGAACCAGATTTTAAAACACCGTGTTTAATGCATGTTTCATTACAATCAGGACATTTTATTTGTCGCATAAACTCTTCCTCCATATTTGTTTATATATAGGAAGATATAACCTCATTTTAGTCAGTAATTACAAGGGTTAATTGATGTTTTCACCCACACTTTTTGTCCACCCTCAAACTTCTCCAAAAAAAGATTAAACCCTTATAACACTAGTAAATATCTAGTGTTATAAGGGTTTTTACACACACTTTTTGTCCTATAAGCCAAAAAAGAGCTAGTTGATTCAACGATCAACTAGCTCTTTTATTATGAGTATTGTGCTAAGCCTTCCTTAATAGCTTCTTTCACTTCTGCTACCAAGGATGCTGGTGAAAGTACTTTCACACTTTGCATATATTGAAGTGCCCAATACTTAAAGGCATCATGATTTACACGTACACGGCATACAACATCATCAGATGTGACGTTGGTGAATTCCACATTGCCATCGAACCAATCTAAAATTTGGTTTACAATAGACCGCTTTGCCTTAAAACTTACGGTAATGGATTCACCGCCAAACATGTAAATATGTTCTTTTACATATTGTGATACATTAAAGGTGCGTTGCTGATTATAGCCCTTTATCTCCCGTAAAGGTTTTCTGCGTTCGCTCAGCACCGTAATGTGTGCAATTCGATCGACACGCAATGTAGACATGTCATCATAATTTTCATGGTTCCCAACTAGGTAATAGTGTCCCCGATTCATAACTAGTTGGAATGGATTGAATACATACTTTCGCTCCTTATTATCTGGACCGAGATTGATATGTAATCGTTTATCCACGTCAGGTTGGCAATAAGCCAAGGAAATTTTTCTCCCCTTTTGTATTGCTTCCTCTATGAGATCAATGTTAAGGAATAAGTCCTGACTTCTATGAAGGTAACCCGTAGCACTTTCAATATCAATACCATGGGGCTTGAAATGAGAGCTACCCAATTTAGCAACACGACTAATTAAATCCTTACGTTGAGATGCGGTAATATGACGAGACGCCAAAATACCGTCAATTAATAATCTCAATTCCGAATCTTCAAAGGTATGAATCATATAAAAATCAGTACGGCGAATAGTACCATCTGCTCCTACGGCAGACTCTTCACATTGAATACCAAAATCACCAGATTCATATAAATCATTTAAATGACGGCCTAAGGTCTTCCGATCGACGGATACCTCGTACCGCTCGGCTAATATACTGCGAATCTCCTCTTGAGATAAAGTATGATTAGCATCCGTTTCACTTTTCAGGATTTCTAGTATATATACTAGAACGGCCTTCTTAGATGCCATAAAAGACTCCTTTTACAAATAATACAATAAAAACAACATTGTAACTAATACAATTTATAATATCATCCACAACACATCGGATGATGTTCACAAAAATACCCATACATAGTATACCACACTTTTCATATATGGTTCATTTATTTCTCATTAATTTTATCGATTTACTATACTTTTTTGGCAATATTAAATAACTAAATGTAATAATTATTAAAAAAGATTAAATTAAATTATATAAAACAAAAACCCATTACTACTTAATACACATAAATGTTATAAGTGTAATGGGTTTTACATTCATTCTGAAGATTATATGAATCACTAAAATATTATCTTAGAAATTTTAAAAGAATTACGAAAGACCATTGTTTTTCTTACTTCTAATAAAGCCTAATTGCTCCATACGCTTCGTCAATTCATTATAGAATGCTTCCGCCATGGCATTTTGGTGTTTACCAGTTTGGGCCTTATCAGCGCTAAAGAGAGAATCTTTAATCTTCTTAATCATCGTAGACTTGGCTTTAGGCTTATTCAATAATTCCATGAACAATAAATCTTCTTCAGAAATATCACCAATAGCGTCATTAAACATATTTGCACCATAAATATATTCACTACCACCATCAGCAATAGCTTTTACAAAGTTTGTAAAACGAGCTGGTACATAGGATAAGCCCTCCATATATTCCTGTTTATCAGGGAATGTTTTATAGAATCGAATACCACCGCGTACCATATGTTCAACGATAGCTTTATATAAACTACATACAGCTGGTTCTAAGTCATCTTCAGATGCATTAGCAGTATCATGAGCAGCTTTTAAAATGGCAAGGGCTTCGATCATATTGAAAGTGCCACCATCTTTAATGAGAGCTTTGAATGTATCTCGTACAAGCTCATTTTCAAACATTTCTAATGCTTCTTCATCAAAGAGGATTTGGAATACAAAACTATTTATGATAGACCGTACAGGTACTGTATTCACCTTATCTGGATTAGCTACATCATAGCTAATATCCTTTGCAGCACTTTCTTTGCAAATAATAGACTTGCGGAATGTTGTATCAAGCATAAAGTCTAAATATTGTTCTTGATCCGCTTGGCTATTAGGAGCCAATTTTTCAAGTTTATCGGCGATGCTATCATCATAGGTACGAACCATGGATAATGTTAAATCTGCATCACACACATATGTAAGATTGTGAGCTTTTAAATGATCATTAAATTGATAGAAGTAACATGGATCATTATGAGGTTCTAAATGGTCATGACCTACATAATAATCATCCTTTTGCATAACGGAACGCAAGGCACCTAAGAATTTACTATTACGCTCTTTAAGGTTATCATAATTAAGAATTTGAGCACCTACTAGACTACCTACAGTTTTACCGCGTAATACCTTTTCCTTATGAGTCAACTCATCATAACCACGATTAGCAAATAGCATAAGTTGACGAACCTCTTCCATCGTATGCCAACCTGGATATGTATTATAGGATACATATGCAATGCCATTATCAGCCAAATGATGGGATATAATATCAAGCAACTTATCCTTCATTTCATCGCTAATCCAAGAGTAAAAACCATGAGCAATAATGTAATCAAAGTTTCCTAAGGATTCATCAAAGTTCAAAATATCCCCTTGCAATAGAGATACATTATCTAATTTGGCATCACTAATAATTTTGTTGCCCTTCTCTACTTGATCTTGGGAAAGCTCAATACCTACAAATGTTGCTTCTGGATTATGCACAGCTTGAGAAATAATATTTCCCCCATACGTAGCACCTAATTCAAGTACACGTGCTGTTTTAGCCGTTGGTGGCTTAAGACCTACAAGTGTACCATATGCTTCCAAATAGGCAGGTGTAGTAAAAGGAAATGGATAGGATTTATAGCCTAACTCTTTATATATTGTTTGTTGCATATCATCTGTTGCGATCTGTTGATTATCCTTAGCCATAAGCACCTCTATATTTACTATTAAAGTTATCAAATCATATGTCAGTACAATATACCTAATAGTATATGCACAACTATTTAATATTATACCAAATTCCTAGTATATTACCTATTGTAAAAGCATTAGTAATTCAGGAACTACCTATTCAAGAAATGGCCATATTATTTTAAGATACAGTCAAATATACTCATAATATAATAAATATATTATATACAAAAGAGGCACCCTCGAAAGGGTGCCTCTTATTAGTTCTTAGTCGTTAAATAACGAATTATTTTACGTCTTCGAAACCTTTTTGTAAGCGAACGTAGCTTAAGCGACGATCTTTAGCGTCTTGTTCAGTTTTAGCGAACAATTCTTCTGCAACATCTGGAGCTGCTTTAGCCAAGGAAGCGTAACGAACTTCACCTTTAAGGAAGTCTTGGAAGTTTTCAGTTGGTTCTTTGGAATCCAAGGAGAATGGATTTTTACCTTCTTCTTTAAGTTGAGGATTGTATCTGTAAAGATCCCAGTAACCAGCTGCAACTGCTTTACGTTGTTCTTCTTGAGCTTTACCCATACCAGCTTTGATACCATGGTTGATACATGGGCTGTAAGCGATGATCAAGGAAGGACCTGGATATGCTTCAGCTTCTGCAACAGCTTTCATCAATTGGTTTTTATCTGCACCCATAGCTACTTGTGCTACGTATACATAACCATAAGACATAGCCATCATGCCAAGGTCTTTTTTCTTAGTACGTTTACCAGAAGCTGCGAATTGAGCAACTGCTGCGATATTAGTGGATTTGGAAGCTTGACCACCAGTGTTGGAGTATACTTCAGTATCGAATACGAAGATGTTGATGTCTTCGCCAGAAGCTAATACATGGTCAACACCGCCGAAGCCGATATCGTATGCCCAGCCGTCACCACCGAAGATCCAGTGGGAACGTTTGATCAAGAATTGTTTTTTCTCAAGAATTTCTTTCAATTCTGGAGTTGTAGCACCTTCAGCTTCGATAGCTGCTACTAAACGTTCGGAACGTTGACGAGTTGCTGCACCAAGGTTAGCAAATTCAATCCATTGTTCCAAAGCTTCTTTCAATTCGCCTGTAGCAGTTTCTACAGCTTTAGCAGCTAATTCTACTAATTGTTGACGAATTTTCTTAACGCCGATGTACATACCATAACCATACTCAGCATTATCTTCGAACAAGGAGTTTGCCCAAGAAGGACCTTGACCTTGTTGGTTAGTTGTGTATGGAGATGCAGGCATGGAAGCACCCCAGATGGAGGAACAACCAGTTGCATTGGCAATCATCATGCGGTCGCCGAACAATTGAGTTAACAATTTAGCGTAAGGAGTTTCACCACAACCTGCGCAAGCACCGGAGAACTCGAACAATGGTTGTTCGAATTGGGAACCTTTAACAGTTTCCTTCTTCATAGGGTTTTCTTTTACAGGAAGGTTAACACCGTAGTTCCATGCTTCAGCTTGTTCGATTTCGGAATCGATGGAAGTCATTACGATAGCTTTGCCTTTAGGAGCTGGACAGATATCAACACAGTTACCGCAACCCAAGCAATCTAATGGGGATACTGCGATACGGAATTGAAGGTCTTTAGCGCCCAATGCAGGGATTGTATCGAAATGTTCTGGAGCTGCAGCCACTTCTGCTTCAGTTGCCAAGATTGGACGAATTGTAGCATGTGGACATACGAAGGAACATTGGTTACATTGAATACAGTTTTCTGGTAACCATTTTGGAACGAACAATGCAGGACCGCGTTTTTCGAATTTAGCAGTACCAGCAGGTAATGTACCATCTTCGTAACCAGCAAATGTGGATACAGGAAGATCATAACCAGCTTGTGCATTGATTGGTTGTGCAATGTTTTGAACGAAGGATGGGCAAGATTCGCAACCAGGTTTAACTGCGTGGCCGCCTTCATCAACAGCGTTTTTCCAGTCAGCAGGAACATCTACTTTTACCAAAGCGTTAACACCTTGATCGATAGCAGCGTTGTTCATGTCAACGATATTTTGACCTTTTTTACCGTAAGAAGTTACTACGGATTCTTTAAGGTATTTAACAGCGTCATCTACAGGGATGATTTCAGTCAATTTGAAGAATGCAGCTTGAGTTACCATGTTGATACGACCGCCCAAACCGATTTCGGAAGCGATTTTCGCAGCATTGATGATGTAGAAGTTCAATTCTTTTTCTGCGATTTGACGACGTAATTTAGCAGGTAAATGTTCGTTCAATTCTTCAGGAGACCAAGTACAGTTCAACAAGAATGTACCGCCTTTTTTGATACCGCGAATCAAGTCGTATTCATGTACGTAAGATTGACGGTGACATGCTACGAATTGAGGTTCAGTTACCAAGTATGGCAAGTTGATTGGGTTTTTACCAAAACGAAGGTGAGACATTGTTACGCCACCAGATTTTTTGGAGTCGTAATCGAAGTATGCTTGAGCATACATGTCAGTGTGGTCACCGATGATTTTGATAGCGGATTTATTCGCACCTACAGTACCGTCAGAACCGAAGCCCCAGAATTTACATTCAGTCAAACCAGGAGTTTCAACTTCTACACCTTCAGCACGATCCAAGGACAAGAATGTAACATCATCATTGATACCCAATGTGAAGAATTTCTTGCCGTTTTCAGCAGCCAAGTTATCGAATACAGATACGATGTCTGCAGGGATAACGTCTTTGGAGCTCAAACCATAACGGCCAGCGATAACTTTTACGTTACGGCCACCGTCGATTACAGCAGCTTGTACGTCCAAGAACAATGGTTCAGCCAAAGCGCCTGGTTCTTTAGTACGGTCAAGAACTGCAATGCGTTCTACTGTTTGAGGAAGAGCTTTCAACAAACGATCTGTTGCGAATGGACGGAACAAGTGAACGTTGATGAAACCAACTTTACGGCCCAATTTGTTTAAGTAGTCAACAGTGGATTGAACTACTTGAGCGGAGGAACCCATAGTTACGATTACATCAGTTGCATCAGGAGCACCATGGTAGTTGAACAATTGGTAGTTAGTACCAGCCAATTTGTTAACTTCGTTCATGTAATGTTCTACAACGTCAGGAACGTTCAAGTAGAATTTGTTGGATGCTTCGCGATGTTGGAAGTAAACGTCAGGGTTTTCTGCAGTACCACGAGTTACAGGAGCATCTGGGTTCAAAGCATTTTTACGGAAAGCTTTAACAGCGTCCATGTCTACTAATGGTTTCAAATCTTCATAGTCCCAGATTTCAATTTTTTGAATTTCATGGGATGTACGGAAACCGTCGAAGAAGTTGATGAATGGTACACGAGTTTTAATAGCTGTCAAGTGAGCTACAGCGGACAAGTCCATTACTTCTTGTACGGAGGATTCAGCAAGCATAGCGCAGCCAGCTGCACGAGCAGCCATTACGTCTTGATGGTCACCGAAGATAGCCAAAGCGTGTGCAGCCAATGCACGAGCAGCTACTTGGAATACACCTGGAAGTAATTCGCCTGCTACTTTGTATAAGTTAGGAAGCATCAATAACAAACCTTGGGAAGATGTGAAAGTTGTTGTTAATGCACCAGCTTGTAAAGAACCGTGAGTTGCGGCAGCAGCACCTGCTTCAGATTGCATTTCTACAACTTGAACAGTGTTGCCGAAGATGTTTTTACGACCAGACGCAGCCCATTCATCAATGTGTTCTGGCATTGGGGAAGATGGAGTGATTGGGTAAATCGCAGCAACTTCTGTAAAACCATAAGAAACGTGAGCAGCCGCTTGGTTGCCGTCCATAGTTTTAAATTTACGACTCATGTGATTATTGCCTCCTTAAGCATTTAGCAAAAATAGAACACTTGCTTAATCTATCATTATGTTTAGGAATAACAACCATTACAAACTTGCGCACATGAAAAAATAATGCAATAATATATATGTTATATATAATATGGCATTATGTGTGAACATACTTTTGTATTGGGCACAACCATAATTCCTAATATCATAACTTGATATAGCCCTATATGCTCATTATAACGTGCTGGGCCCTATCAACGCAACACATACAGTGACTGTCGCTTTGCCAATATTGCTATCCATGCTTTACATAAAGTAATAGCTAATTGCGTTATAGTAATAACTATTCTCATTTAGTATAGGTCACTTCCTATAACCATATTTTATTTTTAGGGGGTTAATTATGGATTTTCATCATTTGAAATACTTCGTTGAAGTAGCTGATCAAAAAAGCTTTAGTAAAGCTGCGCGGAATTTGCACATCTCCCAATCCGCTATCAGCCGTACTATTAAAGCTTTAGAAGACGAACTTGGTGTTGTTCTCTTCATGCGTAATGCTAAATCTGTAGAACTTACTGATGGGGGTACCATCTTCTTAACCCACGCAAAACGCGTAGTATTCATGTTTGAACATCTAAAAACTGATTTTGAAAACGAGTTTCGTTTGGAGCAAGGTTCCATTAGAATTGGTATTCCACCAATTACCGATGCACCTATCTTCGCTCAGCTTTTAGGGGAGTTCAAAAAAGTATATCCACAAATTGAATTAGAACTTTATGAACAAGGTTCTAAAAAAGTTGAGATTAGTGTTCAAGAAGGCTTGATTGATATTGGTATCATTTGTACGAAACCAAATCCAAAAGAATTTGAGTCCTTCTACCTCACTAGTGATCCGCTTTCCGTTATCGTTCCAATATCTAGCCCTCTTGCGAAAGAAAAAGAGATTCGTTTAGAAATGTTAGCTGACGAGTCTTTCGTATTACACAAAGATGACTTTAATTTGCATGACGAAATCATCAAAGCTTGTAAACATACAGGTTTTCAACCTCATATCGTATTTGAAACAAGCCAACGTGATCTTATGTTGCAAACAGTTAGTGCAGACCTTGCCATCGCATTGTTACCATCTCGTCTCTGCCCTGAGGCAGGTGAAAATACAGAGGTTGGTTCCAAGGTCGTTGTACGTCCACTTGTACCAGAAATTATTCATACACTTTATGTTATTTGGAAAAAAGGTCATTACCTCTCCCACGCTTCTCGCTTGTGGTTAGACTTTGTAAATTCCAAATTACCATTACCTGGATTACAACTCGAGGATCGTCAATAATGAATAAACCATCTGGGCTCGCATCTAAATTGCGGGCCCTTTTGAAAGCTAAAGAAACACCCATGTGGGGCGTTATCATCGTGCTGGTCATTGTTATAATCTTCCAGCAAATACAAATTTCAGAACTACAATGGCGTGTCGATGAAGACCACGATGGTTCTTCCGTTGATAGTGTAGCTGGTCGCCTTTACATCCTAGAAGGGATGGCTAATAAACATAGCGACCAACTGGATGGTATCTTTAAAGACATTCGTCAATTACAAAACGACGGTGCCAAGTACGACTGGGAACTGAAACAACTACAATGGTTGCACCCAGAGCTTAAAGTACAACCGCCAGAAGCTAACCCTTCCCCATTCAAATCGACGGATTTAAACCTCGATATGAATCCTGGAAAAGTACCGGATGTAAAAAAATAAATAAAAGCCAGATACAATACATACTAAAAAGTATTTACCTTGTATCTGGCTTTTTGTTATATCCGTCTTAATTCGTTTGAACTACTGTAATAGCTTTTATCTTTTTATCAAGGGGAATGTGCTTATATAACCTAAAATTTTTATTATAGGATTTTTCCCATTCACTCACAACCGAATAGTGCCTATGATGGAAATTACCTTCATCATCTATATAGAGGAAGAGATCTTTTTGAGCCATGACGCCAAAGCCCATGGCATCCAAAGTGTATCCCTTATGAACACCATCATTTGTATTTAAATAATCTCGTAACTCTGCCTCACGAGATGTATCAACCCATCCTAATTCCAATACTCTACTAACCAAGGTATCTTCAGCAGCCTTATATGCTTTATTTGCAGCTATAAGTCCCTTATCTGGAAAACCTTGAACATCCTCTTGATATCCAAAGGCTGTCACAACTATAAGTTTTCCCGTTCCATACTGATTCTCATAAGAAATAATCGGATCTGCTACTGTAATAATTTTCTCTACAAATGGATTCCATAAGACAGAATCAATATAATGCTCTTGTGTTTTATACTCTACAATATATTTACTTTCACCTACCGCATCAGTAGTCGATTTGATTTTAATGGTACCCTCGTCATGAGTAAGGATATTAGAATCTACGTAATATGCTGATACATAATAACCGCCTAATATAGGCTTCAATTGACTCTGCAACTTATCTATCGTCTTACGTTGTTCTATATCACTAATATATTTAGCGCGCCCTAAATTCTTAACAGCTGATTCCCATGAATCATAAGGACCTGAAACTTTAACAATATCACGATTATATACAGCCAATCGCTCAAAGTCAGTTCTCTCTTCACCAGTCGGATCATGTAATGATATCGCATTTACAGATACGCCTATTGTGAAAGTTGTTAATACGGTTGTTAATAATAACGTTCTATACATAGTATCCTCTCTCTTTTTACTGTAGGTTATATTACTCTTATTATACATAAAACAATATATTTACTAAAAGAAAAAAGCTATATCTCTATGTAATCGCCATAAAGCAGAAATACTAGAGATATAACTCTTCTAATTTTGTTATTATGTTTCAATAATATTTAATCGTCTTTGTGTTCCATAGATTTAGGCAATGTCAAAATCAATAGAGCTGCAAGGAACATACAAGCCCCCATTACATAGTAACCATAAGTAAAGCTGCCTGTATGACCATTGATGAAACCAAGCATGTAAGGACCTACCCAGCCCCCCATGTTACCAGAGGAGTTAATAAGGCCCATCGCCCCTGCCGCAGCAGCACCAGATAAGAAGGTTGTTGGCATTGTCCACCATACACCCATGCCACCGTAAACGCCTACAGCAGTTAAGCAGATAAAGAATAAACTAATTTCTGGGGATGGACTATGTGGTGTTGCTAAGAAACCAATAGTACCAATGAACAATGTAGTAGCAACATGCCAACGTTTTTCATTACGCTTTTCAGAGGAGTAACCACAATATACTTGTACAAGTAATGCAGCAGACATTGGAATCGCAATAGACCATGCTACAACACTTGGTGGCCAACCGGATAAGCTTTTAAGCACTTGAGGCATCCAGAAGCTAAAGCCCCAGAAGCCAATAACCCATAAGAAGTAAATTAACGCTAAACGTAATACTTTTGGATCTTTTAAAGCTTGCCATGTGGTATATTTCTTTACAGCTTGCTTTTGTTGCTCTTCTTTTTCAAGTTCAGCCTTGATATACGCTTTTTCTGCATCAGTTACCCAAGATGCATGATCTGGACGTTCTTTCATCCAGAATGCGAAAATGAACGCAAAAATTACAGCAGGAATGGCTTCAACGATAAAGAGTGTGCGCCAACCATGCAAACCAAAGAATGTTGTATCTAGCAAGATACCTGCCAATGGACCACCAATGATGTTAGAGAACAATAAAGATGTTAACATCAAGGAGATCGCTTTCGCACGTTCCTTTGGCAAGAACCAATTCGGTATCAGTAACGAATAAATTACAGGATATAAAGAGGCTTCACATAGACCGAGTAAGAATCGATAAATATAAAACTCCAACTCTGTAGTCATCGTCGTCATAAGAATACATACGAGACCCCAACTAAACATGATACGAGCCACCCAATGCATAGCGTTACAGCGAGCAGCTATTAAGGATGCTGGCACTTCAAATAAAACGTAGCCAATAAAGAAAATACCGGCCCCCATACCGAATACCTCTGGCGTTAACCATGGTAAATTCTCTTTCATGGTCAAGCCTGCATAGGCAATATTAACACGGTCTAAGAAGGCAATGATGGAAACAATAAATAAAGGTAAGACTACGTGTAGCATACGCCGCTTTGTAAAGTCTTTGAAATCGATGGCCCCACTTTGAGGCTCTGGTGTAGATGAGTTCATATAATTCCTTTCTACTACTTAAGATATTACATACCTTACTATCTTAAGAAAACAAAAGTCCTCTGTCAATGGAATTATATAGAATATAGAAATAACAAATAGGAATAGTAACACCAAAATAATAGCCTTTAAAAATAGAAAAAGGATATTTGCTAGGAATGACTGTATAAAACAAAAAGCACTTTATAGTATAAATATATCTCTATCACAAGATAAGAAAATACTATAAAGTGCTTTCATATTAATTTGTACTAACAGGATCATAATCAGCAGGCACAGGAGCAACGATACTTACAAAGATAACATCTTCTGTCCCAGTATTTTTTGCGCCATGACATTCACCCTTTTTAGATACTATAACTTGTCCCTTTGTAAAAGGCACCTCTGTATCAGGCGTTGGATAAAATACCCCCTTACCTTGCAATATAACCCATATATCATCAGAGTTATGATGGTAATGCTTTGGTAAGGTTTGCCCAGGTTTAATAACCCATACTGAACCACCTGTGGAATCAGTTTGATAAAATGGAGTCCTAACAGCTTTCTCCAAACTTTCAACTTTCACAAGTTCCATGTCAAAAATACGTTGATTACTCATAATGCTCACACCTTTCATCGATTAACAACTAACGAGTACCCGATGCATATTCTCCCATATTAATATCTATAACAGTTCGAACAGGTTGAATTAAGGAGTCCTCATACTGAACCGCCCATTTGATATCTGGACTCAAATCTCCATTTTCTAAGCCTGCAATCGTTTGCCCATCATCAATAGGATTATCGTGCTCAAAGATATAGTACAACACACGATACGCATGATTTACGATCTCATCGGGGTTCATACCATGAAAATGGTACTGCAAATCAGGGTAGAATAAGGTACTCATACCTAACGTATCAACCATCATGTCATCTGTGCCTTGAATGCTAAAATATCGCACATTTACAGCATAATAAATAAAACGTGTTACCTCTTTATCTGGATGATTTTCAATGGTTTCACGACTTAATAACTTTCGAGCTGGCCCAAAGACAACAGCCTTGCAGGATGGATATAACTCTAATAGTGCATCTACATATTTCACGAGCATATCAGCTCGTTCTTTAGGCTCTAAACCAGACGCTAACATATCGGTAGCAAATACTCTATATTGGCACTCATCTAGCAACTCGTCTACATTTGGACAATCCCACACCTGGCTACGTTCAAAATCATCGAGTACAGGTTTATCGATTTTCTCACAATTCGTCACCATTAAAGTCGGTGGAACATCAGCATCATTATCCTCATAATGAACCTTATAATTCTGAGGCGCAAAACCAGCAGATTCAGTGCCATAACTAAAGCAATCAATAGTTCCTAAATGCTTTGTGAATACCTCTACCATTGTATCTCGATTAGGCATATCACACTGCTCCGGCATTAATAACTCAACGAAAAACAAACCGCCAGGACGAACTGAATTATCTGTTAAATCCTGTTTAAATACTTGGCTCATATGCTCTCTCCTAATTTTCAACTATTTTTCTGATGAGTGTATTAGTTTATACCATTTTACAATACCCTCAGGGATTAAACAACTATTTCCCTCTATTTTTTCTTTTGCCCAACTATAAAGTTCATCCGGAGAAATACTATGTATATTATCTATATGAGTATCACCTTGAACCTTACCTTCAGATGTAAATAAGTATACTTCTTTATTCGGATGGTCTTTAATCAGCTCTATATAATCATTAATATTTAATTCTTTATTTCCTTTTTTCACTTGAGGATATGCTAATTTACCATTAATTGGATTAACTAACACACATTCATATAATTCAGTAGCTATCTTATTTGTAGATGGAATTGCGATATAATTTGCCTTATCGTATAAATATAAACAAACTAAATCCTCACAATCATTTGGAGATAAACAATCATAAAACAATTGTTGTAAAAACTCTCTATTTGAATGCTCTAATACTAATGGTTTTCCCCCAAATGCATATTCAGCATATTCAAACATATAGTCTTTATTTATACGTTGTATAGTTCGCCCTCGAATAAAGGCTGTTGCGACTGCTCCTGGCACCTGGCTTTCATCACCAATCCGTTCCCACTTAACTCCTGTAATTTGATTAGCTGCATCAAAATCTAATGCATCCTTGTCACAATTATACATAAAATTAGAGTTTTCGTTTACACGCCCTAGATAATAAATACCATTATCACGCATCCAAATATAGTCCCCTGGCTTCACTCGTTTTATAGTTTCTACAGCAACTATCTTCTTACCAGGTTTAATATTGAATAAATTATACTCTTCAAGAACCTTATAATAAATATCTTTAGATTGAATACTAGCTCTGATAGATTGAATTTTATCAAAAGCTTCTGCATTATACTCTTTTATTTGATCATCATTGATACTCCACCCTACAGCTGCAATAGATTCTTCTTTACAATAAGTAGATATTTTTTTACCATCTTTACTATCTGTTTTTGTTTGTAATCTCCATACATTCCCCATTTGACACTCCTTTAAATTTCACATAATACACATCTTTCACTTTATAGTATATCGGATGTTTATAAGTACTACAACTACGTAACCAACGTTTTAATAATAATAAAAAGTCTACATTTTTACAGCAGGTTAGAGTTATCTCTATATGCTGTGGCATCACGTTTATATAATCCAAGCATAAGGATTTATATTCAGGTTCAAATCGTTTCATACTTTCTAATGTTTGTAAAAATTGCGCATATAAATAATCAATACTTTCAGAACGATTACCAAGTTTACAACTCCCCATATCAAATAGATTGCGATAAGAAATATCTCCAGGCAACACAGCCATCCAGTCTAAGGCATACTCTGATACACCAAAAACTGTATTTTCAGGATTAGGTCCATCTAAATCATCCTGTAACCAAGCTGATATTATTTGATACATAGTTAGTTCGCCTACATCACTATAAAATTCACCTAACCCCTCCAGGTCAATCTCTAACTTAGCAATACAACGGTACATAGAAACTACCTCCTAAAGATCTCCAATCTTCTTATAGTAAAAGTATAACTATATCCATGTACTATTTTTGCCACATCAGATTTTGTGAATATTTTTTTAGCTAGTA
Source organism: Veillonella orientalis (assembly GCF_018406505.1). Classification (NCBI taxonomy): domain Bacteria; kingdom Bacillati; phylum Bacillota; class Negativicutes; order Veillonellales; family Veillonellaceae; genus Veillonella; species Veillonella orientalis. The sequence goes on from NZ_AP022322.1 coordinate 1,555,341, forward strand.
CCAAAGCATTATATAAACATCAAAAGACCCTATCCATGAGTCCAAGGACAATGGATAGGGTCTTTATATTATCTAATCAGCATAGGATGATAAGCCGATGGCGGAACTGTTCCGGATTCCCCGGACTTTCAGCACTACTCAATTATAGAGGTTTACGAACCACGTCGATAATAGAGCCATCGCGGTATTCTACGATTGCTACGATATCTTCGTCTTTGTCAGACACAGGGATATCTTGTGGTTTACCAACTAAGTCGAATGCTAATTGTTGTAATTCTTCAATTGTGAAGATAGGCAAGTTGCTATCTTTGAAGCGTTCAATCAAATCAGTACGAGCTGGGTTGATTGCGATACCGTATTCAGTAACAAGTACGTCAACGGAAGAGCCTGGTGTAATTACAGTTGCTACTTTGTCACGGATCATTGGCAAGCGACCACGGATCAATGGGCAAGTAATAACTGTGCATTTAGCACCTGCTGCTGTATCGGAGTGACCGCCAGAAGCGCCCATCAATACACCGTTGGAGTCAGTCATTACGTTTACGTTGAAATCAAGGTCGATTTCAGTAGCACCAAGGAATACTACGTCTAGGTAGTTTGTAGTGCAGTCTGTCCATGGGTTAGCGTACATAGAAGCAGACATTTCAATGTGTGCAGGGTTTTTATCTAAAGATGCTGCTGCAGTTGTATCGAAAGTTTGAGTATCGTAAATTGCACGGATCAAACCTTCTTCAAGCATACCAGTCAAGATACCAGTAGCACCACCGATAGCGAAGCCACCTACTTCACCGCGTTTGCGAAGTTTTTCAGCGATGAATTTCGCCACAGTCAATGGAGCACCACCAGCGCCCAATTGGAATACGAAACCATCTTTAATAATGCCAGCTTGGTCAAGGAATTCACCAGCTAATTCAGCAATTTTAATTTGGATAGGGTTTTTAGTGAAACCTACCGCACCAGAAGCGATACCTTCTGGATCACCAATGCTTTCAACCTCAACAACATAATCTACGTCAGTTTGAGGGATTGCATAGTTGTGTACATAGTCAACCAAGTTATCTGTGATAATAACAGTTGTATCTGCATAGTGGGAGTCAACTTTAGCATAGCCAAGCGCACCACATGCGGATTTACCCATACGACCAGTAGCATTACCACGTGGGTCAGCTGTAGGAGCAGCCATAAAAGCTACGTCGATATGAACTTCGCCAGATTCGATAGCACGAGCACGGCCACCGTGGGAACGAATCACTACAGGGCGTTTCAATACGCCTGGGTTTTGAGTCAAGAATTTACCAAGACGATCGCGCAAGCCAGATGTTTCAATAGCTGTTACAGTACCATCTTGAATCATTTCTACCAAGAATTCATGGCATGGGGACAAGGAAGAAGACGCAATTGTAATGTCTTTAATGCCTTTTGCTTGAACTCGTTCCATAACCATTTTCATTACATAGTCGCCATTGCGCAAGTGATGATGGAAGGACAATGTCATGCCATCTTTTACGCCAGCTTTTTCGATTGCTTCATCAATAGAAGCAAGTACTTTATTAGTACCAACACGACTCATGTGTACAGGTTTACCTGCGCGATGAGCTTTAGGTTCAATAGCGAATTCACCTTGATATACTTCGCGACCTTCTAGTGCTGGGATATTTGTTGGGATATCGCGACCTACTTTATTTAACATCGTATTCTGCTCCTTCCTCTAATTCAACTTTAATGCCTGCTGCACGTGCTTTATCAACTACGCGTTGTGCACGAACTACGATAGGACCATCGATCATTTTACCATCTACGGAGATTACGCCTTTATTGTTGCGCAATGCATCTGCATAGCTGTTCAATACCTTAACGGAATGAGCGATTTCTTTTTCGTCAGGAGTGAATACTTCGTGGATAATTTTGATTTGGCTTGGGTGGATACAAGATTTGCCATCATAGCCCAAAGCTTTAATGAATTCAACTTCTTCGCGGAAGCCTTGTGGGTCTTTCACGTCGGAGAATACAGTATCGATTACGCGGATACCTGCTTCACGCGCCGCATGAAGGATTGTTTGACGAGCGAACAACAATTCAACAGCTGGTTTATGTTTACCTGTGCGAAGGTCTGCACGATAGTCTTCAGCGCCAAGAGCGATAGCAACTACGCGAGGACCATGGCAGATTTCACGAACATTATATAAGCCGCGGACGGATTCAATAGCCACGATAATGTTGATTGTACCTTCCGGCCAACCGTTAGCTTTTTCCACTTCTTCAATCTTCTTCGCTACGATTTCAACTTCAGAAACATCTTCAGTTTTAGGTAAACGAATCATATCAGGTTTAGCTGGAACGATTACATCAAGATCGTCATAGCCATAAGGAGTTTGTGTAGGATGGTTGATACGTACAACTGTTTCTGCACGGAATTTACGGGATTTCAATGCTTCTGCAGTTAAAAGACGAGCTGTATCTTTTTCTGTAATAGGCACGGAATCTTCGATGTCGATCATGATGGAGTCAGCACCGTGAATGTCAGCACTGTTAATCATTTTAGGTGTATTACCAGGTACGAACATCATGGAACGAGACAAGCGTTTTTTAGCAGCCTCTGTTAATGGATTTGTTTTAACTTCTGGGAATGTTTTATCGTTAGCCATTATGCTTTGCTCCCCCTTTCCAATGCGCCTAATACGCGAGCTTTAATTGTGTAATCCCAAGCATTTTTATCTTGTACAATTACTTTTACGCCATCAAAACCAGCTTCTTTCACTGTGTTCAAGATAACGGATTTAATTTGGTCGCCGTATTGACGGATAACTTTGGATGTTAATTCGATTTCGATACCGCTAGCAATCGGTTCAACCGTTACTAATGCATCATTTTTTTCGTCGAAGCCAGCTTGTGCAGCTTTTACTAATTGTGCCATGTTGCATCCTTTCACTAAAAATATATCAAATGGCAAAGACCAGACGTGTCGCGAATGTCTGGTCCGTGCCGCTAAAACAATGTTGATTATAAAACTATATGGTGATTAAATCATACCGATGAAAGTCCACCAAGGGATACCTACTACGAAGAGTAGAACCCAACTTAATACTGCTAAGATTGCACCAGCAGTCCACCAATCTTTCAAGTTATTGTAACCTGCAGAGTAAATGATTGGACCTGGAGATGCACCGTAGTGAGTTACAAGACCACCAAACGCATTTGTTGCAAGCAATACTAAACCAAACATAACAGGGTTAACACCAGCTGCCATACCTACAGTTAAGAATACTGGAAGCATAGATGCAATATATGCAGTACTGGAAGCAAATAAGTAACGAATTACAACACTAATAGCAGAAAGAATTAAAACAACTACGAGTGGAGATACATCGAGTGCCAAGTTTGCTTGCATAAATGCTGCAAGCCAAGCAAAGAATTTAGCTTTTGTTAAAGCAGTGGATAAACCAAGGATAGCACCGAACCAGATGAATGTGTTCCAAACAGCTTTAGTTTGAACCATGTCATCCCAAGTGATGATACCAGAAAAGAACACAATAGTCATAGCAACTAATGCTACTGCTGTAGGACTCAAATCAAAAGCAATAGCTGGGAAAAAATATCCAATAGAAGGCCATGCCCAACCAAGAAGAGCAAGAATGAATACAACAGCCAAGATTTTTTCAGACATTTTCATAGGTCCTAATTTGGCAAGGCCATCAGCAGCCAATTTCTTATTGTCAATTTTTACTGCTTCAGGGCGATCGATCCAATAACCAACAAGTGGTACAAAAATCAACATAATAAGACCAGGTAAGGCCAATGCTAATGCCCATTCAACCCAGTTCATGTTAAGACCAGTGATTTTAGTAACAAAGTCCAAAGCCAACACGTTTGGAGCCATAGCTGTTAAGAACATGAAGGATGTAATTTTTGTTACGAAATAGCCATTCATCAAGATGAAGGAACCACCGCGTTTAGCAGTATCGCCAGGATAGGAACCGATAGATTCAGCGATGGATAAGTTAATTGGATATACGATACCAGCCGCACGTGCTGTGTTAGAAGGTGTAGCTGGAGATAATACTAAATCAAGAAGTGCTGTTACATAACCAAGACGTAATACAGTAGAACCGAATGCGTTAATCAAATGGTATGCAACGCGGTGACCAAGACCAGTTTTACCAAACGCAACGCTCAAGGAGAATGCAGCGATGATCATCCACAATGCAGTGGAGCCATAACCTACCAAGATATCTTTTGCATTGTCTAAGAATAATGCAGATGCAGATAATACAGCTAATAAAATAATTTGAATTGGGTATGGTTTTAAAATCAAACCTACGATACCTGCAATGTAGAAGCCTAAAAGGCGCCACGCCGTATCAGTGAGCCCATCTGGTGGAGTTGTAAACCAGAGGACAACAGGGATTAGCACAATAAGTGCTAGTTTTAAGAATTTTTCCATGTTTCTTCCTTTCTTAAAAACATAGGCATGTAATCATCCTAACACTACCCCAGAAATTCGTGATACGCGACTATCAGCTATTGAACTCTAGGAGTTTTTGTCTACACTCATTATATATGCTTAAAAGAATTATGAATAATAGATTACCTTTATAGGGGTTATAAAAACTTTTATACCTACCATTCATACTTTTTATGCATTTTGAGTATAGATCTGCAGCCCAAAATGAAAAAAATGCATGTATACGTCCCCAAAGGGGGTATACATGCACTTACATGGTCCTGCCTGGCTCTTTCGAGACACCTTTATTATGACTTATTATATCGAAAAAGTCTAATACTGAAATAGCATGGATAGACGTTTGCAAAGCCTTATATAGACTCGATTTGTATAATCTATCCTTTATATTCTCTAAAAATACTATTATCTACGACAGTATGTTTTTTATAGTAATCCCGAACATACTCGATAAAGGTCTTAACTACTACAAGATTTTCTGCATCCTTTGTGTACACCATGTTGGTATCACGAGTAATATATGTGCCATCTTTGCTACGCAATGGACTTACATAGATATCTCTATCCTTGCAAGATCCAAGGCCCATATAGGTCAGAATCGACCAACCGAGCCCTGCGCGCACAAAGTGGCGACATGTACTCATTGAGTTTACATCCATGGCAACACTAGGTGGTTCTTCAAAATGTTCTGCACACCAAGTTTCGATAATATTAGCTACCGATGCATCAGTCTGATACTTGATAAATGGTACCTTCTCAAGGGATTCAGGTGGTACTAATTCTTTGTAAACCAAGCAGTATGGTTCCTCTAATAGTAGCTCAGACTTACCAGACACATCATAACCGCCACGGGCGAATCCTACCATACAGTCCCCAGAATTAAACATTTTTACTACTTGATGGCTGAAAGCAGTTTTAACTTGAATATGCACATCCGGATATTGCTCCCGAAATGATTTCAGTAAAGCTGGTAGTTCATAGTCTGCAAAGTTGATGGATGATGCGATTTTTAAGGTCCCTTGAATCTTACCAGAAGCGGAATTCATAGCATTTTCTAAGGCTTCTTGATCTTGCATCATTCTTTTACAGTAGTCATAAAAAATTTCACCTTGTGCCGTAAGAGCAATCCCTTCAGCAGTTCGCAACAACAGAGAATGGCCCAAGGCTTTTTCCATATGGCGCAACCGATAGCTTAGAGCCGGTTGTGATAAAAATAACTTTTCAGCAGCCCTTGTAATATTCCCTTCATCCACAACGGTTACAAAGGTTTGCCATTCTCTATTATCCATACAATCTCCTTTTATCGCTTATTACCAAAGATGCGCAATAAGGATAAGAATAAGTTAATGAAATCTAAGTATAGGCTCAAAGCACCTGTGATTTCAATGCGGTCTAAAATGGTTTCATCCTCCAAGAGCGCTACTTGTGTCACATTGTTTTTAATGCGGTTCACATCGATAGCTGTAAAGATGGAGAATACTACAACCCCTACATAACCTAGAACTAAGCTAACAGTGTCACTAAAGCCACTAAGTACAGCCCAGTTAAAATAACGAGCCCCTATCATCACAAAAGATACGATAATCATACCAAGTAAGGCAGCCATTACATATGGTGTTAGGGATGACAAATTACGTTTCGTAGTAGCCCCTACCACGGCAAAGCCAATGAAGAACGCTAACGTGCCGATTAACGCTGGAATAACTACTTCAAATACATTATATCGCAACGATATCAAGGTCAATGTAAGGCCATTCAATGCACTATAGAGGAAGAACATGCCTTTTAAAGTCATAACATTGGCCGTATACGCACGCGCGCTAAATAGGAATACTACGCCTAGTTCAACTAATAGAATAATATTAAAGTTTTCGTATGCAAAGCGTAGCCAGTTTGGATTTGCCAACGCAGCCACTCCAACACCGATAGTCGTAAGTAAACCTACAACCATCCACAAGAAGGATCCCTTCAAACGTTGGGATACAATACTTTCAACCTGAGCAACTTGAGAATTACTAGGTCCTGTTACATTATATGGATTCATACTATCCCTCCTTATATTTAATTATCTTTTACTAAAACTATCGAGCATTAGCAATGCCAGCAAACACCTTACCGCGTTCGCCATCGATTGTTACCTCTTGACCTTCAAGGAGTACGTCATGAGCGTTTTTAGCACCTAAGATTACAGGAATGCCATAGGTAATGCCTGCAATAGCACTGTCAGAGGTATAACCGTCTTCAACAGCGATAATGCCACCTGCACGTTTTGCAATAGCCATCAATTCAGGTTCCATTGTGCCCACCACAAGGATGTCGCCATCTTTGAAGCTTTCATAATTGCCCTTATGATTAGCAGCAATGAATACAGTGCCTGTAACGGATTTACGCAAAATACCATTGCCAGATAAGAGTACTTGCCCCGCAATATGAACGCGAATCATATTTGTAGTCCCTGTCGCACCAGATGGTACGCCAGCCGTTACCACAACTAAGTCACCAGACTCAATGGCACCTGTGCCAAGAGCACCTGTAATCGCTTGTTTAACCATTTCATCAGAGTTAACGATTTCATGACCTTTAATAGCCTCTACGCCCCAGCATAATTGCATGCGGCGAATTGTTTCTTCATGCGGTGTTACAGCAATAATTTTGCAAGCCGGACGATGCCGAGCAGTGCTAATTGCAGTATGACCAGATTCAGTACATGTCAAAATAGCAGCTGCCCCAAGGTTTTGAGCGATGCGCACGCTTGCTAAACATACAGCACTGGTAGTCGTCATATCCACATCTTGACGAGCACGACTTTTACTATCGTAAATAGCAGCTTGTTCTGTTACCTCAGCAATACGTGTCATAGTCTTAACCGCCTCTACTGGGTAAGCTCCATTTGCGGTTTCACCAGACAACATGATCGCATCCGTACCATCTAAGATGGCATTGGCTACGTCACTTGCTTCAGCCCGTGTAGGACGTGGATTTTGAATCATGGACTCTAGCATTTGGGTTGCCGTAATAACTGGTTTTCCTAAGTCATTACATTTTTCGATCATCATTTTTTGAAGTACTGGTACCTCTTCTGCAGGGATTTCTACACCGAGGTCACCGCGAGCAACCATGAGGCCGTCTGCTACTTCCAAAATTTCATCGATGTTTTTAACGCCTTCAGCATTTTCAATTTTTGCAATAATCTTGATATCTTTTTGTTCGGATTCAAGAATACGACGGATGGCTACGATATCTTTACCGCGTTGCATAAAGGATGCTGCTACAAAGTCCACACCTTGTTGACAGCCAAAGCGTAAGTCCGCTTCATCCTGTTCAGATACAGGTGGCAAGCTAAGTGCTACGCCTGGTACAGCTACGCGTTTACGGTTACCGATTTCACCACTGTTTTGAACGGTAGTAATGATGTTATTCCCTTCGATGGCATCGATGTTAAGTGTTACAAGACCATCAGCCAAGAGGATTTTATCCCCAACGGACACGTCGCCTACAAGACCTTTGTGGTTCACAGAGCTAAGCTCTTTTGTGCCTTCCACATCATCGGTAGTCAATGTAAACTTTTGACCTGCCTCAAGGAATACCTTCCCCTCTTTAAATAGGCCAAGACGAACCTCAGGACCTTTTGTATCGAGCAATAATGCGATTGGTTTATTAACAATCATCGCCGCATCGCGCACCATTTGCATACGCTCTGCTTGCTCTTCGTGAGATCCATGAGAGAAATTGAAACGAGCCACGTTCATGCCCGCTCGCATCATATCTTCTAAAATACCAAATTTATCCGTTCCCGGACCTACAGTACATACGATTTTTGTACGTTTCATCTTTCCTCCTATGAAAGCAATTTCTATATTGAATCTTTCACTTCTTATTGTAGTAATGTTGGTGAAAGCTATTTATTATTGCACCTCTACGGAGCCATCACCTAAGATAGCTTCAATAGCCTTGATAGATTCATCACTAGGATCAAAGCACATATTCGGTGGCAAGTTAATGCGCTTCCGTTGACGGTGCAAATATAGTGATGTTGGCACAGAGCCTGCGGTGTTCGTTAACAGCCGTTTTAAGGCTTCACTATTTTCTGGCGTGTCATATTGGCTATAAATATGAATAGCCACATGCTTAGCCTGACTATAGTTTACCTTTAATGGCATAATGCGGTCTGCAATAATTTGCACACCCTTTTCATCCGCATCAACGCGGCCTTTTACCTTAACAATCATATCGACCGCAAGGAACTGTTGACTTTGACTAAAGACCTTAGGGAACGCCACCACATTGGCTGCACCAGAATAATCTTCGATGCGAAGAATGGACATAACCTCGTTCCGCCTTGTCATGCGGTCCGTCTTATTTTCAATCAAGCCTCCAAAGGTTATTGTTTGACCATCGTATTGCTCTGGATTTTCTACGAGAGCCCCCAGTTCAAAGAGGCCCTCTAATTCCTTAGCATAGCCTTGCAATGGATGGCCTGTGATGTAAAAGCCGGTATATTCCTTTTCATCTTTCAATTTATCGTCTTCCGATAAATCCTGCACATTAGGTACAGGGATGAAATCTACAGACTCCTCTATATCGCCAAAGAGACTCATGGTGCCCATAGCGGCATCCTTTTGCTCTTTAGCACCTACGGCTTGAGCACTTTCATACATGTGCAATAATTGATTTCTGTTTTCCTTGAAACCATCCATGGCACCGCATCGAATGAGACTTTCAAGAAGTCGTTTATTAACAACCTTGTTGTCCACGCGTTTACAGAAATCTACGATATCCGTATAGAGGCCGTGCTCATTGCGCTCGCGAATCAAGCGATCGATGGCATTATCTCCTACGTTCTTGATACCCCCAAGACCGAAGCGAATGGCATCACCTTGCACGGCAAAGCTCCGTTCAGAATAGTTAATATCTGGACCGAGTACCTTAACATTATGCTTCTTGCAAGCATTGATGTAGTACGTCAATTTCTGCATGTTTTGCATGAAGCTAGTCATGGTAGCGGCCATAAATTCAGGGAAATAGTGGGCTTTCAGATACGCCGTTTGGTACGCGATATACGCATAGGCCGCACTATGTGATTTATTAAAGCCATAGCCTGCAAAGTATACGAGCAAGTCAAATACTTCATTCGCGATGGACTCTTCTATACCATTATTTATGGAACCTTGAATAAAGGACTCGCGCTGTGCCTTTAGCACAGATTCCTTTTTCTTACCCATGGCGCGGCGCATCAAGTCCGCTTGACCAAGGGAGAACCCGCCCATGGCGGACGCAATCTGCATAACCTGTTCTTGGTACAAGATTACCCCAAAGGTATCTTTTAAAATCGGTTCCAAGATAGGATGTAAATAGGTAACCTCTTTTTTACCGTGACGGCGGTCGATAAAGTCCGCTACCATGCCAGACCCCAATGGACCTGGACGGTACAAGGCTACCAATGGAATTAAGTCTTCAAAATGCTCAGGCTTAAGATCCATAACGAGTTTGGTGATACCTTCCGATTCAAGCTGGAATACACCAGATGTATCGCCCTTAGTGAGGATATCACAAGCCGCTTTATCATCGAGCGGGATAGCATCTAAATCGAGGTCAATACCACGGTTCGCCTTGATGAGCTTTAAGGCATCCCCCATAACCGTTAAGGTACGGAGGCCCAAGAAGTCCATCTTTAAGAGGCCTAATTCCTCGATGTTATCCTTATCGTACTGCGTTACAAAGCCTTCTTCATTAGCATTTTGTACTGGTACGTGGTCATCTAGAGGGTCCGCAGAAATTACGACGCCCGCCGCATGGGTGGACGAATTGCGCGCTATACCTTCTAGCTTTTTACCAAAGTCAAATAACTCTTTAACATTTGGATCGGCTTCGTATAAAGCCTTTAACTCTTTGCCTTGTAGAGCCTTATCTAAGGTAATCCCTAGTTCGTTGGGTATCATCTTCGCAATGCGGTTTACTTCCGCCAGTGGTAAGTCTAGCACGCGGCCTACGTCGCGAATAACGGCACGCGCTGCCTCAGTACCAAAGGTAATAATCTGAGACACACGAGCTTGGCCATATTTCCGCGTTACATATTCGATGGCTTTACCACGCTTTTCATAACAGAAGTCAATATCGATATCAGGCATGCTTACTCGCTCTGGGTTTAAGAACCGTTCAAAGAGCAAATCGTATTTTAATGGATCAAGGCCTGTAATGCCAAGTAGATAGGCTACTACAGAACCGGCCGCAGAACCACGGCCTGGACCTACTAAGATATCGTGCTCACGAGCATAGCGTACATAGTCCCATACGATGAGGAAGTAATCCTCAAAGCCCATGGTGCCAATAACATCTAACTCATAGTCGAGACGCTTTTGTAACTCTTCAGACGTTTCACCATAAAGGCGTGGAATTTCTCGTTCACAAACCTTACGTAAATAGGTTTTAGACGTTTCTCCTTCTGGTACATCAAAGTGTGGCAAATGATGTTCGTCGAAATTGAATTCTACGTTACATCGCTCTGCAATTTTTAAAGTGTTTTCGATAGCCCCAGGAATATGTGAGAACAACTGAGCCATCTCATCCCCAGATTTTAGATAGAACTCATCATTAGGGAATTTTAAACGGTCTACCTCGGCACGACGACGGCCTGTAGAAATACATACCTTTATATCTTGTGCATCTGCATCCTCTTTTAAGACATAGTGGAAGTCATTAGACGCTACGATGCCAAGACCGTATTCCTTACTGAGCTTAATGAGCTCCTCTTGGGCCTTTGCCTCCTCTGGGAGTCCATGATTTTGGATTTCTAAGAAGAAATTATCTTTACCGTAGGTCTCAATATACCATTCGATGGAACGCTTCGCGCCTTCCATATTGTCTTGCAAGATATATTGAGGGATTTCCCCTTGAATACAGGCACTGAGGGCGATTATGCCCTTGCTGTATTGACGCAATAAATCGCGGTCTGCACGAGGGCGATACAACATACCTTCTGTCGATGCTTTAGACACAATTTTTACGAGATTACGATACCCTTCCATAGTCTCCGCCAACAAGATAAGATGTTTTAGTCTTTCACGACTGCGACCTTCAGGGCGATCGAATCGGCTATTTTCTGTTACATATACTTCACAACCAATGATAGGCTTAACACCTTGGGCCACACATTCCTTATAAAAATAAATGGCTGCGTACATATTGCCGTGATCTGTAATGGCAAGGGCTGGCTGATTTAGCTCCTTCGCACGACGTACCATGTCAGGCAAACGACTGATGCCGTCCAGCAAACTAAACTCTGTATGACTATGTAAATGTACAAATGGCTGCATGGTACACCTCCTTTAAGGGCGATGAGCAAAATACACGTTCAATGATTTCTTACGAGCCTTCCAATCTGGCAAAAACTGTGCCACTAGATTGTGAAAGTTCTTGGAATGGTCTAAATATTTAAAATGAGCAAACTCATGAATCATAACGTACTCAATATACGCCTGTGGCCCCTCTAATAAACGGGTGTTCATCTTGATGAGCTGCTTTACTGGCGTACAAGAACCCCAACGACTCTTCATTCGCTGCTGTTTTATAGTTGGCATAGGTACATCAATACCTTGCTTGTGAAAGCGTTGATACACGACCTTTGCCCAATGAACAAAGACCTTCTCCCCTAAATTACGCCAATAACTTTGCATTAATTTATGCTTCGCTTCATAGGTCGTACCACGAGGCACCACCATGGTAAGGATGGCTTTTCCGTCAAAGCCAATGTGAGGCTTGCCGTCCTGCTCAACTAGGCGCAACGTAACAGGAATGCCGAGGATTGATAAGCTTTCACCATTTACATACTGCAACGCATCGACGCGCTTGGCATTCAATGCATCAATCTTGTAACGAGCCCGCTCAATGAAGGGCATATTCTCAATGACAAACTTGTCCACCCTATAATCCGGCACATAGGCATTCGCCGACACATGGATCACACCATCCTTTGTAATGCGCATGTTCATATTCTTCACACGCTTGATGGTTAACTCATATTCAATTCTGTCGCCATTATAGGTAATAGACCTAGTTGTTGAAGTATTCATACCTTTTATTTTATCATAAAACACTCATAAAATCGTAAAATTCTGGTAATTTTAATAGGAATTATTCGATATATGCAATATAAAAAATAACAGATAGCTGATTAAAGATAATCAGCTATCTGCTAAGTAATTAAAAATATGTGAGAGACCTATTTTCTTTTCAATTTCTTCTTTCTAATATTAAAATTACCTGTTTAGAGGCTATCTCGTTATATAACACTATAGTAACATCAGCTTTAAAATCCTTCCCCACTATATAATTCTTACTTATTTCATTCCATTCTACGTTTTCTTTTGAAAGAATTCTTTTAATATCATCAAATGTAATAGAATCATATGTGATTTTAAGATTATTATTTTGATAGGCTCGACCAGACGCATAATATTCTTCACTTACTTTTTTAGAAGATATATCCTCTAATTTTTGCTCATATAATTGAAGGCTTTGCATTTGCTCCGACCTTTTAATATACGCATGTAAAGAAACAAGTCCAATTAGTAGAAATCCAAATAAAGCAAAACCGACATAAAACTTAACTGCAAAAGGCAAACTACTCAATTTAAAATAACTTTTATTCATATTCCACCACTAATCTTAATTTTCATTATTATAAAATAAGTAAATAGGGATAATAAAGATGTAATTCTATTTAATATTTTATTATGAATTATTGTTAACTTTAATGCTAATTAAATGTTACCAACTCCAGATTCCAAGAAAGATTAAAAGGATACTCTGTCCTACAGACACAGCAATTCGACCTTTTCCTATAATACTAATGCCATAGCTTTTTCCTTCCTTGCACATAAAATATTCATTGAGATTTTGCTTTAGTGCAAACATTTCCCCCCAAAGAAGAACCGCAAGTATTAACGAAAAAATAGAAAAGCTATGTAAAATCGTCCCACCGAAAATAACCATTAATTCAATCATCAATAATTGACCTAATTGTATCATTGTAAGAACAAGGCTTCTCTTAACATTTGCGCCTGCAATAGTTATTGTATTATTTCGTATAATATATATTGCATACATAGCTAGTAAAATACTACATAAGATACGCCCAGCGTTCATAATCTCTTCTAACTCAACTAATACATTTCTGAATAACTTTACCTATATAACTATTCATTAATTATTACGATTAGCACATAACTAATAGTATGGATTCCATTTGTAAAAGTTAGTAATAATATACAATCATAAATTCATTCATGTTAATAGGTTTTACAGATAATTTTAATACTTCTCCACTAGTTTCTTTTTTAAATGTATTAGCCTCTATTTGCTGCCATCCATTTAAAGCTAAAGATTTTTCTATTGTATCCATATTACTATTACTTACTGCATCAACAATAAAATAAGGTCTAATACTACCAATTTCATATTTAAAAGGATAGATGGCATTGATAGTAAAATGCTCACGATAATCAAAACTTTTATATTCATTCCAAATAAGAGCTTGTCTACCAGAATAAATGGATTCCAATGTATTATCTATTTTCTCTAATACAAGAGCACCACTAAATGAGCCTATGATTATTCCTACTACAAATATAATTATTTTTAATTTATTAATAACAACCCTATCGAAAACCATCTTTATCAATCCACCATTTTATATTTAATTCGTATAGAGTCTTCTTTCAACTGGACTCTAATGCTATTGGTATTAAGACCTTCACTAATTTTGTCCTTATTATCATTTATATCAGCTAAGAATCTACTCTGATTATACTTTGCCTTAAAGTCAGTATAGTCAGAATTCTTCACCATAAACTTATCACCAATGCGAGTCCAGTTTATCTCATCAATCAAATCCTCTTTGTAGAGAGAATATCCATATCTGATTAATGCAGAAGAGTTGTCATTATAATGATAATATCGAGTAGTGATACCAACAATTATAATTAGTATAAAGGCTACTACAATACCACCAAACATATATTTAAATAAATTTGCCCCAAGTTCTTTCAATAAACTTATTCGCATATATCTTTATTACATCCTTACCCTTCTATAATATAATCTTCCATTATACCTATCAAAATCTCTATTAAAATCCCAAGTCTATAAACTTCCCTGAAACTTTAATTTGCCAGAACATCCCTCTAGTAGCTTTTAAATCAATGTCTGTTTTTAACTTATCAAAACTCACATCATAAAATAGTAATAATACCTGTAATGATGCTAATTTTGCTTTCATAGTAATTAATTCTTTACTTAATTGCCCGGATATATTAGTATCAACTATCTCCTGTAAATTGGAAATACATGCTTGAAAATCTTCATTCTGAATACGTTCACACGTATATATTTCAGACAAATAGGTCTGTTTAATACAACTTAAGATCGATTCAGAAATGAATTCAGGTTTTTGTAAGACTTCATACATCCCCAACAAAAACAACGCCCAAAATATCTCCTCTACATAATCGGTAAAGAAATAGATACCGAACTTATTTTCATCATGTGTAGAAATTTTTAACGCCTCAGATAGAGTATCCCCCTCTAACTCCAGTTCTATTAAAGCAATCCAACTGCTGTATTCAATATCATCTAACGTATCATTTAATGCTGGTATAGGAATCCTACGAGCCATCCACTCATCTACATCCTCTAAACTCATCCCATCTCCAATAATATTTAACAATTTATCGGACAGATGTGCTTTTCTACACATTAATCGAATTAACATACTAAATATGTAATATTCTAGAATGGTCAAATCAATATAATTTCGTCTATATGCCTTAACAGCGCCCAATATAAAGACCATTAAAAATGTATCTAAACTTTTTTTATTTTTAAAATAAATCATAATTATACCTCTATACACTAATTTATTCTAGCTTTTAATCTATAGGTTCATCATTAACCCTTTTTACTTAATGAATTATAATAGTCCATTATCCATCAGTAACCCCAACAAAGTAAATATTGCAAAAACCAAGAGGATACTTAAAATAATCCGTACTATACGTCTCACTATAGGCTTAGCTGGAGTGAATGACTCTACACTATCATGATTACCAATCAACTCAGGAATACAAATAAATGCAATAGTAAGACCTATAGCCTGAATTGTATCTTTAACCTCATAATTTGTATTATATAAATTTAGTAAAGAATCAAAAAACTCCATTTATATACTGAATCTCCTTATAGTTTAGATAATACATAATAAATACAAACTTTAATTATCGGTCTTTTTCTAATTTTACGATTATAGCCTTAGTATTTATATCTCGTATAATTTCAATTTCAATCTTATCATCTAGATCATAGCCTATAAGATGCCTCTTTTTTAATTCACGCCATGTTATATGTTCTTCTGAAAGCATATCCTTTACTGTTTCCAAAGTAATACCTTCATATGTATTTTTAAAAATATATATCTGTCCATTTCGACCTGTAGCAAAGTGCTCTTCACTTACTTTATACGCAGATATACCTACTAACTTTTGTTCATATACTGTTAGTTTTTGTATTTGCTCCGGCCTTTTAATATACGCATGTAAAGTAACAAGTCCCAATATGAAGAATCCCAACAAGATAAAACCAATATAAAATTTAACCGTAAAAGGTGCTCGATTCAATATAGATTTTACAGCGCTCCATACCTTCATAATGTCTCCTATAAGACCAGTAAATATTTAATCCACTTCTATATCTCAATTATATATTAAAGCAACTTATATCACCAACGGAATTTTTAATATTGTTATCTTTTATTTATTTTTATATTTAACCTAAATAAAGAATACTAAAGCTTGAGCTCGGTCATTTATATTATGGTAATACAAAAGCACCATCTAATAAGGAATCTCTTACGTATCGTATAGAATTCCAAATAGATGGTGCTTTTATTGTTCTAATTAAGTTGCGCTAATAAACATGTGCCACTCAATCTACAAAGTAGTATATTAAACTACTTTATATTCCGTCGTGCCGCTAAACTACCAGCGCTACTAGCTAGTCCCACACGATTGATATGTGGGTTCCCATGTTTGTACGTTTTTGGTTTGCTACTTTTATCTTCTACCTTTGATTTCTCAAATTTAGTAAATAGATTATCTAGCTCGCGCAAGAGCGCACGTTTTTGTGAGTCTTTCAACTCGAATACTTCACCTTTATAGGCGATGTATTTATTTTTGAGTACAGGACTGAGATCATAGATGGGCTCGTGTTGTTCTCCATTTACATCTAGCAACTCATCCAAGGTCAATCCATAATAGCGAGACAGGGCACAGAGTGTATCTAAATCTGGTTCGCGATACCCTGTTTCGTAGTTTGAAAGCGCCGCATTACTGATACCTACGGCCTTTGCTACTTCGATTTGGCTTTTGCCCATGCGCACGCGAGCACGCTTTAAGTTCTTGTAAAACTGCATGTTCATCACCTACATCGATACATAAACAACTACAAACTATATACTTTTATAATAATGTATCACTCATTTTTATAGTAGTGTATCACTGATTTTTTTGAAAGCTTCATCAGCTACGGCTAATGTGCGTTCGATTTCACTGCTCTTGTGACAAATAGATACGAAGTTACTTTCATAAGGGCTTGGTGCATAGTAAATACCATGGCTCAAGTTATGGTGGAAGAACATTTTGAATTGTTCTTCGTTGCACGCTGCTGCATCATCAAAGTTCTTAACTGGTTTATCAGTGAAGAAGATGGTGAACATGGAGCCTACCCGTTGCACTACAACAGGCACATTGTATTGTGCAGCCAATCGTTCAAAGCCTTCACAAAGGGCTATGGTTGCATCTTCCACTTGTTTAAAAATAGTTGGATCTCGTTGTAAGATAGATAATGTTGCAAGACCAGAGGTAACGGCAATTGGGTTACCGCTCAATGTACCGGCTTGGTAAATAGGACCAGCTGGAGCGATTTGGTTCATAATCTCACGGGAGCCACCAAATACAGCAAGTGGCATGCCACCGCCAACGATTTTACCAAGGCATGTAAGGTCAGGCTTGATATTGTAACGTTTTTGTGCACCGCCACTGCTAGCGCGGAAGCCACACATTACTTCGTCAAAGATCAACAATGCACCATGAGCCTTAGTCACTTCTCGCAATGTTTCAAGGAAGCCTGGTTCTGGAGGCACACAGCCCATATTACCTGCAACTGGTTCTACGATGATAGCCGCAATAGTATCGCCGATATCATCGAATAATTTGCGAACCGCATCAGAGTCATTGTACGGCAAGGTAATTGTATTTTCTGCCACACCTTGAGGAACGCCAGGACTATCTGGCACACCAAAGGTAGCAAGGCCAGAGCCAGCTTTTACCAAAAGAGCATCACTATGACCATGGTAACAACCAACAAATTTCACGATACGATCGCGACCTGTATAGCCACGAGCTACGCGCAAGGCGCTCATAGTAGCCTCTGTACCAGAGTTAACGAGGCGGATAACCTCCATAGATGGCATGAAGGCTTGTACCTTTTTAGCCAATTCTGTTTCTAGTAGTGTAGGCGCACCGTAGCTAGTACCGCGAGGAATCGCCTCCTGTAAGCTAGCGATAACCTCAGGATTCGCATGGCCCAAGATCATAGGGCCCCAGCTCAACACATAGTCGATATATTCGTTATTGTCGATATCATAAATACGGCTGCCGCTAGCGCTGCTGATAAACGGAGGATTAGAACCTACACTGCGGTAGGAACGAACAGGACTGTTTACGCCGCCTGGCATATAACGTTTAGCCTCTTCAAAGGCTTTTTCAGATTTACCGAGTTGGAACATAGTTCCTCCTTATTGTTGTAACCATTTAGCAATATCTAAGGCATGGTATGTAATAATGATTTTAGCACCAGCGCGCTTCATGGAAAGCATTGTTTCCATAACGAGGCGTTCTTCGTCGATAAGGCCAGCTGCAGCAGCAGATTTAACCATCGCATATTCGCCAGATACATTGTATACCGCTACAGGTAATTCATAGCGGTCACGTGTTTCACGAACGATATCCAAATAGGACAAGGCTGGTTTAATCATGATAATATCTGCACCTTCAGCGATATCGAGTTCGATTTCTCTGAAAGCTTCCAAGCGATTAGCTGGGTCCATTTGATAGGATTTGCGATCCCCAAATTTAGGTGCAGAGTTAACGGCACCACGGAACGGACCATAGTAAGCGGATGCGTATTTTGCAGCATAGCTCATAATAGATACATTAGTATAACCTGCCGCATCAAGGGCTTCACGGATAGCACCTACACGGCCATCCATCATATCGGATGGAGCCACCATATGGGCACCTGCTTCTGCTTGGCTTACCGCTACTTTACAAAGCAATGGCAATGTTTCATCATTTAAGATTTCATGATCATCAATCATGCCACAATGTCCTGTTGTTGTGTATTGACACAAGCAAACATCAGCTACCACCAATAGGTTTGGCACAGCTGCACGGATGGCTTTGATAGCTTGTTGTACAGGTTGGGACATATCCCATGCAGAGGAACCTTGTTCGTCCTTATATGTAGGAATACCGAAGATTTCTACCCCAAGAATACCAAGATCATATACCTCTTGAGCCATTTTTACAGCTTCATCAACGGATAAGTGATATTGGCCTGGTAACGTATCGATTTCTTTTTTGATACCTTCACCAGGAACAATAAATAATGGATAAATTAAGTCAGTTACGTCGAGTGTCGTTTCGCGCACCAAATCACGCATTTCTGGATTGATACGCAAGCGGCGAGGACGGTATGTTAAATCGTACATGTAATCCTCCTAAATGTCCTTTATGATAGCGTTAACTAAGCCATCAGTAGTATATACATCGCTGATAACAGCAGGTTTAAGACCTGCACTCATAGCCGTAGCAGCTGTGATAGGTCCGATGCAAGCAATCTTAGTATTACCTAATAGTTTCAATGCATCATCGCCCAATAATTGAATTGTATTTGTTACGGTAGAAGAACTTGTAAACGTAATGTAGTCTACAGTACCTTCTGTTAAGGCATTCACTAATGCTTCTTGTTGAGATGTATCTTGTGTAGTTTCATATAAACGCAAAATATCTACATCTATATCATGATGACGCAAGGAGCGTGGAATTACGTCGCGCGCTACTTTTGGTTGAATGAGCAATACGGAATCCCCTGCTTTCAGTTCTTCTTCGAGAGCCTCTACAGCAGATTCAGCCTTATAGTCTGCAGGAATAATATCTGGAACAATGCCATATTTTTGAAGTTCACGAGCTGTAGCACAGCCGATGGCTGCTACTTTAGAATTACCTAATGCACGTGTATCCTTGCCTTCTTTATAGAGAGCATCGAAGAAGTAGCGAACCCCTTCACCAGATGTGAATACGATGCATTGGTATTGTTTTGTATTATTGATGATACGACGATCTTCATCAAACAACTCCAATGGAGATGTTTTAATCGCTGCCGCTTCTACTACATTAGCACCTTGATCTGCTAATTTTTCACGGAATGCACTAGCTTGGGAGCGAGCGCGTGTAACTACAATAGTTTTACCGAATAACGGTTTATTATCGAACCATTGTAATTTTTCACGAAGGTTAACTACATCGCCTACTACGATGATAGCTGGCGCTTTTAGTTGTGCCTTTTCTACGTCTTCTACTACATGTTCAAGGGTAGATACGAGAACCTCTTGAATCGTTTTTGTACCCCAACGAACAAGCGCTACTGGCGTAGAAGCTGGGCGTCCATGAGCCATCAATTTTTCTGCAATGGTAGGCAAATTGCCAACCCCCATTACAAAGCAAAGTGTATCAACGGCTGTAGCAAGGCCTTCCCAGTGAATACCAGATACTGCTTTAGTTGGATCCTCATGACCGGTTACAACCGCAAAGGAGGTAGCCATAGCGCGTTGTGTTACAGGAATACCTGCATAAGCAGGTGCTGCAATTGGAGATGTTACGCCTGGTACGAATTCAAATGGTACACCAGCTTCCCCAAGAGCCATCGCCTCTTCACCACCGCGACCGAACACGAGTGGATCACCGCCTTTTAAGCGCGCTACGATTTTTCCTTCTTTACCTTTTTGAACTAATAACTCGTTGATTTCCCATTGGTGCATTGTGTGATCTTTACATTGTTTACCAGCATAAATCAACTCTGCATCTGGGCGAGCCCATTCTAACAAATGAGCATCTGCTAAATAGTCATATACAATTACATCTGCTTTTTCAATGCATTCGCGGCCTTTTACAGTAATGAGTTTAACATCGCCAGGGCCTGCACCGATTAGATATACCATACCTGTCATTTTATGATTCCTTCCTCTATGAGAGCATCTACAATATGTTTGCCCCCTTCTTCATATAAGGCTTTTGCAAGGTTTTTACCAAGAATTTCAGCTTTCTTTGCTGGGCCAGAAATTTCTCCTTCGTATACCGTTTTACCGTCGAGGGATGCGATCATGGCCTTTAAGGTCAATTGACCTTTATTGATAGTACCATGTACCCCCATCGGCACTTGGCAACCACCATTTAACTGACGCAAGAAGCTGCGTTCCCCTTCAACGGTATAGCGCGTAGCTTCATCGTTAATAGGAGCTAGCATTTCAAGCATTTCCGTATCGTCAGCACGACACTCGATGGCGAGAGCCCCTTGACCAACAGCAGGAATCATTTCATCTGCTTTAAATACTTGGGTAATTTGATCATCTAAGCCCAACCGTTTGAGACCGGCTTGTGCCAAGATAACGCCATCTAGTTTTTCTGTTTCAATCTTACTCAAACGAGTTTGTACATTTCCTCGAATCACCTCTACCTTAAGGTCCGGTCTTACATGCAATAATTGCGCTTGACGGCGCAAGCTGCTCGTACCGATGCGTGCACCATGAGGCAATTTATCTAATGTTTTATACACGGGGCTCACAAGCGCATCGTAAGGCACTTCACGAGCAGAGATAGCACCAAGAGTTAGCCCTTCTGGCAACTCTGTAGGCATATCTTTCAAGCTATGTACGGCGATATCAATATCGCCTTTATGCATGGCCTCTTCTAGCTCAGCAGTAAATAAACCTTTACCACCCACTTGAGCCAGTGGTTTTTCCAAGATACGGTCCCCTTTTGTATTAAAGTGAACTAGCTCGACCGTAATGTTTGGGTACAGACGTTGTAACTCTGCACTAATATGTTCAGCCTGCCATAGGGCAAGGGCACTTTTTCGCGTGCCGATTCGAATATGGTCTCTCATGGCCTTAGCCTTCTTTCTCAAGATTAAACATATCTTTGAATAAATCCCAGTACAAACCTTCTTCCTCTGTACCAGCGATTTCGTTGAAGTGAATCATCGGTTCACGCAACATTTTGCGAATGATCATGCGACTCATAGAGTCCATAATACGGCGCTCCTTATCAGAAATATCAGGCAATTTCGCTAATGCGCGATGTAACTCACGACGGCGAATGCGTTCTGCTTTTTCTGTGAGCAATGCCATCATAGGGCGCACCGTTAAATAACTCAATTTATCTAATAATTCTTCAATAGCATCGTGAATGATAGGCTCTGCACGACGAGCTTCCTCTTCGCGCTGTGCCTTATTTTCTTCAACTACACTTTCAAGAGAGTCGATATTAAACAGGTAAATACCTTCCATATCTGCTACGCCGGGATCGATATCGCGTGGTACCGCAATATCAATCATAACGATTGGCTCACCTTTGCGAAGGGAGGTAATTTTCTTTGCTTCACGTTCCGTAATAATATAATGTGGCGCCCCTGTAGATGTAATGAGGATATCCGCATCTTTAGCGTAATCTACAAAGTTATCTAGCTTAACAGCTTTACCATTAAATCGCTCTGCTAGAGCCTCTGCCTTCGTAAAGGTTCTATTGGATACAAAAATCGTTTTTACGCCCTTTGCTTGTAGATGCGTTGCTGTTAACTCACTCATGGTGCCAGCACCTAAGATGAGCACCGTCGCTTCAGATAATGGTTTATCTAGGCTGTCCTCAGCGAGGTTAACAGCAGTGTAGCTAACGGATACAGGCGTATTAGCAATACCTGTGTTCGTCCGTACCTTTTTACCAACACTAATAGCTCGTTGGAATAAGATATTAAAAATTGTGCCTGTGCAACCTGCGCTATAAGCTTGAATATAAGCGCCTTTTAATTGGCTCAAAATTTGACCTTCCCCCAACACAAGGGAATCAAGGCTTGCAGATACGCGGAATAGATGTTCAATGCAATCGCGCTCTTCGTAGAAGAAAAAGGCATCTTCATCGATGTGGTCGGCACCTTTTAAATCCTTTAACACCGCCAGCATATATTCTTTAGGGAACTCTACACCTTCTAAGGCCGCATAGATTTCAGTTCTATTGCATGTAGACAATATAACGCATTCTGCTACACAGTCGAATTCATAGAGGCGGTTCAGTGCTGAAGCGACCTCGTCCTTATCAAACGAGAAACGTTCACGCACCTCAACAGCGGCACTTCTATGATTTAGACCTAATACCACTAATTTCATGGGCAAGTTTCTCCTCTATAGTCCTCCACTCTCCCTTGAGAATGGCTTCAAAAGTTTCTACAGTCAGATGGTTTCGCCAAAATTTCTGTCGAGCCTCTGGAGTAGGAAGTAGTAACTTTACTTCTTCTCTAAATATTTTAAGTCTAGGCATAGCCTTTTGCAACTGACCATAACGATTCATCATATCTTGCTTTACGAGGCGATTGATACGAGGTCCTACGTTATTAGCACTAATAGCGATATGAAGATCACCTAGTTCAAGGGATGAAGGTACAGTAAATCTGCACGCACTAGGGGCATCACTGCGATTAGTCCAAACGCGGTGTTTTTTACCCATATCATATAACGTATCGTTTAATTTGCTATTATCTGTGCAGATAAAGAACAAACTGCTCGTTATAATATGGTGTTCATCGTCCATTGTGAAAGCACGGTCGTACCAAGTAATACGATTATCCTTTGCCCATTGGCTAATCCTATCTGTTACATTGGGAGCAATTACCACAATGTTGCACGGCTCATCAATAAAGAGCTGTATTCGTCGCTCTGCGACCTCACCGCCGCCAACGAATAGGATTGTATCTTCAGTTGTAGGTTGAAATGTTATGGATACCATGGCTGTCCTACTATATATAAAAAAATCGGCTTGATGGTCAAGCCGATTTTCAATTGCCTACATGAATCGTTTCAGATATACGCCGATACGCCCCTTACGAGATGTACCTGTAATGGCTTCTACCTTCATTCGGCCACGACCACGCATAGAGATCACATCCCCTTCTTTAACCTCTTGGGATGCACCCTTAGCTGGTTGCCAGTTTACTTGCAATAATCCTGCATTAATAGCGCTTACTAATTTAGTACGAGACACGCTAAAACCAGAACTTGCCACCGCATCTAAGCGCAACGAAGCAACTGTAGTGCGGACTTCTTTAATTTTTTCTTCTTTTGGTGCAATATCTGAAAGCTCAATAGCCTCTACAGATACGGAAACCATAGCGATTTTCGTAAAGTTTTGAATCACGAAGTCTGCTACGCTTTCATCCACCATAATTTGAGCGCCCCCTTGTTGAACGATAACGTCCCCAAATTTGGAGCGATCGATACCGAGGCCCATCAAAGAGCCCAGCACATCGCGATGGGTAAGCAATCGGAACCGTGGGTCCCAATTTACCTTAAGGGCGCGAATGCCCATATCCACAGTACCATTAAAGTCGCTATCTACAAAGGCGATGCGGATACGTTCCGCCCCTTCATAGCCACCGTCTGTCTTAACAATAAGCTGTGGGTAGTTAGCCTTGATTGCGTCTGCAATGACAAGGCCTGCAGGGCTCGTAAAGTCCGCCACGCGATAAGGGCGACCTTTTACAACCTGCTCAGCCAAGTCTAGCATGCGGCGCGCTTCCTCACCGCTGCCACTGGCTTCAAAATATCGTATTAATTTACTAGTATCTGCCAAAGTTATTTCCCCAATTCATTCGACCGAGCAAGACATGCTACTACGCCGTCTTGGAGAGCACTGCGAAGTCCACCTTTTTCCATGGCACCAATACCGGCAATGGTCGTGCCACCGGGACTTGTTACTTGATCTCGTAGTACTGCTGGATGATTGCCACTTTCAAGAGCCATCTTGCCAGCACCATACATCGTTTGAGCCGCTGCCTTGATTGCCAAGTGACGAGGCAATCCGATACGAACGCCCGCATCAGCTAACGCATCAAGAATGACGAACATATAGCCAGGACCTGCCCCAGACAGTGCACCTAAGCGATCTAAATCGGCTTCGCTTACCACGGCCACTTCGCCGACAGCCTCAAACAAGGCTTGCACAGCGCGACCTAAGTCTGTATTTACATCATCCCCAGCAAGAGCCGTCATGCCTGCACCGATAGAAGCCGGTGTATTTGGCATAGCTCTAAACCAGTTAGCTTGTGGAATCGCTGCATCTAGAGTATCTAAAGTGATACCTGCTGCAACGGAAATCATAACAGTCCCATAAGGTACTTCTTTTAACGTCTCTAATACAGATGGTAACACTTGTGGTTTTACGGCCAATAAAATCGTATTGTACTCGTTTACATTCGGCAATGTAGTAAAACCTACTACACCGAGTTCCTCAGTTAGAGCCTTACATTGTTCTTCGCGACGCACGAGAATATGTGTATCACTTGCTTTCAAGACGCCATGCTGTAATGCACCGCGCAATAGAGCGCCACCCATTGAGCCAACGCCGATAAATAAGGTTTTACCTAACATCGTTGTCACCACCATTTATAGAGAAATTATTTATTGTCCCAAGCGTATTCGTTTTGCTCAGTTTTGCTATTGTCATTATCAGAATAATCAATGGAAATGTTTACAGGTACACACATGAAAATGTCTTTACCTACTTTTTCCAATTTGCCATCCAATGCAAAAGTCGCACCAGATACGAAGTCCACAATACGAGCTGCTTCATGAGGATCTGTATTTTCAAAGTTGATCAATACAGGACGCATGTCGCGCAATTGATGTGTAATATTTTCAGAGTCTTCAAATACTTTTGGTTCAATTACAACTACTTTCATAGCTGTTGGACGTTGTGTCATCGTAGATTGGCCTCCTACCTTGCGTGGATGAAATTCAGATGCGCCGGATACTGGAGCTACTGGAGCTACTGGTGTAGGTTCCGCTTCATATTCCTCTTCATCTTCATAGTCATAATCATCATATTCATAGTCATCATCATTTTTGCCTAAGAATAAGTTTTTTGCTTTGTCTAAATAATCTCCCAATGCCATTTGGATTTCCTCCTAATACTTAACGCTATCGATTATCAGGCAACCCGAGCCTTAATCATACACACGTTCCCCAAAAATTGCTGTGCCTACACGAACAATATTAGCCCCTTCTTCCAAAGCGACTTCAAAGTCGTGAGTCATCCCCATAGATAAATATTGAATCTGCCCCTCTTCAAAGTAGCCCTTCATATCCTCATACAAGGCATTTGCTACGCGGAAGATTGGACGTGCTTCCTCTGGATCGTCGAAAAATGGCGCCATACACATCAAGCCCCGTACACGTACATGAGGTAATGTCTTTGCATAATCTCGAATCTCTGGAAACTCCTCTACGGACATGCCCGTTTTGGATGCCTCTCGAGCTACATTGACTTGCAACAATACGTCTTGCACCTTGTCGTGCTTTGTAGCAACCTTTTCGATTTCATCTAATAATTTACGGCTGTCTACAGAATGAATTAAATCAAACATAGGCACCGCTTGACGCACCTTATTGACCTGTAAATGGCCAATCAAGTGCCATGTTAACTGTGGACCTTTATAGGTAAGCTGTTTTTCTTTAGCCTCTTGTACTCGATTTTCCCCCACATGAGTCACACCGAGACGAGCCACCTCTTCCACCGCCGATACAGGGTGGTTCTTAGTAACAGCTACCAATAGTGCTGTATCTACGCGACCAACGCGCGCCATAGCATCTGCCATGCGCTGCTGTATAGCGTGTAGGGATTCTTCAATCATTTGATGCCCCTTCAATCTATATTTAAAAACCATAAAATATATTTGTATAGACTATTCTATTATATAGTATTTATTATTGATTGTACATCATTTAGGGCTTATAAAGCCTATAAATCTATGTATGTATATACTACCGTTCTTGTAGCATACCAAATAAAGCCATGCGACCTGTTTTACCAGATTCCCGACGATAGGAATAACAATCTCTATCTGTTACTGTATCAGTACCACCAATAGAGATATTTTCTTTAGGTACACCATTCACCATAAGTCCTTCGGCAATAAAGTTCCATAAGTTGATATAGGCTTTATCTAGTTTATCACCTGGATAGTTTACAACATCAGCCACACTACGGTCGGTCATACCACGCCATGCTAATTCAAAACGTTTCCCTAACTCTACATCGACTTCAAAGGATTCTGGTCCAATACTAGGCCCAAGATAGATATAACAATCTTTAAATTCAGTACCATAAGCTTCTTTCATAGCTTCAATGGTAAGTACAGGCAAATGTCCTATCGCTCCACGCCAGCCTGCATGCACTGTAGCGATAGCATGATGCTTAGCATCATAAATACCTACAGCTACACAATCGGCAGTAAATAAAAAGAGTGGTACATTTGGTAACTTTGTAAATACAGCATCACAATCAGCAATAGCCGTATCCTCTCCAAGGGCACCAGCACCAATGAGATTTTCTGTAATTTCTACAGCCTTCAGACCATGTACTTGATTACCACAGGAAATACGCTTTGGATCTACGCTTAGATGGTCCGCCACAATAGCTCGATTAGCCCGTACATTCTGAGGCTCATCCCCTACGTGAAATGCTAAATTTAGTGATGCATAAGGGGCCTGAGATACGCCACCATGACGATAGGTATCACCCATAAGGATAGGGAACTGTTCCGCCCAATTAGGTGCTTCATAGGACCAAGTACCATGAGGTCCTTTTACATCTATACGTTTTACAGATTCATTCATGAGTATCTCCTATTTACAAACACCACAACGTTTACAGCCTTGCACACACGGCGGTGTATACGCTTCATCGACGGAGCGCTTCCATTCCATTTCAAGATAACCTTCGTCCATGCCCATATCTAAGTGGCTCCATGGCAAGAATTCATCAAAACTACGTTCTCGATAATTCAGCTCATCCATATCAAGACCTGCCGCCTTCATTTCAGCCTTAAAGGACTTACTACCTCGGTCTGCTGCACAGGCTGCAAGAACCGCACCAAGGCGACGATCTCCACGAGCTAGTATACCTTGAATATATGCTTCTTTTGGGGACTCTACGAGCACCTCAATACGGCGGTTCTTTTGTAGTGCTTTTTTAATATACTGTAACTTTTTCTCTACCGTTTTTTGATTATCCATGGCCATCCATTGGAACGGTGTAAAAGGCTTCGGAATAAATGGATTAATGCTGAGCGTTAATCGCCCTTTACATCCCACCTCTGCCATATGGGCTTGCGTCCGTTCTGCAAGGCCTACGATTGCTTCAATATCTTCGTCTGTTTCTGTAGGTAATCCAATCATAATATAGAGGCGCATATGTTGAATGCCAGACTTAGCAGATAAAGTGGCAGCATTTTTCAAATGCTCTTCACTAATCCCTTTATTAATAACACGGCGTAACCGTTCACTGCCTGTTTCTGGGGCAATGGTAATCGTCTTTTGACCGCTGTCTGCCAAGCCATCTACTACGGCTTGCGTTAAGGAGTCCGCCCGTAAGGATGCACAGGAATAACGCATATCTTTTGAGCGAATATAATTAACTAGTTCGTCTACCTCTGGATAATCAGAAATAGCAGCCCCCATAAGGCCTACTTTTTTACCTAATTTTTCTGCTCTATCTACGCCTTCTTTTAATATTTCCAACGGTCGTACGCGAGGTACACGGAAGCAATAGCCAGCCATACAGAATCGACAATGGCGCCCACATCCACGGGCCACCTCGATGATATACATGGCGCCAAACTCGGTATAGTTTGTAGCCACTACGGTTTCACCACCGCTAGTGAGCATTTCAAAATGACGTTTAATCGTTTTCGGTACACCTTCTGCGATATCATAACCTTTAAATACACCATTTTCACTATAAATAGGCACATATAAGGACGGTACGTATACACCTGATACGTCTGCTAATTGGCGTAAAATAGCGTGGCGATCTAAGCCTTCTAGTTTGCCATCTCGAATAATATCGAGCACGCGACTAACGATGCCTTCCCCTTCACCGATGATAAAAGCATCGATAAAATCAGCAAAAGGCTCTGGATTAAAGGTGGCACAAGGACCACCGGCAATAACGATAGGATCGAACTCCGTACGGTCTTTCCCCATAATTGGTACACGACCATGACGCAACATAAGAGGAATGTTGAAATAATCCATTTCAAAGGTCACGTCAAAGGCCACTACATCAAATTGATGCATAGGCCGCTGTGTTTCAACACTCATCAATGATGTCTTAGTTTTATCGTACGCTTCCAATTCCTTCTTCTCAGGTAAAAAGATGCGTTCGCATACGCTATCATGACGTAAGTTGATTTCCTCATAAATAATGTGGAGGCCTAGATTACTCATGCCAACGAAATATGTATTAGGATAGACGATGGCAACCTTTTGCTCTGCATGCGGGTTAATAGTTACGCGGCTATCTTCATCTTTATAAAGTTCTTGTAATCGATCAATTAAATCTTTACGGTTCACTAATTTCCTTTCTATATAAGCCCACTACGAATAGTGGGCTTAAAAACATTTTATATATCGTTTGTATGTCTATATTTGTATGTCTATAAGAGTAGTATATAATACTTATCTTAACTATACTATAAGACCAAGAAACATTACAATTTAGATTTCAATTTATCCTTTGTATGAGAGGTCTTATCTTTAAGTGTTTTTACAATTTGAGGGCGATGTTTTTTTTCATAAGGGTAAATAACAACTTCCCCATCTTTGTATTCTGCAATGTATACATCCTTAATTTTATAGCCTTGCTTTTCAACTTCTTCTTCTAGCCAATCCTGGCCTTTTTCAATTATATCTAATGTAAAATGGTTAATTTGACCATCATCAATAAGGTCAAATTTAATATTCTCATCACCAAATTGAACTACGCTGAGCTGACCATTTTGCTCCAATACAGCACGCTTAACATCCGTAACATATTGAACACCTGCTGTACGAAGCTTTAACTTAAGCTCCGCCGCTTGAATGCCATAACGCATACATTCTTCTGTTAAGATATGACCATTTTCAATAACAATTACAGGATGTCCATCCAAAATAGTTTTAAAGAATCGGAAATTTCCTTTTAAGAACTTAAGCGTCATTACAAGTATAGTCCATAAAATGAGGACTAACATAAACTGTAAAATACCGATTTGGTCATTGTAAATAATGGCACCGATAATACCACCAAGTACATAGTTTTGTAATTGGTCCAAAGCAGAGGTTGGCGCTAAGTTGCCCTTCCCCATTAAGTTGATTTGTAAGATAATCGCCAAGAGACCGATGGCGAGTTTGGCAAAGACCATTCCATAGACGGCCATAGCTTCTGTCATTTACGCTCCTCCTTATGGTAATACGTCCGCTTTATCATGAATACGCTCTGTTGGGCTCACCTTATACACACGAGTAATTGTATAGGTTGAAAATTCTGGATTAAACTGAACCTCATAATAATCATCGCTTACCTTTAAAATCATACCATTGCGAATTTTTAAGGAGTTGACTGCTAATTGCTCACTTGGTACAGAACGATCAGCACTAAAAGAATGTAAAAATTGAGCCATACGAGAAGAATCTTCAGAATAAGTTTTCATCCGATTATACTCTTGGTATTCAAGCCCTAAGAAGAACACTACAATTAAAGACAAGATAACCATCAAGTCACGATAGCGACTAGTAAAGCCATTTCGCAGAACTTGTATGCCCAAAACGAGTAGTGCTAATAAAACAGCAACAAAGATAATAAAGCCCCATGTTTGGCCCCCTACAGCCAAACTTTCAACATAGGATAATGTGTAGAAATCCATATCGTTCTCCTTTCATAGATTACTTTTTATTATACCATACCTTATGCCAATATTTTCGATATAACAATGTATAGTACCAAGAAATATATTATAAAACGATAAAAAAGCGACCCCCTTAGGAGTCGCTTTGGTATGCTTTATCTTACAAGAGATTACTAAATAATACTCTTATTTCAACCAGCTCATCAAGTTGCGAAGTTCTGCACCAACTGGTTCGATTGGATGGTTAGCAGCTGCTTCACGATGTTCTTTAAGGAATTTTTGACCATTTTTGGAATCAGCCAAGAATTCATCAGCGAATTTACCGGATTGGATATCAGCCAAGATTTGTTCCATCGCTTTTTTAGTATCTGCAGTAATTACGCGAGGACCTGCATGGTAGTCACCATATTCAGCTGTGTTGGAAATGGAGTGGCGCATTTTTTGGAAGCCACCTTCGTAGATAAGGTCTACGATCAATTTCATTTCATGTAAGCACTCGAAGTAAGCGTTTACAGGTTCATAACCAGCTTCAGTTAATACTTCGAAACCTGTTTTGATCAATTCAGTAACACCACCGCACAATACAGCTTGTTCACCGAAGAGGTCAGTTTCAGTTTCGGATTTGAAGTTAGTTTCCAAGATACCGGAACGGCCACCACCGATACCGGATGCCCATGCTAATGCAACTTCTTCAGTATCACCAGATGGATCTTTTTCTACAGCGTACAAGCAAGGAACACCGGAGCCTTCTTGGTATGTACGACGTACTAAATGACCAGGACCTTTAGGAGCTACCATGAATACGTTGATGTCTTCACGAGGTACGATTTTACCGAAGTGAATGTTGAAGCCGTGAGCAAATGCCAAGTATGCACCTTGTTTCAAGTTAGGAGCGATATCTTGTGCATATACGTCTGCTTGTAATTCGTCAGGAATCAATACCATAACGATGTCAGCACCTTTAACCGCTTCTGCAGTTTCTTTTACAGTAAGACCTGCTTCTTCTGCAGCTTTCCAGCTAGAAGAACCACCACGAAGACCAATTGTTACGTCCATACCATTTTCTTTTAAGTTCAATGCATGCGCATGACCTTGAGAACCGTAACCTAAAACTGTAATTTTTTTGCCTTCCAATTTGCTCAAATTACAATCTGCATCATAATAAACTGTAGTACCTAAAATTTTACCTGCCATACTAGACAACCTCCAAAATATATTCAATAGAATATTTAATATATATACTGTACACAATCTCACAAATAAATGCAAGATTTGTAGTGTATATCGTAATTTATCGAATAGTCAAATAGACTAATCTACAACTTAAATTTGTACCCTTTTTGTATTAAGAAAAAATGAATTATCCCAATTTTAGCTCTTATTTAACTATAATCCATGGGCGATTTTTCTCCCATACAACAGATACATCAATACCAAATACGTCGCTTAGAATTTCATCTGTTAAGATGTCCCGCTTCTTGCCTTTATACACAATGAGGCCATCTTTAATAATAGCTACATGTGTAATACTGGGCATAATCTCTTCAATTTGATGAGATACATAAATAAAAGGCTTATGTTCCTCTCGTGCCATATTCTCAACAGTTGCTAAGAATTGCTCGCGAGCAGGCAAATCAAGACCAGAGCAAGGCTCATCTAAAATAAGCAAATCTGGATTAGCCATAATAGCGCGTGCTAATAATACGCGGCGCTGTTCACCAGCGGACAAGGTATGAAATCTATGGCCTTCCAAATAGGACAAACCAAACTCGGATAATAATTGCAGTCCTCGTTCACGTACTTCAGGCTCTACCTGTTGATAAATACCAATACTATTAAAGGCACCAGAAATAACAACATCTTCTACGACTTGTTTATCCAAGGTAGACTGAAATTGTCCAAGCGCCGAACTAACAAAGCCTAATCGCGCCTTGATCTTAGGCCATGCATATTTGCCAAATTCATGACCAAATACGCGTAATAGACCTGTTGTAGGAATTTGGTAAGCTGGAATCATGCTGAGCATCGTCGATTTACCAGCCCCATTGAGACCTAATAAGGCCCAATTCTCCCCTTCTTCAACATGCCAATTAATGCCTTTTAAAATTTCGCGGCCTTCACGACGAAACTTGACGTCTTCATAATGGAGTAATTCACTACTCACACAACCATCTCCTAAATCTTTTCTCCACGGCTCATTGCGGTAATGCCAGTTTTGGCAATTTCAAGGACACCATAAGTTTCCATAATTTGAATGAAACCGCGTAATTTTTCTACGCTACCAATTACTTCAATAATCATAGAAGTAGGAGAAATATCGAGCACATTGCCACGATATACATCGGCAATTTGTACAATTTGAGAGCGTGTTGCAGCAGTTGCTTTTACCTTGATAAGCATTAACTCACGGCACACCACATCATGATCTTCAAAAACTTTAACCTTTACAACATCAATGAGCTTGTAAATTTGTTTTTGAATTTGGTCTAAGATGCGATCATCTGCCTCAACGGTGAGGGTAATACGAGCGTAGCCTGGTGTATTTGTAATACCAGATGTCATCTTTGTAACATTAAAACCACGACGGTTAAAGAGTGCCAATATACGTGCACCAATGCCTGCTGTATTTTTTGCAATTACTAAGACTTGATGTTCTTTCGCCATTATAGCACCCCTTTCTTGCCCATCATACCACTTACGGTACCGCCAGCTGGAATCATCGGCAATACATTATCTTCTCTTGCTACACGGCAATCCAAGATGATACTTTCATCAGATGTAATGAAAGATTTAAATTCTTTATTGAAATCCTCTACATTATCGATACGCGCGGCTTTCAAATCAAAGGCATCTGCCAATTTCAAGAAGTCTGGACTCGTTTCCAAATCTACATAGGAATAACGGCGGTTATTAAAGATTTGTTGCCATTGACGAACCATGCCAAGGTAACCATTATTAATGATAACAATCTTAATTGGTAAATTATATTGGCGAACCATCATGAGCTCTTCGAAGGTCATTTGGAATCCACCATCACCAACAACAAGGATAACTTGTTTATGAGGTGCCCCCACTTGAGCCCCAATTGCAGCTGGTAAACCATAGCCCATGGTACCTGCACCACCAGATGTAACAATGGTATGAGGTTTTTTATGAGTTAAGAATTGAGCCGCCCACATTTGATGTTGGCCTACGTCAGTTACAATAACTGCATCCTCTTTAGCAATCTTGTTAAGTTCGGATAATACGTATTGAGGATGTAGTACACCATCTTTAGATTCAGGAATTACCATAGGATATTCCGCTTGCCATTCACGAATTTGTGCAATCCACGCTTCATGACTTGTAGGTTCTACAAGTGCATTAAGTTCAGATAAAACTCGCTTCAAGTCACCTACAATTGGTACGTTAATAGTAACGTTTTTATCAATTTCTGCTGGATCGATATCGATATGAATGATTTTAGCTTTTTTACAGAAGAAATCTGGATGACCTGTAATGCGATCGTGGAAACGAATACCGGCTGCAATAACAAGGTCTGCTTCTTCTGTACTATTATTAGCCGCTACAGAGCCATGCATGCCCACCATACCAAGAGCAAGCTCATGGTTACCTGGGAAACCACCAAGGCCAACTAATGTATTTGTTACAGGAATTTGAGCCTTTTCGGCCAATTCCTTTAACTCATCCATAGCGCCAGATTTCAATACACCGGCACCGGCAATGATGAGCGGACGTTTTGCATTTTTAATGAGTGTAGCCGCTTTCTTAATTTGCCCTTGATGACCTTTATAGGTTGGATCATAACCTTCAAGATGGATAGGTACTTCATATAATTTATTGTATTCTGTCATGGATATTTTTTCTGTTTGAATATCCTTAGGAATATCGATAAGAACAGGTCCTGGACGACCTGTACTAGCAATAAAATACGCTTCTTTGATGATGCGAGGTAAATCGCGAATATCTTGAACAAGGTAGTTATGTTTTGTAATCGGCATGGTAATACCTTGGATATCTGCTTCTTGGAAGGAATCCTTACCAATAAACGGACGACCAACCTGACCAGTAATGGCCACCATAGGTACAGAATCCATGTAAGCAGTCATAATACCTGTAACAAGATTAGTTGCACCAGGACCGGATGTAGCAAGGCATACGCCTACTTTTCCAGATACGCGGGCATAACCATCTGCTGCATGAGCTGCACCTTGTTCATGACGAACAAAATAATGTTTAATTTCAGGGAAGCTATAAATTTCATCATAAATTGGAATTACCGCGCCACCTGGATAACCGAACATGTCGGTTACACCAAGGCGATGCAATGTTTCAAGGACAATGCGTGCCCCATTGATTGTTTCTGCGCTCATAGGAACCCTTTCGACCAGCTATTCAGATAAAATCTCGCTGGAATTTAATCGTTTAATAATGTAACCATTATTTTTGAAAGTATCAATAATGTGTTTGATGTGTTCTTCACCATTTGTTTCTACAGTCACTTGCAATTCCACTTCATGGAAGCGGTCAAGGTTTTTAAACTGATTATGATCGAGTTTAATAACATTTGCATCCGCATCTGCAAGCATTTGAGATACAGCAACCAATTGACCTGGTTTATCAGGAAGGTTGACAGAGAAAGTGAAGATACGACCACGTAATACAAGACCTTTATTGATCATAGAGGAAATGGTAAGTACGTCGATATTACCACCACTAACAATGGCTACTGCCTTTTTGCCTTTACAGTCTAATTTTTTTAGACCTGCTAATGGTAAAATACCGGAGTTTTCTGCTACTAATTTATGTTTTTCTACAAGCAACAAAAATGCTTCCATCAACTCATAGTCAGAGACAGTAACAATTTCATCTACATATTTCTTAATATATTTTAATGTAGTTTCGCCGATTTGACGTACAGCTGTACCATCTGCGATAGTTGCCACCTCACTAAGTGGTACAGGATGATCTTCTTTTAACGCAGCTATTGCACTAGCCGCACCTTCTGGTTCTACACCAATAATTTTAATGCTAGGATTTTTTAATTTTGCCGCAGCTGCGATACCAGAAACAATACCGCCACCACCAACAGGAACTAGCAATACATCCGCATCAGGCAATTCCTCAAGAACTTCTAATGCAATTGTACCTTGTCCTTCGATAACATCTTCGTCATCAAAAGGATGGACGAACACATATCCGTGCTCTTGTTGTAATTCCATCGCTTTTTGGTAAGCTTCATCATAAATCTCACCATGTAGAACCACTTCTGCGCCATATTGTTTTGTAGCATTCACCTTGATGAGAGGTGTATGTTTTGGCATAACGATTGTCGCTTTAATGCCTAGACGTTTTGCAGCAAGGGCCACGCCTTGCGCATGGTTACCGGCAGACGCGGCAATAACGCCGCGCGCCTTTTCTTCTTCTGTTAATTTTGCAATTTTATTATAGGCACCACGAACCTTAAAGGAACCTGTTATTTGCAAGTTTTCTGGCTTGATATATACATCATTGCCACTTTCATCGGAGAACACATCACTGTGAAGCAATTTTGTTTTCACCGTGATTGTGCTTAATCGCTCACGAGCCTCCATAAAATCATACAACTTATGCATGTACTCTATCTCCTCTAGTTAGTATTAATGAAAATCTACTATTAGTCTTCAAATACTTCGATAGCACCTTGTGCTGCAGAGGATACATGAAGAGCGTATTTTTTTAGGTATCCAGTTACATTGGATTTGAATGGTTTCAATGCGGCTTTACGACGAGCGATTTCTTCATCAGATACAGCCAATTCCAATTTACCGTTTGGAATATCGATGTTGATAATGTCACCATCTTCAACAACAGCGATTGTACCACCAGCCGCAGCTTCTGGAGATACGTGACCAATGGATGCACCACGTGTAGCACCAGAGAAACGACCATCAGTCAACAAGGCTACGTCTTTATCAAGACCCATACCAGCAATCATGGATGTTGGTGTTAACATTTCGCGCATGCCAGGGCCGCCTTTAGGACCTTCGTAACGGATAACTACCACATCGCCTTTTACGATTTTACCGCCTGTAATAGCTTCAACAGCTTCTTCTTCGCTGTTGAAGACCTTTGCTGGGCCAGAGTGAACGAGCATATCATCATCTACGGCACCTGCTTTTACAACGGAACCGTCTACAGCAAGGTTACCTTTAAGAACGGCAATACCACCTGTTTCATGAACAGGATTATTCCAAGGATGAATAACGTCTTCATCAGTTACATGAGCTAACGCTGCAATTTCACCTTGTGTTTTAAGAGCTACAGTTTTGCAATCTGTATGCAAACGACCATTTTCGGCTAAACGTTTCAACACAGCAGATACGCCGCCGGCAGCATACAAGTCTTCGATGAAGTATTTACCAGATGGAGAAAGTTTAGACAATTGAGGTGTGTTTTGTGCAATGCGATCGAAGTCGTCCAAGGACAATGGTACGCCTGCTTCGTGAGCGATAGCTGGCAAATGAAGTGCTGTATTAGAGGAACCACCCAAAGCCATATCTAGAGCTACTGCATTTTCAAAGGCTTCGCGTGTCATAATGTCTTTAGGACGAAGGTTTGCTTTCAATACCTCTACTGCTTGCATACCTGCTAATTTAGCAAGACGTAAACGTTCGGAGTATACTGCTGGAATTGTACCATTACCAGGAAGGCCCATACCAAGAGCTTCTGTTAAGCAGTTCATTGTATTAGCTGTATACATACCAGAGCAAGAACCACATGTAGGACATGCTGTATTTTCGATTTCAGATAATTCAGCATCATCCATTTCACCAGTTTGATGTTTACCTACTGCTTCGAATACATCAGACAAACCGATTTTTTTGCCATTATGTACACCTGCAAGCATAGCACCACCAGACACGAATACGGATGGAATGTTTAGACGAGCTGCAGCTATCAACATACCAGGTACTACTTTATCGCAGTTTGGAATGAATACCATAGCATCAAATGGTGTTGCCATAGCTGTTGCTTCGATGGAATCAGCGATGATATTACGAGTTACCAAGGAGTATTTCATACCGATGTGGTTCATCGCCAAGCCGTCACAAATACCAATTGTATTGAACTCGATTGGCACACCACCTGCGTTGCGAATGCCGTCTTTTACGGCTTGTACAATATTTTTCAAGCCCACGTGACCAGGGATAATTTCGTTGAAAGAGTTCGCAATACCAATGACTGGTCTGCCCATTTCTTCATCAACAAAACCAAGAGCTTTTAGCAAAGATCTGTGTGGTGCACGTGCTACGCCTGTTTTTAAATTGTCACTTCTACAACTCATGTTAATCTCCTCACTTTTCTTGAAAGCATCCACTTGGATACTTTTCAACTTAATAAAAAAAGACGATTCTTATGAATCGTCTTAAAAGTTTACAAATGATATTCCTTTTGTTTACAGAATCCCTATATACATAAACGACCTATGTATCCCTTGGAATAAATACACATAAGAAACAAACCGTATAGTCAATTCTTATTGATTGTATATTAAACCATTCGTGGAACTTCTAAGACAAAAACGTGTTAAGTTGTTGTTCATAATTCGAATGTCTTTAATAATCACGACGAGCGCGATAATCAACAAGCTAATGACTAAACCCAACATGTTTCCTCCTAAAGTAATCTGTAATCATAAAATAATAATAACACTTTATATAATGTCGTGCAATAAATATTCTATAGATTTATTATATAAATTTTTAAAGTTTACCATATATAAAAACTATAGCAATAACAATAATACACTGCCTATCTAATACACATAGAAAATAAAACGATAACAAACTGCTAAACAGATAGCGCAAACAAAAAATCCCCCACTACCGTGAGAGATTTTTGAACATTATAGAATACCGAATAGCCACATGCCAAGGGTACCGCCCCAGAAGTGAATTAAGAAGCTAACCACAGAAATAGCAAGGCCTACACGCCACCATGTTCCTTGTGGTACATAACCAGCACCGAAGAAGATTGGTGTTACACCAGAACTATAATGCGTTAATGTACAGCCAGGGCTATTCATCAAACCAAAGAGCAAGATGGTAAACGGAATTGGTGCGCCCATTGCTACCAAGATAGCTGCAAAGGCGGAGAATAACGCTGTAATACGCGCTGTACCACTGGCAAAGAAATATTGAGAGTATACAAAGGTTGCAGAGATAATGAAGGATGCCCAGAACCAATCAATACCTACAAGATGTTGACTTACAAAATCAGCAAATACTGCAACAACACCGAGCTTGCCAAGTAAACCAGCCATACCAACGAGGGTACCCATCCAGATTAGAATATCCCAACCTGTGCGTTCACCTAGAATATCTTCCCATGTAAGGGAGCCTGTAACTACACAAGCAAGTACGCCCATCATAGCAACTACAGTAGGATGTAACTTCGTCCAAATCGCTGTGGACCACAGCAAAATACAAAGTACAAAAATAATAGCCACTGAAATTTCAGCCTTTGTAATAGGACCTAGTATATCTAGCTCTTTTTGGGCCATTACCGCTGCTTGAGGTGTCTCCTTGATTTCAGGTGGATAGATTTTATAAATAAACCAAGGCATCAAAATCATGCAAATTACACCAGGGATTACACCTGCTTGGAACCATTCCCACCATGAAATATCATAGCCAAATAATTTTGCACCTAAGGATGTAATCAATAAGTTACCACTACAAGCAGTTAAGAAGATTGTTACAGTAATGGTGTTTATCGTATGAGCCGTGGTCATCAAGTACGCCCCAATACGACGGGCCGTACTACCATTTGGCTCAGAATCAAAGGCTAACGAAATGTTTTGAACAATGGGGAAAATAATACCGCCCCCACGAGCCGTATTAGATGGCGTGGCAGGAGAAATAATAAGATCCGTACAAGCCAATGCATAAGCTAGCTTTAAGGAACTAGTACCAAAGGAGCGAATCAAAGTATACGCGATACGCTTACCAAGGCCAGAATTAATAATGCCTCTAGAAAAGAATACAGCTGCTACGATAAGCCATACATTGGCTTCAGCGTAACCACCTAATGCTTGCACCATGGTAATAGAATTTGTTGCTACTGCCGCAACGATACCAAAGAGTGCCATAATACCTGTTGGCCAAGGTCGTAAAATAAAACCTACAATTGTAGCCGTGAAGATAGCTAATAAATGCCATCCTTCAGGCTTAATCGCCTCCGTGTGAGGCAAGAACCAAATTACAAGTCCTACCAGTACCGTCAGTGCGGCGCGTGTAAAGGTATTCATAGAACCTCCCTATCAAACTACACATATCAATAGTTACTGTTGATTATAAAAAACTATATGGCGGTCATCACACATAACCGCCATATAAATTAGCAACTTTCCAAAAATTCTTTAATCTTTGGATTAGAGCGCAATGTATCCATCTCTTCAGGGGTTAATAATTTTACCTTGTCCCGATCTTGGTTAACTAAGCAAAGGAACCCGATATAATCGCCTTTATTAGCCCGAAATTGATGTATCGTTTTACCTGGAATTTCAATAAAATCACCAGCTTCTACATCATGGATTTCATTGCCTAATAAGACTTGACCCTTCCCGCGGAATATCATAACCATATGTGTATGTTCATGATATTCAAGCGTAGAATACCCACCTGGCAAGCATTCAAAATAGCGGAATTGGCATGGAATATCAAAAGCCCCATCGTATAAAACTTGACGTGTTACATCTTTAAAAGGGCTACCATCTTGTTTATATACCAAGGTATCGACGCCATCCCACTTGAAATTTTTAGCATCAAACTTGCGTATCATTTTATTACCTCTTTATGAAAAAAGGCTGCATCGAAACAGTGTTTCAATACAGCCCTATGGGTTCGATTATTTGAAGAAACGTTTCAATGTTCCTAGTAAACCATGACTATGTTCTTGTACACCATCTGCAACGCTTTCTACTTCAAAGCCTGTACGTTCAATAGCTTTTGTAATAACTTCAACAGATGCTTTTGCTGGATCAAAAGAAACAGTCGCTGTTTTCTCTGGCAAATTTACCTCTGCGCTCAAAACGCCAGGTAAACCAAGGGATGCACCTTCAACAGTTTCTTTACAGTTATTGCACATCATACCAGGCACAGTAAATACCTTTGTTACAACACCATTATCTTCACCGCAACCACAATCTTTACACATAGTGATACCTCCTATTAATCATTAGCTTCTTTATGTTTATCGTCGTTTTTAGCCCCTGCTGTTACGTCGATAGTAGTCGCCTTTTTAACGGCTTCTTTCGTTTCATCAACAGCTTTTTTAGGGCCCGAAATAGCATCTTTAAATTCATTGATGCCCTTACCAATAGCTTTACCTACTTCAGGCAACTTACCAGGTCCGAAGATAACTAAAGCGATCACTAATATAACTATTAATTCAGGTGTTCCTATAGATCCCATATGTATCTCCTTTATATTTACTAAAACTTACATCTTTTAGTGTACATCATTATAGGCTGCCTTGTCCACATACCAGGTCACAGCTTCTTGTGAAAGCACAGCACCAGGCAATGTACGACCAATGCGTTTTTCCCACGTTAAATCCTCGTAATCTTCGCGTTGGTATAATACCTTTGTCAATGCAGTTCGCTTGCTTTCACCAGTCACAGTAAACCAGACAGCATCAGATTTTGCTAGGAAAGAAAATGTCATAGAAATGCGTTCCCATACCTTGCCATCTTCAACGGCCACTACATCTTGATCAGCTACACGCAATGCGTGAGAGCCTGCAAATAATCCTGCCGTATGACCATCCTCGCCTAAATCAAGCAACGCTAAATCAAGACCAGATTTTTTACATGCCTTTAGGACATTGCGAACCTCTTTTTCATATTCTTCAGCCGCTTCATGTACGGTTTTAGAATCCGTATTAATGGGCAAGAAATGAGCAGCCCCCTTTGCCTTGCATAGCAAATGAGGTTTTACGCGATTGAAGTAATTATCCTCATGCGCTTGTGGTAAGAAACGCTCATCAGTCCACAAGAAGAATATCCGTTCCCAATTAAGGCGCTCAATATATTCAGGAGAGTTAAGTAATTCTAACAAACCATTTATAACAGT
Source organism: Veillonella orientalis (assembly GCF_018406505.1). Taxonomy (NCBI): domain Bacteria; kingdom Bacillati; phylum Bacillota; class Negativicutes; order Veillonellales; family Veillonellaceae; genus Veillonella; species Veillonella orientalis. Next base: position 1,597,020 of record NZ_AP022322.1, read on the forward strand.
ACCCCCAGTAATACCAACGATGCACGTTTCAGTACGGCTAATTTCATCATTAGTAAAATCAATAAAATCCTCCGCCAATGCTTGGACTACATCACTAGGACCGTCATAACATTTAATTGTATCTTGAGCCATGTAATAATGACCTCCTAAAACTATTATAATAGTACTATTATATACACTTTTGCTTTTTTATGAAAGCAAAAACCGATGTAACTCAATATATAGAGCCACATCGGTTCGAATTATATTAGTAACTGCTTATAAAATACATGATATTCCAAAGAATTACAAGAGAATAATTATTATTTTTGACCAAATTTAGGGCGACGGCGTTCTGTGAAAGCTCGTACACCTTCCTTAAAGTCTTCAGAAAGACCTAAGGAGCATTGATTTTCTACTTCAAACTTCTTGTACTCTTCCCAGCCAGATAAGAAGCTATTCCACATCATTTCTTTCATAACGCGGTAAGATTGTGCAGGACCTTTTGCTAATTTCTCTACAAGACGTCTTGTAGCAGTTTCTAAATCTTCTAATTCACAAACTTTATATACAAAGCCAAGTTCTTTACCTTTTTCAGCAGATACGGCTTCACCAGTCATAACGATATGCATAGCACGGTTCATGCCAATGGATCGAGTCAACAAGAACAAACCACCTGCATCTGGAGCAAGACCTACGTTTACGAAAGCTTGGATAAAGCGTACATTGTTAGCCGCTACAACAAAGTCTGCAGCTAACGCCATGTTGAACGCCGCACCTGCTGCAGCACCTTGAAGGCTCATGATAACAGGTTTAGGTAAGCGTTTCATAGCCATAGAAATTTGAGCTACTAGTTCAACAATTTCAAATAAAGACTCTGTATCACCATCATTTACAGCCCGTTCCATTTCTGTTAAATCGCCACCAGCAGAGAATACCTTACCTTCAGCATTGATGAGCAATGCACGAACACTTTCATCATTATGTGCGTTATCTAAAACCTCAAGGATTTCCTTGCACATCTCGATATTAAAACCATTCGCCACTGTAGGGCGATTAAATGTCAACGTACCAATGCCATTGTCCACTACGTATTGAATTGTATTATAAATCATATGAATTCTCCTATATGAAAATCTATTTTCGAAAAAATTCGATTATTATATATCTATTATAGGGGAATTAATTATAGATGTAAACGTAATCTTATAATCACAAAACAATACTATGTACCCTCTATCAACCCACGTTAGTATAACAAACCTTTGGTGCGTAAGTATCGCTCAGCAACATCATGAGGTTTCTGTCCTTCCGATTCCACCTCATAGTTCATATATGACATATCCTGATCCGTAATCGTATGTGTCAATTTTAGTAATACCGCTTCTAGCTCAGGATGCTTCTTTAACACATCCATTCTGACGACATTACCACAAAGATACGACGGATATAAATGTTTATCGTCCTCAAGAACAACAACAGACGCATGGCTCAACTGACCGTCAGTAGTAAATATAGGCATAGCATCTACATGTCCGCTTTCAATAGCCTGATATTTCAAACCTATATCCATATCCTTCGTATCTTTAAAGTCCATGCCATATACTCGCTGTAATCCCGAATACCCATCTTGGCGCCCGAAGAAATCATATTCCCCACCTAAAATCAATTGTGACGAAACCCTCGCTAAGTCTGAATATGTTTTTAAATTATATTTGTTAGCAATATCCTTACGTACAGCCATTCCATATGTATTATTGAAACCATACATACCGACCCATTTAAATTGATATGTATCCTCGTAAGCGCGCTGTAATTCATCAAATAAATTTTCACTATATTGCGTGTCTCGTTTTAGTACTGCATTCCAACCGGTTCCTGTATATTCAGGATAGATATCGAATTGACCGGACTCCATGGCCGGTTGAATATTTGAGGTTCCTCCGCCTACTCCGGCTGTTACTTCAACAGTTAAATCTGTATCTTGTTCAATAAGAAGTTTCAGCATATCGCCCAAAATCAACTGTTCTGTCATCGGTTTTGTAGCTACATGAATTACATTGGATTGTTGCGACGGCCACATAAATACACCAATACCACCAATTATCACAATTGAGGCTACAATACCAATACGTTTAAAAGTACGTTTGCAATGCCCTCTATATAGTATGATTTTCTCAAAAAAGCCCAATACACCATCCATAATCAATGCTAAAAAAGCAATTAGTAAACTGCCAGCTACAGTCATAGTCGTATTATTTGTAGTAATACCTCGATAAATAGCTACACCAAGACCTCCGGCACCAATAAATGATGCTACCCCAGTAAGCGCTATAGTCATAACTAGCATATTTCGTATACCGACCATGATTACTGGAAAGGCTAAAGGCAATTCAATATATCGTAAACGTTGTACACGAGATAACCCCAGTGATGTAGCCGCTTCAATCATTTCCTTGTCAATACTGCTTAACCCAGTATATGTATTTCTCACCATCGGCAATAATGCATATATCACAAGAGCAATCACTGCCGTTGCGTTACCAATTCCTGAAAAGGGAATCAAAAATCCCAGCATGGATATGGATGGTATAGTATACAAGAAATTAATAACCATCATGGTCGGATTAACTGCTCGCCGATACTCGTTAAGTAAAATACCCGCAACTACTCCTAGAATAATAGCAATTATACTAGAAAGCAAAGCTATGCCAATATGTTCCCATAATAGACCTGAGAAAAAGCTCCAATTCTCCACTAGTAAATGATATATATTTTGTATCATACAGCCCCCTATACACAGGTAAATATATTATGAAAGAACGACTACCTTTTTACCTGCATTCTTACCAGAATCAACATCACTGAATCCATCATAGAAAATATCGCTCAAAGCATCACTGATTTCATTACCTACAATCTCTTGTTCTCGTCCAAGAGCGGATACACTATAAATACGCTTTCTTTTATCATTACTATCATCATAACAGATAATTATTAGTGTCACCATAATCCGAGCAACCAAAAACACCTGCAGACATTGTCTGCAGGTGTAATAACCTGTTGTCCAAATATTAACGTTTGGAGAATTGGCTTGCTTTGCGGGCTTTTTTAAGACCGTATTTTTTACGTTCTTTCATACGTGGGTCACGAGTCAAGAAGCCAGCTTTTTTCAAAGATTGACGAAGTTCGCCATCTACGTCCAATAACGCACGGGAGATACCGTGACGAATTGCACCAGCTTGACCGGAAGGACCGCCACCAGCTACAGTTGCGATTACATCGTATTGTTCAACTGTGTTAGTCAAGTTCAAAGGTTGTTTTACGATCAATTCCAAAGTTTGGCGACCGAAATATTCATTAAGTTCACGTTTGTTAACAGTGATTTTACCTGTGCCCGGTACCAGACGAACTCTAGCAACGGAAGATTTTCTACGACCAGTGCCGTAATATTGTGCTACTGCCATTATATGTTCCTCCCTCTAGATTATCGTACGGAAATTTCTAATACTTCTGGTTTTTGAGCTGCATGTGGATGCTCAGGACCAGCGTATACGTTTAATTTACGGTATTGTTGTGCACCCAATTTATTTTTTGGAAGCATACCACGAACTGCCATTTCAACAACACGTTCAGGTTGTTTTTCAAGCATCATGGACAATTTAGTGAAACGGGAACCACCTGGGTAACCAGAGTGACGGAAGTATTCCTTTTGTTCCAATTTTTTACCAGTTACGCGAATTTTTTCTGCGTTTACAACGATCACATGGTCACCAGTGTCTACGTGTGGTGTGAAAGTTGGTTTATTTTTGCCCCGAAGAACTTTTGCAACTTCGGCAGCAAGGCGTCCTAAAGTTTTACCTTCAGCGTCAACAACATACCATTTCCGTTCGATTGTGTTCGGATTGGCCATAAATGTAGTTTTCATGCTGCATATCCTCCTAATAACGTCATAATTCTACCAAAATCAGCTTGTCCTTTGCTTCCGGGGCTAATGGAAACACGACTAAAGCTTACTCAAAATAGTATACAGATTTTGGTGTTCTATGTCAATTGTTTTTTACACTGTTATAGCCCTTTAACAGTGACATGTCATAAAGAAAAAACCACCCAATTCTGAGTGGTTTTCCCATAAGCGCCAAATTATTTGGAGTACAATTCGACGATAAGTGTTTCGTTAACTTCGATAGGAAGTTCTTCACGTTGAGGAAGACGAGTGAATGTAGCTTTGAAGCCTTCCAAGTCTTTTTCAATGTAAGGAAGTTCGAAAGAACGAAGTTCTTGGAAGTTAGTTTTGAACATTTCGTTGTCACGAGATGCTTCGCGCAATTCGATTACATCGCCTGGTTTGCAGGAGAAGGAAGGAATGTCTACGCGACGACCGTTTACCAAGATGTGGCCATGGTTTACCATTTGACGAGCTTGACGAATGGAGTTACCGAAGCCGATGCGATATACAAGGTTATCAAGACGTTGTTCCAAAAGGATCAACATGTTTTGACCTGTAACACCTTGCATTTTTTTCGCTTTATCATAATAGCGTACGAACTGGCGTTCTAGCAAGTTGTAGTAAGCTTTAACTTTTTGTTTTTCTAATAATTGTGTGCCATACTCAGACATTTTTTTCTGACGTTGGTCTTTTTTGACGCGATTCAAGGCTTTTGCGTGACCGAATACGTTCACACCAAAGCGACGACAAAGTTTGAATCGAGCCTCTCTTCTCGTTGCCATGTGATTATCACCTCATAAGATTAATATAAACTTGTACCTACACATAATGGTACTCATGTATAATATCATTTTCATTTACTTATGTCAATTATTGATAATGGTGGAAGTCATTGAAATAAGTGCATAATAGCGAAATTATATTACACTTTTTTGCGATAATATTGCTCACTATATCGATTGTGCATGCTTCATCATATTTTATAGATTTAGATGAAAAAACAATTATAGTATGCTACAATATTAGTAAGAAAGGTAATAGGTATCATTGGAGTTTTATGTCAATATTGGGGGAATACTATGAAAGAGTTACCTACAATGCAAGAGCTACAAAGTTTTATTACCTATAATAAAACAGGAAGCTTTACATTAGCTGCACAATCTATGAACATTACACAATCAGCTTTCAGTGCTCAAATGAAAAAATTAGAGCGTCTAGTTGGTGTGAAATTAATTTCCCGCTCTACACGAGGTAGCCGTTTGACACCAGAAGGTGAATTATTCCTACCAGAAGCAGAACAAGTTCTCGACACATTGGAACGTGCTATTCAATCGATTCGTTTAGCCAGCAAGGTAGAACGTCCAATCTTAAATATTGGTGTATTGCGTAGTTTAGGGGACATTCGCCTTAACGGATATGTATCTCACTTCTTCCAAAATCACCCTGAGTTCTCTGTCAGCATTTATGACATGGAAGAAGAAGAGTTGATGCTCGACTTACGCGAAAATCGTATCGACATTGCCCTCCTCTACTTACCAAATAACAAGGATATGTCAGCATATGAATCTACAGCCCTTCGCGAGGACGAATTCGTATACTATGCACCAAACATCATCGATAATATGGAAGTTGCTAGCTTGAAAGCAATTCAACAACAACCATTACTTATGTATCCACCTAAGTACTTTATGTATCGTACATTGAAAAATTATGTTGGTAACGGTCAACAAAATCTACACATTAGAGGTAGCCGCTTATCTAACCCATATACAATGATCGACTACTGTCAAAAAAATAAATCAGGCTGCATCGTAGCACGCCAAATTCTAAATTCTTTAAATATCAATGATGGCTACATACCTTTAGAAAAACCATTTAAACTACAAGTGTGCTTCGCCTTTAAGAAAAACAATTCTAAATCGGAAACAATGCATACCTTCATGGATTATGTACACAGCGAATCACCAGCTCGTTTATAAGAACGAAACAAAACCCGTACACTTATATGTGTACGGGTTTTTAATTTTATTATATCCTCTATTAATGTCTATATTTAACATTTTTATCTTTTAATATCTTTGTCTTTTAATATCTTTGTCTTTTAACATTCTTTTCTTTACCACTAGTAACTATCCACCTTGGTCATTAAATAATTGCTCTCTACGCTAACAAGTTGTACAATAGAGAATAGATTTCAATTAATACTGTGAGGTTATTATGCTCTTATCTATTTTCTTCTTTATATTAGCCGGTTTAGCCGAAATCGGTGGCGGCTATTTAGTATGGCTCTATATGCGCGACGATAAAGGCCCTGTATATTTACTGGCTGGTGCTTTCATCCTGTTCTTATACGGTATTATCCCTACCTTCCAACCAGAAGCAAGCTTCGGTAAGGTTTATGCAGCCTACGGTGGCGTATTTATTGCCCTTTCCATCCTATGGGGTTGGCTCGTCGATGGTTTGCGACCAGACACATATGATATCATCGGCGGTCTCGTCTGTCTTGTAGGCGTTTATATCATCATGTACGCGCCGCGTTAAATACAAAGAGTACAACTGCTACAGTTGTACTCTTTTTTCTATGTCTATTTCTATGTCTATTTCTATGCCTATTTTATATCTATAACTAATATTTTCTAAATCAATAACTATTTTTATATGATGAATTGCAATAAGTAATGCGACAAAATTAAATCAATTTTCTAATCTCATGTTTAAACATGTCAAATGGTGTTTTAAACCCAAGGCATTTCCTAGGTCGATTATTAATCAACATTAATGCTTCTGTTAGTTTATCTAGTGTAACTTTAGTTAAATCGGTTTTCTTAGGAAAAAATTCTCGAAGTAAACCATTACTATTTTCATTAGAACCTCGTTGCCATGCTGCATAGGCATCGGCAAAATACATGGGGATTCCAAACTCGTTTTCAACCTGTTCATAGCAAGCAAATTCCTTACCACGATCCACCGTAAAGGTTTTAAGTAATTTGCTGGTTAATGTATTGTACAGAGAACTAATAGCTAAAAACATAGAATCTTTAGATCGATCATTCATTTTTATGGCCACATAGAATCGTGTTTTACGTTCAACAAATGTAGCTAAACAGCCTTTGCTTTGACCTCTGGAAGAAACCATTGTATCTAGTTCCCAATGACCAAAAATCTCCCGGTTTTCAACTTCTTGAGGTCGTTCTTTAATGGTCCTTTTAACATTGAAGCGTCCACGGGTTTCCTGTGTGCCGGGCTTTTTTCCTTTCCGGCGAAGTACTTTCTCTGTTACAGCAAGAAAACCACGATGGATCCAAGAATATATTGTTTTAAAGCTTAGAACCCCAACTAATTCAGAACCAACTATTTCTTCTGGAGACCAAGTTTGTTGTAACCTGGATTCAATTAAAGCCGCTAATTGAGGGGTTAACTTTGTTGGTCTACCTTTATTAGCAGACTTACTAATTGCTAACTGTTGAGCTTTAATCGCAGAATATTCACCTTTAACGCGATTTAATTCTCTTGCTACAGTAGAATGGTGGACACCGATTAAGCTAGCAATTCTACGAACAGAGTATCCTTCTTTTCGTAAAACTTCTATTTGACTTCGTTTTTCTATGGTAAGATGTATGTAGCTCATATTAGAGACCTCCGTGTCATGTATTTGTGGTTATTTACATTTTACACGAGATCTCCAATATGAGTCTTTTTATTTGTCGCAATATATTTTACAATTCATCATATAAATAGAAATAACTATTGATATATATAAATAGCTATTGTGTTATATAACAAAAAGCGGCCATCCGAAGATAACCGCTTACGTTGGTGGACGATGACAGGATCGAACTGCCGACATCCTGCTTGTAAGGCAGGCGCTCTCCCAGCTGAGCTAATCGTCCATGTGGTGACCCGTCCGGGAATCGAACCCGGGATACCGCCGTGAAAGGGCGGTGTCTTAACCGCTTGACCAACGGGCCATATGAAATTGGCTCCTCGAGTAGGACTCGAACCTACGACCGATCGGTTAACAGCCGATTGCTCTACCAACTGAGCTATCGAGGAATATTAATGGAGCGGGAAACGAGATTCGAACTCGCGACCCCCGCCTTGGCAAGGCGGTGCTCTACCGCTGAGCTATTCCCGCATGTGGTGGACGATGACAGGATCGAACTGCCGACATCCTGCTTGTAAGGCAGGCGCTCTCCCAGCTGAGCTAATCGTCCATATGTGGTGACCCGTCCGGGAATCGAACCCGGGATACCGCCGTGAAAGGGCGGTGTCTTAACCGCTTGACCAACGGGCCAGAATGGTGACTCACCCGCGACTCGAACGCGGGACACCCTGATTAAAAGTCAGGTGCTCTGCCAACTGAGCTAGTGAGTCATAAATGGCTCCTCGAGTAGGACTCGAACCTACGACCGATCGGTTAACAGCCGATTGCTCTACCAACTGAGCTATCGAGGAATGTATGGAGCGGGAAACGAGATTCGAACTCGCGACCCCCGCCTTGGCAAGGCGGTGCTCTACCGCTGAGCTATTCCCGCATACAGAACCGATAATTAATATAACATAATCATCAATCTGTCGTCAAGAAGAATTTAAGTCTGTCCTGACTGCCCTATAATAATATCAATTTACACATATAGTGTCAATGGTTTTTCCATGAAATTCTCAGTTAATTTTACATAATTGAGCATAAAACATACAAAAAGAGGGATTTAAAACTCCCTCTTTTATATAGATTACTCTTTATTCTTTTGTCTACCTTTACCGGCACCATCTTCAGCCGCTTTAACCTCAGCTTCAACGAAGGTTTTCATATCATTTAACATATGCATAGATGCATCGATAATAGATAGACCCATTGTGGAACCCAATGCTTCATCAATTTGTAAATTGTAGTGTAAACATGGTTTTATTCCAAGGAATCGACATTGTTCCTTATGAATTGGTTCCTCATAGGCAGCTGATGGGAATATATAGTCCTTAACTAATGGCTCAATAGTAGCTGCAGCCAATACAGCTGCGCCTGTTACGGCATTATCAAATACTACGGCCATACGGTGACTTGCGGCACCTAAGATAAAACCTGTTAAGAATGCAATATCTAGTCCCCCTGCTACCTGAAGTAAGTGTAATACCGCATCACGGCGCTCGCTTTCACTCATAGCAGGCCAATCATCAACAGCGATATTAAAACGATCTACAAAGGAATGAATATGAGCCGCTCGCTGTTCAACAGTAGGGCCACATTCAGTATGAACGAGAATATCACTAAATTCACATCCTGTGATAGTTGCAGTCGTTACGAGAGAATCAAGGAATGCCCTTTCCCCTACATTACCAATCGCCACCACTTGTAATCCATCAGCATATAATTTATCAGCATAGGTAAAGCCAAGCTCTAGAGCTCGCTCAAGTTCATCTTGAGAAATAACAGGTTCTACACCAAAGAAATGAGATCCTTTACGAATGACTTGTTGATCAATATATTCTAGATTACTAGTATCTTGTTCAAGACCTATATTTACAACGTGCACAGCTGCATTCAACTTAGATGCGGCCCCCTGCGTAGCCGTTCTACCTTCATTGAAACGCTTGATATCCTCATAACTTTCACTACCATGCTGACTATTTTGGGGACCATCTACCAAGTGGTCCGACGCCACCACAAGTACGCCATATCGTAAATGATTTGGTTGAGGATCTGCCAGAATACCTGCAAAACGCTCAGCTATTAACTCTAATGTTGCAAGGCTATAAATAGGTTTTGTTAAATTATCGATACGTAATCGGCATGCTTCCATGGATGGTGCATGTAATGGTTCAATTGTAAAAGTTCTCATGCCTTACCTCCTGTAACAGCCAAATACATATGAACGGCAAGATCTAGCATTCCCATTTGAATGGAACCACCAGAGGCCTCACCGAGACATAGCCCTAAATCAACATAGGCTTCAAGGCCTAAATTTTCTAAAGAAGATTTAGCCGCTTTTTCAGCAGATAAATGAGATGCCATTACATAATCCATCGCCTGTGGAACTAATGTTTTAGCAACCAATGCACAAGCGGATGTATTAAAACCATCAATAATAACAAGTGCATTATTCGCTGCAGCACCTAGAATAACACCTACGATACAGGTAAATTCAAAGCCGCCCACAGAGGATAAAATTCCGATTGCATCATCTTTCGGAATATTTTTATATTTTTCTAATACATCATGCACAATGCGTTGCTTTAATTTTAGACGCTCATCAGAAATATTAGTTCCTCGCCCTGTAGCTTCCTCTGCAGTGAGTCCTGCAAATTTAGCAGTCATAAGAGCACTTGCAGTAGTATTAGAAATGCCCATTTCCCCTACTAAGAAAACATTAAAGCCTTCGTCGATTTTCTCTTTTACAAGACGGATACCTGTTTCAATGCCTTCAATGGCTTGTTCACGTGTCATGGCCGGTTCTTCTACAAAGTTTTTTGTGCCCATACCAAGTTTATGACTACGGAGTCCTGGTACCCAGCTCATGTCTGCATCAATGCCCATATCGATGACTTCCATTTGAGCACCACAGTAATTAGCTAAGGAATTTGCGCCCGCCCCCTTAGGAATTAGGTAGTTTTGTGTCATCCCTACAGTTGTTTCCTTTGGGTACGCACTTACGCCCATATCGGCCACGCCATGATCGGCAGAGGCAATAATCATACAAGGTTTTGGAACCGTTAACTGTTCCTGATTTGTAGCCGCACCATATTGAGCCACCACGTTCACAAGTCGCCCATATTGTTCTACAGACGAACCTGCATTCCAATTATCGATTATATGTTGTTCAATTTCATGACTGCGACCTCTAATAGCGTCACAAGTTTCTTGTAACAAACTCATGGTATCTCCTTAACTAAATAATATGTTAAACGTATATTCTTTACGAACTCTAGTATATACATTATACTGCATAAACCACGTTGCTTCAGCTACATAAATATACATCAAGCTCAAATGAATGTTAATTATTCATTATTAGTACTCTATGAGTGCTAACCAATGTATAGCCTTAGCTAATAATTATTTATCATTAGCTATTCTTTATTTGTCCTGTTAAATATGGTAATTTACCGCGGATTTCTCTTCCTCGTTCAAGATAGGATTCTAAAGCTTGACCTTCATCTTCTTGTGAAAGTATCTCTTTTACCCGTTTGATTTCGGATTCGATTTGTGAAAGACCTTCAATTACATTGTGTCTATTACCGTAAATGATTTCACGCCACATAGATGGTAACCCACCGGCAACACGTGTACAATCTCTAAAGCCCCCTGCAGATAATTTCATGCGCAACTCGCCTAGTTCATCACCACCGGAAACTTGAGTTAAAATGGATGCCAATAAATGTGGCATATGACTCACCATAGCTAAATACGCATCGTGAGCATAGATATCGACGAATTCAATACGTGATCCTACAGCGCGTCCCATTTCAGCTAGTTCTTGAGCAACCTCTTCACTATATACATCAGAGGCCTTATCCTCTAGTACAATCCAACCCATACCTTTAAATAGGTTTTTATGAGATACTTCGTAGCCACCCTTTTCAGAGCCAGCCATAGGATGAACAGACACAAAAATTGTCCCTTTCGGAATAGAATCATATACAGCTCGTACAAAGTTTTCCTTTGCACTAGATACATCAGTCACCACTTGTCCTGGTCTAAAAAGATATGCCATTTCTGTAAATAGTCTTGCATTTGTATCTGGAGGCAATGAAAATACAACAATATCTGAATTTTCAATCAATAGTTCTACCTCAGTCCAAGCAGCTTTTACCACCCCATCCTGAATGGCCGCATCACAAACCTCTTGGCGACGAGCATACCCTACCACCTCATAATCGGTATAGGCCTTTAAAGCCTTCGCCAACGAACCACCTAATAGACCTAAGCCAATAATGCCTACTGTCTTACTCATATAAACCTACTTTCACAAATAATTAGCCTTACACTCTCTAATGTAAGGCTAACTATATCTACAAACTACTAAAAGTATATTGAAATCGTGTAAATATAAGACTATGCCTCTATGAGGCGTCTATTTTTCCACTTCCCACTATACCAGCGATATACAAATAATAAACCTCGTAAAATTTCATCTACCGCCATGGCAATCCAAATGCCTACGAGCCCCCATTCCCAGTAAATTCCAAATAGATAGGACAATGGTACAGCACATAACCACATGCCAAAAATGCCTACGAGCATCGGCGTCCGAATATCCCCTGCTGCTTGTAAGCAGCCAACCATAACAATATTAACGGCACGACCTAACTCAAGAAAAATCTCAATCAGTAATACATTATGTGCTAACGATAGGATTTCTGGATCCGTAGTAAATATGGATAGTACAATATCACTGGTAATATAAAAGAACGTAGCCAGTCCTACACTAATGGCAATGGCTAACAACATAGAATGCCATACGCGATTTGTCACCTCAGCTTGTCGTTTAGCCCCCATCAGGTAACCCACAATAACTTGAGATGCATTTGCTAATGCTATGGTATATACATAGCAAAGCATGGCAACAACTGATACATACACCTTTGTATTAATAACAGCTAGCCCTAGGATATTGACCATTTTCATAATCGTTGTCTGAGATAACTGATAACTTAAGGTTTCACCACCAGAGGGAACACTGATATTCAGTAAAGACTTAACCGTATGCCACGGGAATGGTTTTAAAAATTTGAAGCTCACCTCTAAAGTAAGCAACTTCTTAAAGGTATAGCCAATAATTACGAGGCCTACCACCTTAGATAACCAGGTAGAAATTGATACCCCTAGTACACCAAGGCTTGGTATGGGACCATGACCAAATATTAATACATAGTTAGTTGTGATATGGATAACATTCATAACTAACGCGATATACATAGTAACACGCGTTAATGAATGGCCTCTAAATACGGCAACCAGCGCATAATACATAGCCTGAATCGGTAATCCAGCGGCCACAATGGTCGTATATATCGACGTATCACTCATCGTTTCGGGAGGTATACCTAGCCATGTAAAAATCCATTCATGACAGGTGATAAAGAATACGGCCGCAACAGATGAAAACAAAAAGTTCAACATCAAACTGACCGTACATACCTCAGATAGCTTAGACTGATTTCGAGCCCCTAAATACTGGGCAATCAAAATCGTCGTAGCTGTACTCATAACAATAATGAGCATAATAAATATATTTAAAATTTGATTGGCATTAGCCACAGCTGCTACCGCTTGAGGAGAGTAATGGCTCATCATCACTTGGTCTATATTACCTACTAACAGCTGTAGGAATACTTCAATAAATATAGGCCAGCTCAATGTCCAGATAGACAAGCTAATCCCTTTTTCATAAGACTTCATAGTATCCCCTTATATACTAATGTCAGATTTTATAGTATGCCCTTTATATACTAACGTCCAATTGCCTATCCCTTAAAAGAAAACGCCTTTAGCTTTTTCTTTAGTTTCTTGATCTGCAATAAATGGAATTCTAGTAGTTCTACCTTCTTTTGCAGCTACAATCTTTTTAAATGGGAATTCAAAGATTTCTCTATTCCAAGTATTTACAGCATCATTATACAACGTTCTAGCTGCAGTAATTTCTTTTTGTAAGTAAGAATTTTGTTGCATTGCATCACGAATTGTATCTTGGCTTTGTAATTCAGGATAATTTTCTATAGCTACGTTGAGGGCTCTTGTAGCCTTGTTAAGTTGTGCATTCACATCACTTCTAGATTCTTCAGAAAAATTACCACTTCTATACTTAGCAATGTCTACAAGGATATCCTTATCAACTTCAATAGATTTTTCCACAAGTTTAGCCGCATTAGAAAGAATCACAACACGTTGCTCCATATAGTTATCAATTTCAGATGCAGCATTTTGAATTCTTTGTTCCATCATATTAAACTCTGAGCTAATTTGTTTTAATCGCCACCATGGATAAATCAATACAATGGCGCCAATAATAGATACTAAATACTTGTCTATAACTATGCCTAAAACGATACCGATAACACCAACTGCCATAAGGATCGTTGGAAGAAGTTTTTCAAAGCCACTAGTTTCAACAGGGATTACCTTAGCAATAACATGCACATCTCTGCCTTCAGACATAATTTCCGGATTCATTTCGTCGAGTTGGTTAGCCATTTTGGGTACCTCCAAATTCTTTGTAAATAGTATTTAATAAATCGTCGAGAGACTGATTTTGTCGATATAGTTTACCTGCCATAAAGTGATCGTATGCAAAAGACCTATCTCTATTATTTTCAGATTTTTGATACTGATCTAGACCTTTAATATGATTAAAATCCTCTCCAGCAGATTTAATTTCTGAAACCTCTATCAATTCGTATTTTGTAACAGGAACATACTCGTCCCAGCGGACTGGAACATAATAGGTTCTACCATTACCAGCTCGTACAGGTACTTGATCTACGTGTTCGATGGTCCTATAAGAATAGGCATCTACCTTAATTACCTCAGAGTCACCTTCATTTTTATGGTGGCTAGTCTTAAGAATTGTTTTTACATTATTCCGCTGAGCCGCATCAGGAGGAACAAATAAATTAAGTCCCATTTTATTTGCTAGCATTTCTGTAATGTAATCATTATATTTGAAATTATAAGACTTGCCATAAATATAATCATTAGAAGCCATTTGTTGATACACAGGAATCGCTAAAATTGGTAGGAATGAGAAATACATGTGATCAAAGTAACTGCAGTTGTAATTAATGAACTTCTCTTTAATCTTTTGGAATGAAAAATCATAATACTGAGATGGTGATGTATCAAAGTCCCAATTTTGAGAATTGTCAGCTTTAATCTCATTAATTTTACACTCTTTATTAAATATAAAGTCATCTCCATATGGAGAGTTTTCAAAAATATCCTTATAGTTGTTTTGTGCTAATGGCGTAAATAGTACGCGGAACTCAACCTCATTGTTGCGATCTAATGCATTAAATTGTGCATCAAACTCTTCATTGGCCAGAGCTTGGAAGCCTCCACCATTCTCCAATGAATCCTGACCCTTCTGTCTAAGACTAGCAATGCCTTTGGCTATCCGACTCTTGGCACCACCAAAATTGAAGAATCCTTTTTCAGGTGGTTTTCTATGGAATGTTAAGTTAGGTGCTGCATGATTACCATACACTAAAGATACTCTATTCGCATAATAAGGACCTGGTTGTCTTATAACGGCCCGTAATGTTTCGTTAACATCACGAGTTTTTAGATTCCCATTAGAATCGACATATTCCTCTGTATAGGTAACATCTAAGGTTCCCTCATAGGTATAATCATCCATCCAGTGGATTATGCGCTTCAGAAAAACAAAGGGGTTTCCTAAAATATCACCAGAAGCAATATCTAAGGTGGAATGATTTACACTACCTTTTTCCAAGAATCCATAATCTTTAACGAGCTGTTCGTACCGTTCAATATTAAAGTTAGAATCCATATGAATAAAGGGAATCGCCTTTTTTAAGAGTTCACTAGTCATTTCACTATGAAAAAGATTATTCAAAGGTGCCATCATCTCATAACCTTCTTGGCGCATTTTAGCTAATGTAGCATCTAGATCATTAAGCTTTTCCTCAAGACTCTTACTATTAGGCTTAATCCAATATAGGTAAAGCCCTACACATAGAACTAATATAAGTATAGAAACAATAACCGCTACAATATCAATATGGTCTTGTGAAAACTGATAAATACCATAAATAATGGCACCTATACCAATAACAATATCAACCTTTTTGATAAGGCCAAATCGTTTATAGGATGTATTCGATTGGTCCCGATTTTCTGATACAGCAGTATACTTATCTATTAATACTTTATTGTTATCTATATCTACCTTTGATTGATCTACTAATTGTTGAAAGTATTCTTCGGTTACTTGTTGGAAGGCGTCTTTTAACTCTTCCCGATAATACTTAAGTGGCTCTAGTAATGATTCATTATATTCATTCGACACGTTACTCATTCCCTCTCCTTAATGAATCGCATAGTAAGTAATACATCTATACGTTTCCATTATGCCTCATATTCTGAAATAATAGCCTCTTATACTTATAAGCGTTCAATTTTTACTTAATTATAAATATCCTAAATTATAAATTAGTATATCAATTAAGAAAACCTCCGTAAAGTAATAATACGATTCATACCACTATAAAATAACCGTATCATTCAGAACACTCTAAAGTAATCATACTATTCATAATGTCATAATGTAAAAACCCCTCTTTACCAGACATTCAGTAAAGAGGGGTTCAGATTATACATGATTCAATTTAGATAAGATTATTTAAATTGATTGCAAAGGCTATCGAATAGCGCTTGATCTGGTTTTACAACATCTTCAGTTAATGGACGAGGATGTGGACCACCATTTGCTGCTGCCAGAGCTTTTTCGAAGGAAGGTTTAGTAGTATCTTGATAGATAACACCTGTTACCAAGCCATCAGTTTCACCCAATGTTTTAAGTGCTGCTGCACGATCTGTTGGGTCATAACCTTCTGGCAATTCTACCAAATGTTCTTTGAACCAGTCATAGCTGTTGTGTTTATTGTATGTAACACATGGGCTGAAAACGTTGATGAAGGAGAAACCTTCATGATCCATTGCTTTTTGAATCAACTCTACAAGTTGTGCACGATTAATCATGTAACCTTGTGCTACGAATGTAGCACCTGCAGCAATTGCAGTTTCACAAACAGACAATGGAGATTCGAATGCCCCACGAGGTGTTGTTTTTGTAACAAAACCGATATCGGAACGAGGGGATGCTTGACCTTTAGTCAAACCATATACATGGTTATCCATTACGACGTATGTCATATTTACATTACGTTTGAAAGCATGAATAGTATGACCCATACCGATAGCGAACGCATCACCATCACCAGAGCAAGCGATAACTTCTAAGTCTTGGTTAGCAAGTTTAACGCCTTGTGCGTAAGGAAGCGCACGACCATGAGTTGTATGAGCACCATATGCGTAGAAATAACCACCGATACGGCTAGAGCAACCGATACCGGAAATTACTGCTAATTTTTCTGGTGGAATATTTTTCGCTACTACAGCGTCAGTAATCGCTGCTTGAACCCCATAATGGCCACAGCCTGGACACCAGTTAGGACGAATATCGTTTCTGTAATCTTTAGCTGTTGTCATATTATAGGACCTCCTTAATCGCATTTTTCACATAACTTTTTGTGAATGGATTACCATCGTATTTCAAGCAGCTGGAAATTTTAGATTTCTTATGCATGTTGATTTTAAATAAGTTAGTCAATTGACCTGTTGCATTGTGCTCAACGATAACCACTTTTTTCGCAGCATCCATGAATGGTTGTAATTGTTTTGCTGGGAATGGTTTAATCAAGCGCAATTGCAAGTGGTTAACTTTAACACCTTCTTGATCGAATTCAGCAACAGCTTCTTCGATAGCGCCACGGCTAGAAGCCATACCTACAACAAGTACATCTGCTTCGTCGTATTTAGCGTTATTCAAGAATGGTTCGTAGTTATCAGCTACAGTTTCCAATTTGCGGAAACGTTTATCAGTTTGCGCTACGTGCATTGTAGGCGCTTCTGCTGGTTTACCTTCTTCATTATGTTCTAAACCAGTGGAAAGGAATAGACCATTTTTCATACCAGGAATTGTACGAGGAGAAATACCATCTTCAGTCAATTCAAAGCGTTTGAAGTAATTAGGTTGTTCCAATGCAGGAAGGTCAGCTTCTTTCATCATTTTACCGCGGTTAATAGGTACACGGTTCAAATCGAAGGAAGGAACGGATTGTTTATTCAAACCTTGTTGTAAATCAGGCATGAAGATAACTGGACATTGGTACATTTCTGCCAAGTTGAAAGCTTTTTGAATTTCATAGAAGCATTCTTCAATAGATGTTGGAGAAATAACGATACCAGAGTAATCGCCATGTGCATTATAGCAAGCCGCATCAATATCGGATTGTTCAACCTTTGTAGCCATACCTGTAGATGGGCCAGAACGTTGAACATCGATAACAACCATTGGTAATTCAGCCATGGAAGCCATGGATAAGGATTCAGCCATCAAGGAAAGACCAGGGCCAGAAGTACATGTGAAGCCACGAACACCTGCGTATACGCCACCCATAGCTGTCATGCATGCTGCGATTTCGTCCTCTGTTTGAACGATAGTAGCACCCAATTTATCCATATTTTTAATCATATATTCCATTACTTCAGATGCTGGAGTAATAGGATAAGATGCCATGAAACGAGAACCCGCAGCAATAGCACCTAAAGCACATGCTTCATTACCTAATAAGAACATTTGATCTTTCTTACCAGGAGCTGGCAATGTATCGATTTCCACATCACCCAATTTTTCCATTACAAGGCCATGACCGTCGTCAAAGGCAGCTAAGTTTTTATCCACGATTTCTTGGGATTTTTTCGCAAATTTAGCAGCAATCGCATCTTTAAACATCTTAGTATCGAAACCAAGAAGTGCAACAGACATACCAAGTGCTACGATATTACGCATCAACAAGGAACCTTGTTTCATTGCAGTTTCAGAGATTGGCAAGGACAAGCAATTAACCTTTGTACCTTCAAATTTAGAGAAGTCAGGATTTACTTTGCTGTCACAGATGATGTAACCGCCCTCACGAACTTCAGAACCATGCATATCAACTGTTTCTTGATCAAGAGAAAGCAAGAAGTCTACGCCTTCACCAATAGACATAACTTGTTCTAATGCAACGCGCAATGCGAATGTAGTATGACCACCTTTGATACGAGATGCAAATAAACGTTGGCTATACAAGGAATAACCTTCTTTAGCGAGGATTGTCGCCATAATTTCGCCACAACTCTCGATACCTTCACCTTGTTGGCCGCCCATTTTCCAGATAAAATCTTTACGTTTTTGCAAGAGATTCACCCTCCTTAGGATAAAAATTACACTGCTGACAAGAGTCTACCTTACTATGTTAATGTTTTATAGTACGAACCTGTCCATATCGTCATTGTATCATGTATATATTGGGTTTACAATGTATCATTTCACATAATAATAGGTATAAATTAAGGCATTATAACTAAAAATTATAAGAAAAAAGGATACTACATGCTAAGTAGTATCCTTTTAGTATTAATAGTTATCGTTTTAAATAAATTCTAGGAGAATGCAGTCTATACAAAATTATATAGAATATTTATTCTGTAACACCTCTTGCTGACGTTCTTCCGTAAAGAATATCTCCTCTAAACATAACCCTTGGGCTGGCGCCGTTTTGCCTATAACACGACGATCTTTAGCAGCCAAATAGCCCTTAATATCCTCCACCTTGCGTCTTCCAAGGCCTACATCGACGAGAAGCCCTGCAATATTGCGAACCATGTGGTATAAGAACCCATCTCCCACTACAGAAATGGTAACATGAGAGCCTTCTGCCTCTACATGAATTCCTATAATTGTTTTTACCGGATCAGCGGGCGTTGAATTCGTCCCCTTTAAGGTTGTAAAGTCATGGGTGCCTAATAATTCATTGCCTGCAGCTTGCATGAGGTCTATATTAAGAGGCTTCTTAACATGCCAATGGTATCGTTTTGTTAAAGGATTTGCAATGAGCTGATTATGAATGGTATATACATATTCCTTACCATATATATTCCATCGAGGCCTCCAATCAAGAGGAATTTCCACGGCTTCAAGAACGACTATATCCTTTGGGATATGCGCAATCATAGCGCGAGGAATATTTTCTACCGGTATAGATCCAGATGTTTGGAATGTACAGACTTGAAACTTCGCATGTACTCCTGCATCCGTACGAGAAGCACCGTAGATTTGAATAGGCTCATTACAGATTTTTGATAAGCCATATTCTAAACAACCTTGTACGGTTAAGCCCTTATCATCAGGCTGTTTTTGATAGCCCGCTAAATCGGTGCCATCATAAGCAACTATAATCCGTATATTCCTCATAGATCAAGCCACCATAAAACGATGAGTACGATGGTAACCAAAATGACAGCTCCTACGCCGATATAATCTACATAGGTAACTTGTAGTTCTTTCATGCGCGTACGGTTTACACCACCTCGATAGCAACGCGCTTCCATAGCAATAGCCAGTTCATCAGCACGTCTAAATGCACTGATGAATAAAGGAACCAATAAAGGTACCATATTTTTTGCCCGTTGAATGATAGACCCTGTTACAAAGTCTGCACCACGAGCAGATTGAGCTTTCATAATACGATCTGTTTCATCCAATAAAGTAGGAATGAAACGCAATGCAATGGTCATCATCATAGCCAATTCATGAGCAGGTACGCCAATACAACGGAATGGGTTTAGCAAATGCTCAATACCATCGGTCAAACGAATTGGTGATGTCGTATAGGTCAATAGGGATGAGAACAAGATTAAAAAGATTAATCGTGCCGCCATTTGTAGACCCATAGCTAAGCCTTGATCTGTAATATTAATAATGCCCCATTGGAAAAGTGAATTACCTGGGGTCGTAAAGATATGAATACCCATAGTAAATACAATAATAATCCAAAGTGGTTTAATAGCTGACCACATCAAGCGTAATGGCAATCTTGATAACAGCATAGCAAAGATGGTAAATGCCCCTACCAAGCCATACGCAAGAGGAGAATTTGCTAGGAAGATAGCTACCACAAAGATAGTTGTAGCAATAATCTTGGCACGAGGATCCATGCGATGCAAGAAGGAGTTTCCTGGGAAGTATTGCCCAATAGTAATGTTATTTAACATGGCTACCTCCTTCTAGAATGGCTTGTACTGCATCATCCACGGATAATACACGATTAGATACATCTAATCCTTGTTCACGCAAATATTCCATGGTTACAGATACTGGTGGTACGTCTACACCAACAGCTTGCAATTCATCACGGTGATGATTAAAGATATCCATCGGTTCTCCATCGAGAACGATACGACCTTTATCGAGTACCACGAGGCGAGATGCCATGCGAGAAATATCCTCCATGTTATGTGATACAAGGATTACAGTAATGCCCTTTTCTTTATGAAGTCGAATGATTTCTTCAAAGATTTCTTCACGACCAAATGGGTCAAGGCCTGCAGATGGCTCATCAAGAACTAGGAAATCTGGATCCATAGCCACTACACCAGCAATGGCAACACGGCGCATTTGTCCACCAGATAGATGGAATGGAGAACGCTCCGCGTAGGTGTCGTAATCAAGACCTACAAATTTCATTGCCTCCCGTACCCGTTCATCTACTTCATCAGCACTGAGGCCTAAGTTTTTAGGGCCAAAGGCAATATCTTCAGCAATAGTTTCTTCAAACAACTGATGTTCTGGATATTGGAACACCATGCCTACCTTATGGCGCATCTTTTTAGCTTCCTCCGTAGAAGCACTAATATCTACGCCATTAACGGTAACCGTTCCTGTTGTAGGGTGTAATAAGCCATTTAAATGTTGTACAAAGGTAGATTTACCAGAGCCGGTATGACCAATGATGCCTAAAAACTCACCGTTTTCAACAGTAAGAGATACACCGTGAAGGGCTGTCTTTTCAAATGGAGTACCTACACCATAGGTATAAGTAATATTATCTAATACAATCGCCATTAGTGTGTGCCCTCCCCTCTTACCACATTTACATCTTTATTGGTAGGAGAACTTATAGTGTTAGCCCCTACATTATGATTATCTAGTAGTTGGTCAGCTAATTTAGAATGTTTAAGACCTACAGCTAATTCTTCATTATTGATGATACTTTTACCGACCTCATAACCTTTTTCATTTAATTTAAAAGCAATTTCAGATGCAACTGGAACATCAAGGCCAAGACCTTTTAAGGTATCTACATGACTGAAGATTTCACGAGGAGTGCCATCATGTAATTTCACACCATTTTTCATAACTACCACACGATCAGCTGTGACAGCTTCCTCCATAAAGTGTGTAATGTACACGATAGTGATACCTTCTTCTTTATTGAGTTTATGAACTGTCTCTAATACCTCACGACGACCTTTTGGATCGAGCATAGCCGTTGGTTCGTCAAGAACGATACAATCAGGTTTCATGGCAAGTACGCCAGCAATAGCAATACGTTGCTTTTGACCACCAGACAACAAATGAGGACCATGCTCTCTATATTCAGTCATATTAACAGCCTCTAATGCTGCATCGACACGTTTTCTAATTTCAGCACTAGGAATTCCAAGATTTTCTGGACCAAAGGCAACATCTTCTTCTACGACAGCTGCCACTATTTGGTTATCCGGATTTTGGAACACCATACCTACATGTTGGCGTATATCCCAAATATGTTCTTCATCACGCGTATCATAGCCACATACATTGATATAACCTTCACTAGGTTGTAATAACACGTTGAAATGCTTGGCTAGTGTACTTTTACCACTACCATTAGTACCGATAATACAAACAAACTCACCACGCTTGATGGATAAACTCACATCATTTAGTGCATGTACATCATTGCCATTTTCATCAGTATAAATATGACTCATATGATTGACCTCAATCATAATGTCCTTTTCATTCATGGATAACCTCATATCTTTCTAGTCAATTTCGTTTCTATGAAAGTAAACCCCTTTACGGTTAACAATACATATTCAATATTACGATAACTGCTAACATATTACGATATTATACTAATCGATTGTACCATAAAATTGACAATAAAAAAACGGTGCTGCAACATAAGTTACAACACCGTATGAGTTTGATTAAACTAACTCGATAATAGCCAAAGGTGCAGCGTCACCTTTGCGAAGACCAGTTTTGATTACACGAGTGTAACCACCTTGACGGTCTGCATATTTTGGAGCAATTGTATCAAACAATTTTTTTACTACGCTTTCATCCATGAGGTATGCAAGAACTTGGCGACGTGCATGAAGATCACCACGTTTAGCCAAAGTTACCATTTGATCAGCTAAAGAGCGAAGTTCTTTCGCTTTAGCTTCTGTAGTTTCAATACGCTCATATTGGAAGAAAGATGTTAACATGCTACGGAACAACGCTTTACGAGCGGAGCTGTCGCGGCCTAATTTTCTGTACATTCGTCTTCCTCCTTATTCGCCTTTTTGTTTAAGGTGAAAACCACCTGGATGATTGTTGAGTTTTTCCTCAATTTCATCGATGGATTTTTTACCTAAATTGCGAACTTTTCCTAAGTCATCAATGGTTTTGTCTAGCAAATCTGCAATTGTATTAATGCCAGCACGTTTCAAGCAGTTATACGCACGAACAGAGAGTTCCAACTCATCGATGGAAATCTTTGCTGGGCCGTCATCTACAGCCGGTTCTTCATTATCGGAACCTACTGGATCAACAACGATACCGCCTTCACCTGTGTTTACATCTACAACATCTGCAGAGTGCGCTAATTTAGTGAAGTTCCCTAAATAACCAATCATAATGGCAGCAGATTTTGCTACTGCATCAGCAGCAGTAATGGAACCATCAGTCCAAACTTCTAATGTAAGTTTGTCAAAGTCCATTTCATTGCCTACACGAACATCACTCACTTCGTATTTGGCACGAAGAATTGGAGAGAAGATGGAATCGATTGGAATACAACCGATTACATCTGTATCTTTTTTATTCTTCGTGGAAGGAACGTAACCTTTGCCACGTTCGATTACTACGTCCATTACGAGATGAGCTGTCTCATCCATTGTCGCAATCACTAGTTCAGGATTCAATACTTCTACTTCTGGTGGGAATTGCTCAGCTAAGTCAGCAGCTGTCAATACGCCGTCCTTTTGGAAGTCAAAATGAACTTCCAAAGGTAATTGAACATCTTCTTCAACTTTAATGCACAATTGCTTTAAGTTAAGGATGATATCCGTAACGTCTTCGCGAATACCAGGAATAGTAGAGAACTCATGAAGAACTCCATCAATTTTGATAGAGGTGATAGCTGCCCCATCCAAGGATGAAAGCAAAATTCTGCGTAAGCTATTACCGAGAGTGATACCATAGCCACGGTCTAATGGTTCACATACAAACTTACCATAGCGACCGCCTTCGGCGATGTCCACTTTCTCGATTTTAAGTTTCTTTTCTTCGCTCATCAGGAACATCCTCCTATACAACACACGTTCATAGTTTAATTATAGCACCGTATCAAATCGGCCGCTATAAATTATACACGACGGCGTTTTGGAGGGCGACAACCATTGTGAGGAATTGGAGTTACGTCTTTAATGGAAGTAACTTCAAGACCTGCAGCTTGTAAAGCACGGATTGCAGCTTCACGGCCGGATCCAGGACCTTTTACGAATACTTCAACAGTGCGAAGACCATGTTCCATTGCAGCTTTAGCAGCTTGTTCAGCAGCCATTTGAGCAGCGAATGGAGTGGATTTACGGGAACCACGGAAGCCCAAGCCACCAGCGGAAGCCCAAGACAACGCATTACCGTTTGTATCTGTCAAAGTTACGATAGTGTTATTGAATGTAGAACGAATATGAGCCGCACCGGATTCAATATGTTTCTTTTCTTTTCTTTTAGTTCTAACAACTTTTTTAGCCACGCTTTATCCCTCCTTTATCTTATTTCTTTTTACCAGCAATTGCTTTTCTAGGACCTTTGCGAGTACGTGCATTCGTTTTAGTACGTTGACCACGAAGTGGTAAACCCATACGATGACGTTTGCCTCGATAGGAGTTGATTTCAATTAAGCGTTTAATGTTAAGAGCTTCTTCACGACGAAGGTCACCTTCAACTTTGTAATCAGCATCTAACAATTCACGGATTTTCGCTACTTCATCTTCAGAAAGATCACGAACACGTGTGTCAGGATTGATGCCAGTTTTAGCAATGATTTCAGATGCTAAAGTTGGACCAATACCATAAATATAAGTTAAACCAATTTCCACTCGTTTATCACGAGGTAAATCTACACCGGCGATACGTGCCATCTAATCATCCACCTCCTATCAGATTATCCTTGTTTTTGTTTATGTTTTGGATTTTCGCAAATAACCATTACACGGCCTTTGCGTTTAATGATTTTACATTTTTCGCATATCTTTTTAACTGATGGTTGAACCTTCATTAGTACCTCCTTTGTGGACCCTATGCTTATTTAAAGCGATAGGTGATGCGACCACGATTTAAGTCATACGGTGTCAGTTCCATAGTAACTTTATCACCAGGAAGAATACGGATAAAATTCATACGCATTTTACCTGACACATGAGCCAATACGATATGACCATTTTCCAATTCAACTTGGAACATGGCATTCGGTAAAGCCTCAACTACCGTACCTTCCACCTCAATAACGTCTTCTTTTGACATATCTTTTCCTCCGGTTACCTGTTTTATTTAATTAACCGCGGTTCATCACGCATGGTTAATATTTCAGGGCCGTTTTCTGTAACAACCACTGTATGTTCGAAATGAGCAGCAGCTTTACCATCTATGGTAACTGCTGTCCAGTCATCCCCTAATACACGAACACGATGCGTACCTAGAGTAATCATCGGTTCGATACACAATACCATACCAGGTTTCATAAGAGGTCCTTGATCAGGACTACCATAGTTTGGTATTTGCGGATCTTCATGCATTTCGCGGCCTAAACCATGACCTACGAAGTCGCGAACGACACCGTAACCATGTTTCTCACAATACGTTTGAACAGCATGACCGATAGCACCGATACGGTTGCCAACTTTCACTTGTTCAATTCCCTTGAACAGACTTTCTTCTGTCACTTTTAACAATTTCATCACATCAGGTTTGACGTGACCGATAGGAATCGTCACAGCCGAATCGCCGTGATATCCATCAATAGATGATACAAGATCAATACTGAGGACATCACCGTTTTTAAGCTTACGCTTAGCGCTCGGAATACCATGAACAACTTCATCATTGATAGAAGCACAGATTGTAGCAGGGAATCCATAGTACCCTTTACAACTTGGTATACCACCGTGGCTGCGAATATATTCTTCGGCAATTGTATCTAACTCAAGCGTCGTGATGCCAGGTTTAGCCTTTTCTACTAACAAGGACAACGTGTCTGCTGTAAGCTTACTTGCCTTGCGGATACATTCAATTTCATGGGGCGATTTCAAAATAATCATGGATTATTTCTCCAAAGCCTTAATGATGTCAGCAAATACTGCGTCTACATCTTGTAAACCATTAATTTCTTCATATAAACCGCTATTGCGATAGTAGTCAATTAAAGGTTTAGTAGATTCTTCGTACACAGCTAGACGTTTCTGTACTGTTTCAGGGTTATCATCAGCACGATTTTCTAGAACAGCTCGTTCGCTAATACGTTTAACTAATTCCTCGGAAGGAACGTTTAAGTTAAGTACAGCGTCCAAAGAAATTCCTAATTCTTTAAGGATTGCATCCAAGGATACAGCTTGCGCTGTAGTTCTTGGGAATCCATCAAGAATAAATCCAGATTTGCAGTCATCTTTCACCAAGCGATCACGTACGATACCAACAGTTACACTGTCTGGTACCAATTGACCAGCATCGATGTATTTCTTAGCCTCAACTCCAAGAGGTGTTTCGTTCTTAATCGCAGCGCGGAACATATCACCTGTTGAAATTTGGGGAATACCGTATTTTTCAATAAGTCGAGCTGCCTGAGTGCCTTTACCAGCACCAGGAGGTCCCATTAATAGAATATACATATTGTTTCCCTCCTATTTCACAAAGCCTTTATAGTGGCGTGTTACCATGAGCGACTCAATTTGTTGCATTGTATCAAGCGCTACACCTACAACGATGAGGAGAGCCGTACCACCAAAGTATACGCCTTGGACGCCGGTAATGCTACCGAGGAAATTCGGTATAATAGCAACGACAGCTAAGAATACAGCGCCAGCCAAAGTGATCTTGGTCATCACGTTATCCACATAATCAGCAGTTGGTTTACCCGCACGAATACCTGGGATAAAACCACCGTATTTTTTCATATTATCTGCCATATCTGTAATGTTGATAGAGATTGCAGTATAGAAATACGTAAAGATAAAAATCAATAATGCATACAATGCCGTTTGTAACGGCGTACCCCATGTAAATAGATCCGCAGCTTTATGAACATATTCATTGTCAATAAATTGCGCAATCGTCACAGGGAACATCAATACAGATGACGCAAAGATAATTGGGATTACACCTGCCTGATTAACTTTCAACGGCAAGAATGTAGAGTGACCACCGTACATTTTACGACCTACTACGCGTTTAGCATATTGAATCGGAATGCGACGTTGGCCTTGTGTAACTGCAACTACGACAGCAATCATCGCAAGAGCAATTACAGCAAATAAGAATGCTTGGAACATATTGATTGTTCCGTTTTGGATATATTGATAAATAGTTTCTAAACCATCAGGTAATCGAGCTACGATACCAGCAAAGATGATCAAGGAAATACCATTACCTATACCATATGCTGTGATTTGTTCACCAATCCACATCAACAAGCATGTGCCTGCTGTTAGAATGATGGCCACAACGAATACACTAAGGAAATCATTATTTACCAAAGCGTTGTTTGCTCTAAGAGCAAATGCCATGCCTGCGGCTTGTACAAAGCCGAGGACTACGGTGCCATAACGAGTTACCTTCGCTATTTTCTTACGCCCGTCTTCACCATCTTTACTCCATGCTTCAAACTGAGGAACTACAGACTGAAGCAGTTGCATGATGATGGAAGCATTGATGTAAGGTGTAATACTCATCGCAAAGATAGAGAACTTACTAAGCGCACCACCAGCAAACAAGTCTAATAGACCGAATAGGTTACCAGATGTAAACAAGGATTCGATAACAGATGCATCAACACCTGGAACAGGAATGTGAATACCAGCTCTAAAGATGGCAAACATCATTAATGTGTAAAGAATCTTATTACGTAGTTCGGTAATCTTAAAGATGTTCGAGAGGCTATCTAGCACCCTAGATCACCTCTACTTTTCCGCCTGCTGCTGTAATTTTTTCTTCAGCAGATTTAGTGAAGCCATTAGCGATAACAGTTAAGTTTTTAGTTTCCAATGTACCGTTACCTAAAATACGAATGCCATCGCGTACATTTTTCAAAATGCCAGCTTCAATAAGAGCTACTGGATCAACTGTTGCACCGTCTTCAAAACGGTTCAATTGTTCTACGTTAACTTCAGCATATTGTTTAGCAAAAACGTTGTTGAAACCACGTTTTGGTAAACGACGATAAAGAGGCATTTGGCCGCCTTCAAAACCGGAGCGAACGCCACCGCCAGAACGGGAGTTTTGACCTTTTTGACCACGACCAGATGTTTTACCCAAGCCAGAACCTAAACCACGGCCTACACGAGTACGAGCTTTTTGGGAACCAGCAGCTGGTTGTAATTCATGAAGTTTCATTCAGTGCACCTCCTTATCAGTATTAAACTTCTTCAACTTTTACTAAATGTCTAACTTTGTGAAGCATACCTTCGATTTGAGGTGTTACTTCTTTTACAACTTGAGAATTAGTTTTTTTCAAGCCCAAAGCTTTAACTGTCGCGCGTTGATCTTCAGGACGACCGATTAAGCTTCTTGTTAATGTTACTTTAACTTGTGCCATTTCTTGTCTCCTTATTACGCGTTATAAATTTCTTCAACGGTTTTACCACGAAGTTCTGCAACTTCGCTTGCGCGTTTCAAATCTTTCAAACCTTCGATAGTAGCGCGAACCATATTGTTAGGGTTAGAAGAGCCCAAAGATTTAGTCAAGATGTTACGAACACCTACTAATTCCAATACGGCACGAACAGGGCCACCAGCGATAACGCCAGTACCTTCAGCAGCTGGTTTCAAGAATACGCGGCCTGCGCCGAATACGCCTGTTACGCTGTGAGGGATTGTACCATTTTTAACTGCTACGTTTACAATATTTTTCTTAGCATCATCAATACCTTTGCGAATTGCTTCTGGTACTTCCGCTGCTTTACCTAAGCCAACGCCTACATAACCGTTGCCATCACCAACAACTACAAGAGCGCTGAAGGAAAAACGACGACCGCCTTTAACTACTTTGGCTACGCGGTTGATGAATACTACTCTTTCTTTAAGATCAAGACTGGTGTAGTCAATTCTCGCCATGTCTATAGTTCCTCCTTCTTAGAATTTTAAGCCTGCTTCACGAGCACCTTCTGCAAGGGCTGCTACGCGGCCGTGGTAAATGTAACCACCACGGTCAAACACTACTGTGTCAATACCTTTAGCGATAGCTTTTTTAGCAACTGCTTCACCAACAGCTTTAGCAGCAGCTACGTTACCACCATAGGATAAGTTCAAATCTTTATCTAAAGAGCTAGCAGCAACCAAAGTTGTACCTGCTACGTCATCGATAACTTGAGCATAGATGTTGCCTAAAGAACGGAATACGTTCAAACGTGGGCAAGTTGCCGTACCAGAGATGTGACGGCGAATACGAAGATGACGTTTTGCTCGAGCGATGTTTCTACTAGATTTACGAGGCAAGATATTCACTCCTTTCATTCATATAGATGATATTACTATTTACCTTTTGCACCAGCTTTACCAGCTTTACGACGAACAACTTCGCCTTCATAGCGGATACCTTTACCTTTGTAAGGTTCTGGTTTTCTCCATTTACGGATATCAGCTGCTACTGCGCCTACAACTTCTTTGTCTGCACCAGAAACAACGATTTTGTTAGGAGCTGGAACTTCAATTGTAATACCAGCTGGAGCTTCCATTTCTACTGGATGAGAGAAGCCAAGTGTAAGAGCTAATTTATTGCCTTGTTTAGCCGCTCTGTAACCAACACCGTTGATTTCAAGAGTTTTTGTGAATCCTTCAGATACGCCTGTTACCATATTAGCAACAAGAGCGCGAGTCAAACCGTGAAGGGAACGATGAGCTTTATTGTCGGAAGGACGAGCTACTGTAATTGTGTTACCTTCAACAGTGATATTCATATCTGGATGCAAATCGCGAGATAATTCACCTTTAGGACCTTTTACGTTCATATGATGGTTATCATATGTAACAGTAACGCCTGCAGGGATCTCGATAGGCATTCTACCGATACGTGACATTATTTCTACCTCCTATTGCTACTATTACCAAACGTATGCGATTACTTCGCCACCAAGACCTTCTTTACGAGCTTGTTTGTCGCTCATAACGCCTTTGGATGTGGAAATAACTGCGATACCCAAACCACCAAGTACACGAGGAAGTTCTTCCTTTTTCGCGTAAACACGTAAACCAGGTTTGGAAATACGTTTAATTCCTGTAATAACTTTTTCGTTATTGGAACCATATTTCAAAGTTACTTTTAAAGTGTTTTCTTCTTTTTCTACGTTCTTTACGAAACCTTCTTGTAAAAGGATGTCAAGAACAGCTGCTTTCATTCTAGATGCAGGAATGTTTACCGTTTCATGAAGTGCAGCATTTGCATTACGGATGCGCGTAAGCATATCCGCGATAGGATCGGTCATTACCATAATCTAAAAACCTCCTCTCGTCTAATATTACCAGCTGGCTTTTTTAACACCAGGAATTTGTCCTTTGTACGCCAATTCACGGAACGCAATACGGCTGATACCGAATTTGCGCATATAGCCGTGAGGACGACCAGTTAAGTTGCAACGGTTGTGTAAGCGTGTTGGGGATGCATTTGCTGGTAATTTGGACAAGCCTTCATAATCACCTGCTGCTTTTAACGCTGCACGTTTAGCTGCATATTTTTCAACGATTTTAGCGCGTTTCTTTTCGCGTTCAATCATAGATTTTTTAGCCATCTATATGTTCCTCCTATTATTTTTCAAAAGGCATACCGAATTGAGTCAACAATTCACGAGCTTCTTCATCTGTTTTAGCAGTTGTTACTACAATGATATCCATACCAGTAACACGTTCTACTTGATCATATTCGATCTCAGGGAAGATGAGCTGTTCTTTAAGACCCAAAGCGTAGTTACCACGGCCATCAAATGCTGTTGCGCTGATACCGCGGAAGTCACGTACACGAGGTAATGCCGCATTGATCAATTTGTCGAGGAATTCATACATGCGTTCGCCACGAAGAGTAACTTTAGTACCCAACGCCATACCTTCACGAACTTTGAAGTTCGCAATGGATTTTTTAGCTTTTGTGATTACAGGTTTTTGACCAGCGATGATAGTCAAATCATTAACTGCTGCTTCCAATGCTTTTGCATTGCCTACTGCATCACCAACGCCGATGTTGATAACGATTTTTTCCAATTTAGGGATTTCCATAACGTTGCCGTATTGGAATTTTTCTTGCAAACTCTTTTTAATTTCAGAGTTGTATTGTTCAAATAAACGAGACATTTATTTAGCTCCTCCTTTCCTGATTATTTAAGTACTGTACCAGATTTAACTGTAGCGCGAACGAATTTACCGTCTTTGCCTTCAACTTTTTTGATACGAGTAGCTGTTTTAGTTTCTGGGTCAACAACCATTACGTTAGAAACATGGATACCAGCTTCTTTAGTAATGATGCCACCTTGTGGGTTAGCTTGAGAAGGTTTTGTGTGACGTTTTACAGTGTTAACGCCTTCAACAAATACGCGTTCTTTTTTAGGTTCAGTTGCAATTACTGTACCTTGCTTACCTTTATCTTTACCGGAGATAACAACAACTGTATCGCCTTTTTTGATTTGTAGTTTAGCCATATGCTGCGTTCCTCCTTCTTATAATACTTCTGGAGCCAAGGAAACAATTTTCATGAAATCTTTTTCACGAAGTTCTCTTGCTACAGGTCCGAAGATACGAGTACCACGAGGGGTTTTATCTTCTTTAATAACTACTGCTGCGTTTTCATCGAAACGAATATAGGAACCGTCTTGACGGCGGATACCTTTTTTAGAACGAACAATAACAGCTTTAACTACGTCGCCTTTCTTGACAACGCCACCGGGTGATGCATCTTTTACAGAAGCAACGATTACGTCACCGATATTGCCGAATTTGCGATAAGAACCGCCCATGACTTGGATACACATAATACGTTTTGCACCAGTGTTGTCGGCAACATTCAAAATTGTTTGTTGCTGGATCATCGTCTATTCCTCCTTACATCACTCTTATTTTTGTCTTTCAAGAATTTCAACAACTCTCCAACATTTA
This sequence comes from Veillonella orientalis, assembly GCF_018406505.1. Classification (NCBI taxonomy): domain Bacteria; kingdom Bacillati; phylum Bacillota; class Negativicutes; order Veillonellales; family Veillonellaceae; genus Veillonella; species Veillonella orientalis. Next base: position 1,629,174 of record NZ_AP022322.1, read on the forward strand.
TCTTTAGAAAGTGGACGAGTTTCTACAATTTTAACTGTATCGCCAATTTGACACTCATTGTTTTCATCATGAGCTTTGAAGCGTTTAGTGCTAACCATTGGCTTGTTATATAATGCGTGAGGTACTTTACGTTCTACAGCAACAACAACAGTTTTATTCATTTTGTCGCTAACAACTTTACCTACGCGGACTTTACGTACGTTTCTTTCTTCTGCCACGATTTTAAGCCTCCTTTTCAACCTTTAACAAATCTGTTATTATGCGTTTTCAGATTTAAGTTCAACTTCACGTTGTACAGTTTTAATACGAGCGATTGTCTTCTTAACTTCACGAATGCGCATAGGATTTTCTAATTGACCTGTTGCAAGCTGAAAACGGAGGTTAAATAACTCTTCCTTAAGACCGGAAACTTTTTGTTCCATTTCGGCAGCGCTCATATTGCGAATGTCATTAACCTTCATTTACGTCACCACCCAATTCTTTACCCTTAACAACAAATTTGCATTTGATTGGAAGTTTATGGCTTGCAAGACGCATAGCTTCACGAGCTGTAGCTTCTGGCACACCGTCCATTTCAAACATTACACGACCTGGTTTAACTACTGCTACCCAGTATTCAGGAGAACCTTTACCGGAACCCATACGAGTACCAGCTGGTTTAGCTGTGATTGGTTTGTCAGGGAAAATTTTAATCCATACTTTACCACCACGTTTGATATAACGAGTCATAGCAATACGGGCAGCTTCGATTTGACGGTTAGTGATCCAAGATGGTTCGCATGCTACCAAGCCGAACTCACCATGAGACACTGTATTACCGCGCATAGCACGACCTTTCATACGGCCGCGGAATTGCTTACGATGTTTTACGCGCTTTGGAATAAGCATTACTTGCCACCTTCTTCCTTCTTAGCAGGTTGTTTCGCTTCTGGCAAAACTTCACCTTTGTAAATCCATACTTTAATGCCGATACAACCATATGTTGTATGAGCTTCAGCAGTACCGTAGTCGATGTCTGCACGAAGTGTATGCAAAGGAATAGAACCTTCACGGTAGGATTCGCTACGAGCGATTTCAGCGCCGCCAAGACGACCACTTACCATGATTTTAATACCTTTTGCACCTAAGCGCATTGTACGACCTACAGCTTGTTTCATTGCACGACGGAAACCAATACGGCGTTCCAATTGGCCAGCAATGTTTTCTGCAACCAAGATTGCATCCATGTCTGCTTGTTTAATTTCTGCGATGTTAACGTCCACTTGTTTGTCAGTGAAACGAGTCATTGCTTTTTTGATATCTTCGATACCAGCACCACCACGACCGATAACCATACCTGGTTTTGCAGTGTGGATAGTCAATTTAATACGTTTATTTGTACGCTCGATTTCAATGCGGGAAATACCAGCAATGAAAAGGGTTTCTTTCAAGAAGTTACGAATTTTTACGTCTTCATGAAGATTAGCAGCGAAATCTTTATCTGCATACCATTTTGCGTCCCAATCTTTTACGATACCGACACGCAAACCGTGTGGATTAACTTTTTGACCCACTCTGTTTCCCTCCTTCTTAAGCTCTTTCTTTAACTACTACTGTTACATGGCTAGTGCGTTTCAAAATTTTGAAAGCTTGACCACGGGAACGAGGATGAATGCGTTTTAATGTAGGGCCTTGATCAACGAAGATCTCGGATACGTAAAGATTGTCAACATTCATATCGAAATTATGTTCAGCGTTTGCGATTGCAGAACGCATAACTTTTTCTACTACATCAGCGCCAACTTTCGGAGTGAACTTCAAGATGGCAAATGCTTCGCCGATGTTTTTACCGCGCACTAAATCTGCAACGATACGGATTTTACGAGGCGCGATTCGGATATGTCTAGCGATTGCTTTTGCTTCCATGTATTATTTCCTCCTATTTTTTGCCTGTAGATTTTTCGTCCTTACCATGACCTTTATAAGTACGTGTAGGAGCGAACTCACCTAATTTATGACCTACCATATCTTCTGTAATGAATACAGGTACATGTTTGCGACCATCATGCACAGCAATTGTGTGGCCTACAAAACTTGGGATAATAGTAGAGGCACGGGACCAGGTTTTTACAACTTTCTTTTCGTTAGTTTCGTTTAAAGCTTCAACTTTCTTAAGCAAATGATCTGCTACGAAAGGGCCTTTTTTAATAGATCTGGACACTATTTTATCTCCTTTCCTTTATCCTATTTTGTACGACGTTTAATGATTAAGCTGTTAGAAGCTTTTTTCTTGTCGCGAGTTTTAACACCATGTGCTGGTTTGCCCCAAGGTGTAACAGGATGTTTACGACCAACAGGAGATTTACCTTCACCACCACCATGTGGATGGTCACAAGGGTTCATTACAACACCACGGTTGCCAGGGCGAACGCCCATCCAACGATGACGACCAGCTTTACCAATTACAAGGTTGCTGTGGTCAGCGTTACCAACAACACCTACTGTTGCACGGCACTCTTGACGAACACGACGCATTTCACCAGATGGTAAACGAAGAATAGCATAGCCATTATCTTTACCCATCAATTGAGCAGATGTACCAGCGGAACGAACGATTTGGCCACCTTTACCGATTTTCAATTCGATATTGTGGATTTGTGTACCGTCTGGAATATTAGCCAATGGTAAGCAGTTACCAGGTTTAATATCGGACTCAGGACCGGAGAATACAACGTCACCAACTTTTAGACCGTTAGGAGCTAAAATGTAGCGTTTTTCACCATCAGCGTAGTTAAGCAAAGCGATACGAGAAGAACGGTTAGGATCATACTCGATTGTTGCTACTTTAGCTGGAATATTATCTTTAGTACGTTTGAAGTCAATAATACGATATTGACGTTTATGACCGCCACCTTGGTGACGAACTGTCATTTTACCAGTATTGTTACGACCACCTTTTTGAGAAATCTTAGCTAGCAAAGATTTTTCTGGTTTGCTTGCTGTGATTTCGTCGAAGGCGGATACTGTCATAAACCGGCGACCAGCGGAGTACGGTTTAAATGATTTAATTGCCATTAGTGGGCCTCCTTACAACTAGACTCTTAGACACCTTCAAAGAATTCAATGGATTCGCCAGCTTTCAAAGTAACGATAGCTTTTTTGTAATCGCTGCGTTTACCTTGTGTACGACCCATGCGTTTAGTTTTGCCTAAAACACGAATAGTAGCTACTTTTTCTACTTTTACATTGAAGATTTTTTCAACTGCTTGACGGATTTGCACTTTATTTGCAGTCAAAGGCACACGGAAAGTATATTTGCCTTCTTCCATAAGCATAGTGGATTTTTCGGTAATAACCGGGCGGATTAGTACATCATGTAATTGCATTATCCAAGTACCTCCTCGATTTTTGCGACAGCACCTTTAGTAATGAAGAGCTTATCGTAATGAAGAAGATCGAAAATGTTCATACCTTCGCAAGCCAATGCTTTAACACCTTGGATATTGCGAGCGGAACGTTCAACATTTACATCACCTTCAGTGATGAACAATACTTTTGCATCACCAACATTGAAGCTATTGATAATATTCAATACTTCTTTAGTTTTAGGAGCTGCTAATGTGATTTCTTCCAAAACGTATAATTCGCTATTATTCACTTTATCGCTAAGAGCAGATTTAACTGCTAAACGTCTAGCCTTACGAGGCATAGCTTTGTAATAGCTGCGAGGTTGTGGACCAAATGTAGTACCGCCACCAATCCAGATTGGGGAACGGCTGGAACCGGAACGTGCACGACCAGTACCTTTTTGTTTCCAAGGTTTGCGGCCACCGCCACGAACCATACCTCTAGTTTTTGTTGCATGTGTGCCGAGACGTTCGTTAGACAATTGACGAACTACGGCTTGATGCATTACGGCTTCGTTAACTTCAACGCCGAATACTGCATCGTTTAACTGTATTTCACCGACTTTAACGCCGGATTGATTATATGTTGCTACTGTAGGCATTACATAATCCTCCTTTCGACAAATGATTATTTAACAGGTTTAACCGTGTTGCGAACCATAACCAAGCTACCTTTAGCGCCTGGGATACCACCTTTAACCAATAAAAGGTTACGTTCAGCATCAACTTTCACAACGGATAAGCGTTGTACGGTAACTCTGTAACCACCCATTTGTCCAGGGAGTTTTTTACCTTTGTATACCTTACCGCCGCCACCGGAGATCATAGGACCGATGGAACCAGGTTCACGGTGAGATTTAGAACCATGAGTTTCAGGACCACGGGAGAAGTTATGGCGTTTAATTGTGCCAGCAAAACCCTTACCTTTACCTGTACCCACTACGTCCACCAATTCACCTTCTGCGAAGATATCAGCTGCCAGAGTTTGGCCTACTGTGTAGTCAGCTGCATTAGCTACGCGAACTTCGCGAAGATATTTAACTGGAGCTACGCCAGCTTTGTCGAACTGACCTTTTACAGGTTTTGTTAAATGTTTTTCTTTAATGGAACCGTAACCAATTTGTACTGCTTCGTAGCCGTCTGTTTCAACAGTCTTAACGCGCACTACAACGCTTGGGGTAGTTTCCACTACTGTTACAGGAACTAATTGGCCTTCAGCTGTGAAGACTTGAGTCATTCCTAATTTTTTACCCAAAATAGCTTTAGACATTATCGCACCTCCTTATAGTTTTATTTCAATAGATACACCAGCTGGTAAATCTAAACGAGTGATAGCATCTACTGTTTTCGAATTTGGTTCAAGAATATCGATTAAGCGTTTATGTGTACGCATTTCGAATTGTTCACGAGAATCTTTGTTTACGTGTACAGAACGAAGAATTGTGAAGATATTCTTTTCTGTTGGCAATGGAATCGGACCAGATACCATAGCGCCATTTCTTTTTGCAGTGTCTACGATCTTAGCAGCGCTTTGATCGAGAGCTTTGTGGTCGTATGCCTTAAGGCGAATACGGATTTTTTGCTGTTTAGCCATTATTAATAATTCCTCCTGTCGTCCATTTCATGAATGGGCTGCTCCATAGAAATTCTCCTCCGCAGAGGCAACCTTCTACTTCATAGTTTAAAAACACAACACTAGAGCGGCATTACTGCCGCTCTGAATGCTGCATGTATTGTGCTCAACGCATCACTACGATGAGCATAAAAGGTTAAATTAACCTTCGATTTCAGTTACAACGCCAGCGCCTACTGTATGGCCACCTTCGCGGATCGCGAAACGAAGACCTTCTTCGATAGCGATTGGAGTGATCAATTCGATATCCATTGTTACGTTATCGCCAGGCATACACATTTCTACACCTTCAGGAAGGTTTACAACACCTGTTACGTCTGTTGTACGGAAGTAGAATTGTGGACGGTAGTTGGAGAAGAATGGAGTATGACGGCCACCTTCTTCTTTAGTCAATACGTATACTTCTGCTTTGAATTTTGTGTGTGGTTTGATGGAACCTGGTTTAGCCAATACTTGACCACGTTCGATGTCTTTGCGGTCTACACCACGAAGCAATGCACCAACGTTATCACCTGCTACTGCAGAATCCAAAGTTTTACGGAACATTTCAAGACCAGTTACTACGTATTGTTCAGCTTTTTCTTTCAAGCCTACAACTTCTACTGTGTCGCCTACGTTTACTTGACCACGTTCAACACGGCCAGTTGCTACTGTACCACGACCAGTGATTGTGAATACGTCTTCCACAGGCATCAAGAAAGGTTTGTCAGTATCACGAACTGGAGTTGGGATGTAGGAGTCTACAGCTGCCATCAATTCGTCGATTTTAGCTACATATTGAGCGTCGCCTTCCAAAGCTTTCAAAGCGGAACCTACAACGATAGGTACTTCGTCGCCAGGGAATTCGTAGGAGGAAAGAAGTTCACGAACTTCCATTTCTACTAATTCGATCAATTCTTCGTCGTCAACCATGTCAGCTTTGTTCAAGAATACTACGATTGCAGGAACACCAACTTGGCGAGCCAACAAGATGTGTTCGCGAGTTTGAGGCATAGGGCCGTCAGCTGCGGAACATACCAAGATAGCGCCGTCCATTTGAGCCGCACCAGTGATCATGTTTTTAACATAGTCAGCATGGCCTGGGCAGTCAACGTGTGCATAGTGACGGTTTTCAGTTTCGTATTCAACGTGTGCAGTGTTGATTGTGATACCGCGTTCACGTTCTTCTGGAGCTTTATCGATCATGCTGTAATCTTGGAAATCAGCTTGGCCTTTTTCAGCCAATACTTTAGTGATTGCAGCAGTCAAAGTAGTTTTACCATGGTCAACGTGACCGATTGTACCGATGTTAACATGCGGTTTCGTACGTTCAAATTTTTCTTTAGCCATTTTAAATTATCCTCCGAGGAAAATAGTAATTCTATTAATCTAATGTAAGATTAACCGTTTTTCTTTGCTTGAATTTCTTCAGCAATTTTCTTAGGAACTTCTTCGTAATGATCGAATGTCATGGAGTAGTTACCGCGACCTTGAGTTTTGGAACGAAGGTCAGTTGCGTAACCGAACATTTCGCTCAATGGAACATATGCTTTGATATGTTGGTTACCATTACGAGCTTCCATGCCGTCCATGCGACCACGACGGGAGTTCAAGTCACCGATAACGTCGCCCATGTATTCTTCAGGAACGTCTACTTCTACGGACATGTATGGTTCAAGCAATGCAGGGTCTGCTTTGCGAGCACCTTCTTTAAAGCCCATGGAACCAGCGATTTTGAAGGCCATTTCGTTGGAGTCAACGTCATGGTAGGAGCCGTCAAATACGATAACTTTGATGTCAACCATTGGATAACCAGCGATAACACCGGATTCCATAGCTTCTTTAACACCATTTTCAACAGGTCCGATGTATTCACGAGGAATTGCACCACCTACGACCTTATTTTCAAATTCGAAGCCAGCACCTGGTTCTTGAGGAATTAATTCCAACCAGCAGTGACCATATTGACCACGACCACCAGATTGACGAACGAATTTACCTTCAGATTTAACAGCTTTACGGATAGTTTCGCGATAAGCTACTTGAGGTTTACCTACGTTACATTCTACTTTGAATTCACGGTTCATACGGTCAACGATGATATCCAAGTGAAGTTCGCCCATACCGGAGATAATAGTTTGACCTGTTTCTTCATCAGTACGAACTTTGAAAGTAGGATCTTCTTCTGCCAAACGAGCAAGAGCTGTACCCATTTTTTCTTGGTCAGCTTTTGTTTTAGGTTCAACAGCAACGGAGATAACTGGTTCAGGGAATTCCATGGATTCAAGAATTACAGGATTCTTTTCATCACAAAGAGTATCACCAGTAGTAGTATCTTTCAAGCCTACAGCTGCAGCGATGTCGCCAGCGTAAACCATGTCGATTTCTTTACGAGTGTTAGCGTGCATTTGAAGAATACGGCCGATACGTTCTTTCTTACCTTTTGTGGAGTTGAAAACGTAGGAACCGGATTCCAATGTACCGGAGTACACACGGAAGAACGCTAATTTACCAACATAAGGGTCAGCCATGATTTTGAATGCCAATGCGGAGAATGGTTCATCATCGGAAGAAGGACGAGTAGTTTCTTCTTCAGTACCAGGAACGACACCTTTAATAGCTGGAATGTCGATAGGAGCTGGCATGTAATCTACAACAGCATCCAATAACATTTGTACACCTTTGTTTTTGTAGGAAGAACCACAAAGAACTGGGAACAATTGGTTAGCAATAACTGCTTTACGCAATGCTGTTTTCAATTCTTCAATGGAGATTTCTTCACCTTCCAAATATTTCATCATAATATCGTCATCAGTTTCAGCGATAGCATCGATCATCATTTCGCGACGAGCTTCAGCTACTTCTTGATATTCTGCTGGGATATCAGTGATTTCATATTCTTTACCGTCATCGGATTTGTAAATTTCCGCTTTCATAGTCATCAAATCGATGATGCCTTCGAAAGTATCTTCAGCGCCGATTGGCACTTGAATAGCTACGGAATTTGCACCCAAACGGGATTTCATCATATCAACTACGTTGAAGAAGTCAGCACCTACAGTATCCATCTTATTTACATAAGCGATACGAGGTACGCCGTAGTTAGAAGCTTGACGCCATACTGTTTCGGATTGTGGTTCAACGCCGCCTTTAGCACTGAATACCGCAACAGAACCGTCAAGTACACGTAGAGAACGTTCTACTTCTACAGTAAAGTCAACGTGACCAGGAGTATCGATGATGTTGATACGATGATCTTTCCAGTGACATGTTGTCGCAGCAGAAGTGATTGTGATACCACGTTCTTGTTCTTGCGCCATCCAGTCCATCGTAGCAGCACCTTCATGTACTTCGCCGATTTTGTGAACAATACCTGTATAGTAGAGGATACGTTCTGTAGTTGTTGTTTTACCAGCATCGATGTGAGCCATGATACCGATATTACGAGTTTTTGCTAGGGAAAACTCTCTTGCCACAGTTGTCACCTCTTATTACCAACGATAATGAGCAAATGCTTTATTAGCTTCTGCCATTTTATGAGTATCTTCTTTTTTCTTGATTGCAGCGCCTGCATTGTTGAAAGCGTCCATCAATTCGCCTGCTAAGCGTTCTTTCATAGTGCGTTCACCACGAAGACGAGCATAGTTTACAACCCAGCGAATACCGAGTGTTTGACGGCGATCAGCACGAACTTCAACTGGCACTTGGTAGTTCGCACCACCGATACGGCGAGCACGTACTTCAAGTACAGGCATAACATTTTTCAATGCTTGATCAAAAACTTCCATTGGGTCTTGACCCATTTTGGAACGAATAATTTCGAATGCATCATATACGATAGTTTCAGCAATGCCTTTTTTGCCATCGTACATAACTTTGTTAATGAAACGTGTTACTAATTTGCTGTTGTACACCGGATCTGGAAGTACATCACGTTTCGGAACAGGGCCTTTTCTTGGCATGTTCAATTCCTCCTTTATAATGATGTGTGTTAGTTTCGTTTAATGGCTAAAATTATTTTTTAGCTTTTTTCGCGCCGTATTTGGAACGACTTTGCATACGGTTTTGTACGCCAGCTGTATCCAATGCACCACGAACGATGTGATAACGCACACCTGGAAGGTCTTTTACACGACCGCCTCTGATAAGTACAACACTGTGTTCTTGTAAATTGTGACCAATGCCTGGGATGTAAGCAGTTACTTCAATAGCGTTTGTCAAACGTACACGGGCAACTTTACGAAGCGCGGAGTTTGGTTTCTTTGGAGTAGCTGTGTACACACGAGTACATACACCACGTTTTTGTGGAGATTCTTGAAGTGCTGGAGCTGTAGATTTTTTAGTCAAGCTCATGCGACCTTTGCGTACTAGCTGATTAATTGTTGGCATTTGGGCACCTCCTTTCCAAATTTGAGATTTATAATTGATCCGTCATAACAAAGTGTTACATCGGATATTACCAAGATTAACGTAGGATACCTACCGCTGTGGCCCGCACCTTAATGCGACACGCACGACCAAGGTCATCCATAGTGTGCTTGTCATTCACAGGTATTCCCTGTTCAGCACAAGCATTTCGTATAGGTCCAACTACACTTTCATCACTATCATGTCCTACGAACACATACTTCACAGTCCCTCGTGCAATGTTTTTCAACGTTTGCTTGGCACCGATTGTTTTGTTCATCGACTTCAGATGGGCAATGTCCATAGTAAAATTCTCCTTACGAAATTATGCTACTTAGGCATACTTGCCCCTGAGCACTATGTAAGTATACCAATTACACAATCACATGTCAAACGTTTTTCGACGCTTCACACCGCTATACAACTGCATTTTATGTGTACACGTTTCCGTGCGTTTCATAATGGCGAATCATATAACAATATATGTAATTTTTATGCAAAAACAGCTATTTTATTCTCATTTTTATACATGATTTTCATATTATTTTAATTAATTACATTTCATGTATGCATAATTGATATAACTGAAAAATAAATAGTCATTTTTTAGTTCAATTTTATTAACCATATTCAATATATCTATATTATTAAACGAATAGGTTTATTTATTCTTTCTGACAATTACATCTTAACAGAGAAATTTAGTATCTATAAAAAAAGAGCGTGCCCTAAGGCACGCTCTCTTCTATTGCAATAGATTATTCTTCTACAGCAGCTTCTTCTGTAATATCGATGATTTCAGGTGTGTTTTTAACAACCTCAATCTTACGGTAACGGCTCATGCCAGTACCAGCAGGGATCAATTTACCGATGATTACGTTTTCTTTTAAGCCCAATAATGGATCGATTTTACCTTTGATAGCGGCATCTGTAAGAACACGTGTTGTTTCTTGGAAGGACGCAGCAGACAAGAAGGAATCCGTAGCCAATGCAGCTTTAGTAATACCCAACAATGTACGTTTGCCTGTAGCATTTTCACGGCCATTAAGAGTAAGACGACGGTTTTCTTCGTCAAAGGTATTAACGTCGACCATATCCCCTGGAAGCATATCTGCATCGCCAGCTGTTTCAACTTTTACTTTATGAAGCATTTGACGAACGATAACTTCGATATGTTTATCGTTAATTTCTACACCTTGAGATTTATATACTTTTTGTACTTCGTAAACGAGGTAACGTTGAGTTGCTTCTGTACCCATTACACGCATAATGTCATGAGGGTTAATAGAACCTTCTGTCAAACGTGCGCCTAAGGATACAACATCACCGTCTTTAACGATAATGCGAGAACCGTAAGGGATGAGGTAATCAAGTTCAATACCGTCTTCACCAGTGATGAAGATTGTATTAGTACCTTTTTTACCTTCGTTAGGTACAACGCGAACTGTACCTTCATTTTCTGCGATGATAGCATTACGTTTTGGTTTACGCGCTTCGAACAATTCTTCGACACGTGGCAAACCTTGTGTAATATCGTCACCTGCGACACCACCTGTATGGAATGTACGCATTGTCAACTGAGTACCAGGTTCACCGATGGATTGCGCTGCAATAATACCTACAGCTTCACCAACTTGAACTTGACCACCTGTACCAAGGTCGCGACCATAGCACTTGCGACATACGCCATAAGGGCTGCGGCAAGTCAATACGGAACGGATTTTAACTGTTTCATAGTGTTTTACAACTTCATCAGCCAATGGTTCTGTGATTTCACCGTTAAGAGGAACGATAACTTCGCCAGTTTCTTTATTAACCAATTCTTCAGCTGCAATACGACCTACGATACGATCTTTTAATGGTTCAATAACGCCAGTACCCTCAACGATTGCCTCCACTTCGATACCGTGGATTTCGTTGTTGCGTACTTGTACTTCTTTTACATCGGAGTTAAGGATAGCTTCGATGCCTTCTTCAGTGAGACGTGTATCAGCAGGGAAGATTTCTACACCTTCGCTGTCAACGATAGCATGTACAGTGTCCTTATTCAACATATTTTGAACCATAGTTTCTTTTAATGTTGCACGGATGCTGTCATCGCTTTCACCAAGAATAATTTTTTGAACCAAGTTAGTATGGTTGATATCGCTGTCAGAACCTAAATGTACACCGCGCAATGCGATAGATGTTACACCGGATTCAGCAATATCAGCTAAACATTGTTCGTCTAAGATAGTTTCGGAAGGTACAACAAGTTCCCCTGTTTCTACATTCACAACATCTTTATCTAATACACGACCAATAAGTTTATCTTTCAACAATTCCAATGCTTGACGTGGAGATGTAGCCAAACGAGCGCGTTCACGAACGAGATCGATACCTACAACGTCACAATCGTCCTCGCGAACGATAACGTCTTGAGATACGTCAACAAGACGACGAGTCAAGTAACCGGAGTCAGCTGTACGAAGCGCTGTATCGGCCAAACCTTTACGAGCACCATGAGAGGATGTAAAGTAATCCAATACAGTCAAGCCTTCTTTAAAGTTTGCTTTGATTGGCAAGTCGATGATACGACCAGATGGATCGGCCATCAAACCACGCATACCAGCAAGCTGACGGATCTGTTGTTTGTTACCACGGGCACCAGAGATAGCCATCATGTAAACAGGGTTGAAGCCATCTTTATCGCGCGCCATATTATCCATCATGGCATCAGTAACATCTTCTGTTGCTTGAGTCCACAATTGGATAGTTTTACGGTAACGTTCTTCTTCTGTAATAAGACCACGACGATACAAGCGAGATACTTTTTCTACTTCTTGTTCCGCTGTGTCTAACAAGCCAGTTTTTACTTCTGGTACTTTAATATCTGCAATAGCTACAGTCATACCTGCGCGACGTGCGAAGGAGTAACCCAAGGATTTAATACGGTCCAAGAGTTCTGCAGTCTTTTCATTGCCAAACAATTGGAAGCATTGGTCAACCAATTTACCAACTGTTTTCTTATCCATAACCTTACCTAAAGAGTAAGTGCCATCTTCACGTTTTTCATATTGCCACAATTCTGGGAATAGTGCATTGTTGAAGATCAAGCGACCTGCCGTTGTTTCTACACGGCCATGGTCAGGTAAACGGATATAAAGAATATCTTGCAAGCCAATAATATGAGATTCGTATGCAAGCATTACTTCATCATAAGTAGCAAATGTTTTTGCTTTATCACGAGTATCTTCACGTACAACTGTTAAGTAGTATGTACCCAAGATCATATCTTGAGATGGTACTGCTACTGGCTTACCGTCCTTAGTGGACAAGATATTATGGCTAGAAAGCATCAATGTACGAGCTTCCGCTTGTGCTTCTACGGACAATGGTAAGTGACATGCCATTTGGTCACCGTCAAAGTCGGCGTTGAAGGCTGTACATACTAATGGATGCAATTTGATAGCACGGCCTTCCCAAAGGATTGGTTCGAAGGCTTGGATACCAAGTCTATGCAATGTAGGGGCACGGTTCAAGAGAACTGGATGTTCTTTGATTACCTCTTCCAAGGCTTCCCATACACCAAGACCGATTCTTTCTACTTGGCGTTTAGCAGCCTTAATGTTGGATGCTTGACCACGCTCTACCAAACGTTTCATAACGAAAGGTTTGAACAATTCCAATGCCATTTCTTTAGGCAAACCACATTGGTGCATTTTAAGTTCAGGACCTACTACGATAACGGAACGACCGGAGTAGTCAACACGTTTACCAAGCAAGTTTTGACGGAAACGACCTTGTTTACCTTTAAGCATATCGGACAAAGATTTTAATGGACGATTACCAGGACCTGTTACAGGACGGCCACGGCGACCATTATCAATCAATGCGTCAACAGCTTCTTGAAGCATACGTTTTTCGTTGCGCACAATGATATCAGGAGCACCTAAATCTAACAAACGTTTCAAACGGTTGTTACGGTTGATAACACGACGGTACAAATCATTGAGGTCAGATGTAGCGAAACGACCACCATCTAATTGAACCATAGGGCGCAATTCAGGTGGGATAACAGGAACAACATCCATAATCATCCATTCTGGGCGATTGCCAGATTGACGGAATGCTTCTACCACTTCTAAACGACGAACCGCACGAATTTTACGTTGACCACTTGCAGTGTTCAATTCTTCGCGCAATTCAGCATTCAATGCTTCAAGATCAAGTTCTGCTAAAAGAGCTTTTACAGCCTCAGCACCCATGTCGATACATGCGAAGAGAACTTCTTCAGCAGCGCCTAATTCATAACGCTCTTCACGAGTTAGTTCTTCGTATTCTTTATCTGCTTCTGGGATTGTTGCATCATCGCGAAGAGCAGCATTATAGCGCTCTTTGCGTTGTGCTTCACGAACGATAGCTAAACGTTCGTTACGTTGAGCTACTGTTTCGATTACGACGGATTTACCACCGATAGTATAACCGTCTTCGTTAAACTGAGCTTCATATTCGCGGTACTCTTGCTCGGACAACAATTGGCGTTTTGCCAATGGAGTACCAGCTGGATCTACTACGATGTAGGAAGCAAAGTATAATACGCGTTCCAAGGAACGTGGGGATACATCAAGGATAAGGCCCATGCGAGATGGGATACCTTTAAAGTACCAAATGTGAGATACAGGAGTAGCCAATTGGATATGGCCCATACGTTCACGACGTACTTTTGCACGTGTAACCTCTACACCACATTTATCGCAGACTACGCCTTTATGGCGAATGCGTTTATATTTGCCGCAGTGACATTCCCAGTCCTTTGTTGGTCCAAAAATGCGTTCGCAGAATAGACCATCACGTTCTGGCTTCAACGTACGGTAGTTAATAGTTTCAGGTTTCTTAACTTCCCCATGAGACCAAGCTAAGATCTGCTCTGGAGAGGCTAAACCGATTCGCATGGAATCGAATTCATTTACGTCTAGCACTACTATCGCTCCCTTCCTTATAGATAGTTTTAGTCTTCATCGTTAGAGGAATCGCCCATTGGGAATGCCAATTGGCTAAGGATATCGTCTTCACCGCCGTTATCAGCTGGTGCTTCTTCCTCTACTTCTGGCTCTACTACAGTTACTTCATCAGTTTCTACTGCACTGCCTTCCATAACTTCTTCAATGCCAGTTTCTACCACTTCATCTTCGTCATCAAGTTCTTTCATAACAACTTCTTCTTGATCTTCATTCAAGATTTTTACATCAAGACCAATACTTTGAAGTTCTTTGAGCAATACCTTGAAGGACTCAGGTACACCTGGTTCAGGGATGTTTTCGCCTTTAACGATTTTTTCGTATGCTTTCACACGACCAACAACGTCGTCAGACTTAACAGTTAATAGCTCTTGAAGTGTATAAGCTGCGCCATATGCTTCGAGAGCCCAAACTTCCATTTCCCCGAAACGTTGACCACCGAATTGAGCTTTACCGCCCAATGGTTGTTGTGTAACAAGGGAGTACGGACCTGTGGAACGAGCATGGATTTTATCATCAACCAAGTGATGGAGTTTAAGCATGTATACGTAACCAACAGTTACACGGTTATCCATAGGTTCACCAGTACGACCATCGTACAATACTGTTTTACCATCATCGGAACGACCAGCAATGCCTAATGTTTCAAATACGTCTTTTTCATGCGCACCATCAAATACAGGTGTAGCAATGTGAATACCAGCTACATCTGGTTTTGGCATGCCATATGTTTCATAATCGTAACCAAGGCCTTCGAGTTCATGACGAATTTCAACGCGTTTAGCACGAGCAGATTCAATATGGTTCAATGTAGTTTTAACTTTATTAATAGCTTCTAATTCTTCTACAAGAGCTGGATCCATTTCTGGAGCATCTTCTTCAGAGTCAAAGAATTCTACATGAAGTGCATTGTATTTAGCTTCAATAGCTTTAAGTTCTTGATAACGAGCTTCGCCGCCAAGAGCTTCAAGTTTCTTTTGCGCTGCAGATTCTACATGACCAAGAATTTGAGATTTCAAGTCGATGATTTTTTCATCGATGTCGAAATGAGGAACAGTCACATCTTCTTTAGCTTTTGCTTCTAATTCTTCAATTTCAGCATATAAGCCGCGAATAGCGTCAATTTGTTCCCAATAAGATGCATCAGTACGAGCTTCTTTCAATACATTTTGAATGTGAAGATCTGTAGCTTTGATTTTCATACCTAAGCCTTGAACAGCCCAACCCAAGTGAGTTTCAAGAACCTGACCGATGTTCATACGAGAAGGTACGCCCAATGGGTTCAATACGATTTGTACTGGAGTACCATCTGGAAGGAATGGCATATCTTCTTTTCTCATAACGCGAGAAACGACACCTTTGTTACCATGACGGCCCGCCATTTTATCGCCTTCATGAATCTTACGTTTTTGAGCGATGTATACGCGAACAAGTTTATTTACACCTGGTTGTAATTCGTCGCCGTTTTCACGAGTGAAGACTTTAACGTCTACTACTTTACCAGATTCGCCATGAGGTACGCGCAAGGATGTGTCGCGAACTTCACGTTCTTTGTCGCCAAAGATAGCGCGCAATAAACGTTCTTCTGGAGTAAGTTCAGTTTCGCCTTTTGGTGTAGCTTTACCTACGAGGATATCGCCAGGGTGTACTTCTGCACCAATGCAGATAATACCTTCTTCATCTAAGTTTTTAAGAGTGTCGTCACCAGTATTAGGCAATTCACGAGTAATTTCTTCAGCACCTAATTTAGTGTCGCGCGCATCACATTCGTATTCTTCAATATGAATGGATGTGTAGATATCTTCTTTGCAAAGTTCTTCACTAAGCAAGATCGCATCTTCGTAGTTATAACCTTCCCAAGGCATGAACGCTACAAGAACGTTGTAACCTAATGCCAATTCGCCGCCATCAGTAGCAGGACCATCAGCCAACACTTGACCTTTTACAACATGGTCGCCACGATTAACGATTGGTTTTTGGTTAAAGCATGTGGATTGGTTAGAACGAAGGAATTTATTCATACGGTATACATCAACACGACCATCGCTATCGCGAAGAACGTGGATTTCATTACCCCAGCAACGTACAACTTTACCAGCTTCACGGGCAAGTACGCAAACACCGGAGTCAGTAGCTGCTGTATATTCCATACCTGTACCAACAAGTGGAGCTTGCGCACGCAAAAGTGGTACCGCTTGACGTTGCATGTTCGCACCCATCAAGGCACGGTTAGCATCGTCATTTTCAAGGAATGGAATCATGGCTGTACCGATGGATACAACTTCTTTTGGACTAACGTCCATGTAGTCAACCTTATCAGGTGTAACTTCTAATACATCATGACCACGACGACAAGCTACGTGTTCATTAGTAAAGTAACCTTCAGCATCGATTGGAGAGTTCGCTTGGGCAATTGTCATGCCTTCTTCTTCATCAGCTGTCATATATACAACGGAATCAGATACACGAACCTTGATAACTTTGTCTGCATCTTCACCTGTACCATAGATTTTTTCAACCTTACGGTATGGAGCTTCAATGAAACCAAATTCATTTACTTTCGCATAGTTAGACAAGGAGTTGATCAAACCGATGTTTGGACCTTCTGGAGTTTCGATTGGACACATGCGGCCATAGTGAGAGTGATGCACGTCACGAACTTCGAAGCCTGCACGCTCACGAGATAAACCACCAGGGCCAAGGGCAGATAGACGACGTTTGTGAGTCAATTCTGCTAATGGGTTTGTTTGGTCCATGAACTGAGACAATTGGGAAGAACCAAAGAATTCTTTGATTGCTGCCACTACAGGACGAATATTAATCAACGCTTGAGGCGTGATAGATTCGATTTCTTGAATTGTCATACGTTCACGAACAACACGTTCCATACGAGTTAAACCAATACGGAATTGGTTTTGCAACAATTCACCTACGCAACGAAGACGACGGTTACCCAAGTGGTCGATATCATCTGTATGACCTGCGCCATCCATAAGGTTGAGCAAGTAAGAGATGTTAGCGATCATGTCTTCTCTTGTGACTGTACGGTGATCATATGGCAAGTTGCAGTTATTACAGATAACTTTGGACTCTACACCATCGTTATTTACGATGTAGAATTCAGCGAAACCTTCGCCATCGAATACATGGCTATTAGCAACGATATCAAGTTGTTCTTCCCCAACTTGTACACCTGCATCAAGGATAATTTCGCCAGTCTCTGGATCTACGATAGGTTGTGCCAATGTTTGACCCAACATACGTTGACGCCAGCCAAGTTTTTTGTTCAATTTGTAACGACCAACGCGCGCCAAGTCATAACGACGTGCATCGAAGAACAAGTTATCGAACAAGTTACGAGCGGACTCTACAGTAGGAGGCTCGCCTGGACGTAATTTTTTATAGATTTCAACCAATGCTTCATCAGCAGATTGAGTTGTATCTTTTTCTAATGTACGAACGATGCGTTCATCATATACTGGTAAACCATCTTCATCAGTTTTACCATTCCAGAAGAGGTCAAGGATGCTTTCATTAGTATCCCAACCTAATGCACGTACCAATACAGTAGCTGGTAATTTACGGTTACGGTCAATACGAACAGCAACAACTTCGCTTGCATCAGTTTCAAGCTCAATCCATGCGCCACGGTTAGGAATAACTGTGGAATCGTACAAACGGTTACCCATTGTATCGATTTCTTTATTGTAGTAAACGCCTGGAGAACGTACCAATTGGGATACGATAACACGTTCTGCACCATTGATGATGAAAGTACCTGTATCAGTCATCAATGGGAAATCGCCCATGAATACTTCTTGTTCTTTAATGTCCATATTTTCTGGATCATTATTTACCAAGCGAACATTTACACGAAGTGGTGCTGCATAAGTAGCATCACGGTTTTTACATTCATTAATATCATACTTAGGTTCACCTAAGCTGAAACCTTCGAAAGAAAGTACTAGATTACCTGAATTGTCTTTAATCGGAGAAATATCGTTGAAAATATTTTGTAAACCACTCTCCAAGAACCACTCATACGATTTACGCTGAATGTCCAATAAATGCGGCATCTTGATAACTTCGTTAATTTTAGCGTACGTATAACGAGTTCGTTTGCCTACCTGTTCAGGTTTGAACATATTTGCTTTCACCCCTATCAAAACACACTGGTCTACCATTTTCTATAACGGCACGGAAAAGACATCTTACAGGTCTCAGTTTTCCTGCTCGGATAACGTCAAATAAAGCAAGGCCCATTTCATTTTTAAAAATAACCTTGCTTTCCATTAACCAAGCACAACCTTGGAAGAAAACCTCATCACTATTCAAGTTATAGTTTTTATATCCAAAAGCAGGAAACGCTACTTTTGCAATATATAATTCTATCAGTATTAAAAAAGACTGTCAACCAAAAGGGTTGACAGTCTTTCATTTTCATGCTTTATTCATGTATTAAAACAACTGACTATGTTAGTTGCCTTTTTGTTTTAAAAGATTAGCACCAGCAATACCAGGACGAGTCATTTCTTTAGGAGAAAGGATATGATTGATTTCATCTTCAGTCAATAAACCTTTTTCCAAGATGATATCACGGATAGCACGACCAGTAGTATACGCTTCTTTCGCAAGAGAAGATGCTGTTTCATAGCCAAGATGTGGCAACAATGCTGTTACGATACCAACGGAACGATTCAACCAGTATTCGCATTGTTCACGATCCACTTCAAGATCCACGAGTAATTTATCAACGAATGTATTTACGCCGTTTTTGAGGTAGCAAAGATTATTGAACAAATTGTAAGCCAATACAGGTTCCATTACGTTCAATTCGAATTGACCATTTTCTACAGCCAATGTAATGGTTAAGTCATTACCGATAACTTGGTAACATACTTGGTTCAATACTTCGGCGATAACAGGATTAACCTTGCCTGGCATGATGGAAGAACCAGGTTGGCGAGCAGGCAATTTTAATTCCCCAATACCACAACGAGGACCGGATGCCATCAAGCGGAAGTCGTTAGCCATTTTAATCAATACAAGAGCTGTTACTTTCAAACCACTGGAGATATCTGCAAAGATATCTGTATTGTTTGTAGCATCAATTAAGTTTTCCGCAGTGTAGAATGGTTCGCCTACTACTTCACTAAGTTCGTATGCTACATCATGAATATAATTAGGTTCCGCATTAAGACCTGTACCAACTGCAGTAGCACCCATGTTAATTACATGTGCACCTTCAACGGCAGATTTAATACGTTTAATACCGCGGCGAACACCGGATGCATAAGCACCCATTTCTTGACCTAATGTAATTGGCACCGCATCTTGTAAGTGAGTACGCCCCATCTTCAAAATTTCGCTATATTCATCAGCCTTTTTCTCAAGCTCGTCAACAAGGCGTTGTAATGCTTCAAGTAAAGGTTTAGATTTTAAGATCGCACATACCTTGATAGCTGTTGGGAAAGCATCATTTGTAGATTGTGCCATATTACAATGGTTGTTAGGGCTTACAATATCATAACTTCCTTTTGGATGACCTAAAATTTCACATGCCCGGTTAGCCAATACTTCGTTCATATTCATATTTACAGAAGTACCTGCACCACCTTGAATTGGATCAACAGGGAATTGATCAGCAAATTTACCTTCAATTACTTCGTCTGCAGCTTGTACGATAGCTTTACCAATAGATACATTTAAGCGACCAGTTTTCATATTCGCTAACGCAGATGCTTTTTTAACCATCGCCAACGCTTTAATAAAGTCTTGGTCCAAATGTTTGCCTGTAATATGGAAGTTTTCTAATGCACGAATTGTTTGTACACCGTAATATAATTCATCAGCTACTTCTAATTCACCTAGAAAATCATGTTCTTTTCTCATAATAAATCCTCTTTCTACCATTTTTATACAAAATAGTATTTCAATGAAACGGTTTTATCTTACGCGCTCATTATAGCATGTATTTTGTATACATAAAAGTCATTTCATATATTCTGTACAAACAATATTCTATACAATATATTATGTCATAAATAATTCTTTTTATAACTGTTTCTGTATTGTAAAAGATCTATCTTTAACTTTCATCGGTTTAATTATTACACGCCCTATAGTACAATAATATAAACTATGTAAGTAAGGAGTCACTATGATTAACAATCACATGCTGCGCATAGGTGCGCTTTTTTTATTGACCGTACTGAGTTACGGTTTCTATAACGCCTATCTCCCCATAACAGATCCGGTAGAATCCAACTATGTTTTATCTGCTATTACAATGTTAAAACATAACTCATGGATATCCCCCATGATATATGACCAAGTTTGGTATGATAAACCGCCCCTCACCTATTGGGCTCTCATGATAAGCTATAAACTATTTGGCATATCTGACTTTACATCGCGCATACCCAATACACTTATTGCTGGTGGCAGTGTTGCGTTTATGTACCATCTTGTGTATCGCATTAAAGAGTCCACGCATATAGCAATTACGAGTGCCATACTTTTGTTTGGTGCCTTACAGTTCTGGTACATTTCTCACGCAGTCATAACAGACGGCTTCCTATTCTTCTTTTCACTAGCCATCTTCGGCTATTCTTATCTAGCTTTCACCAAGAACGATAAACATTCCATGGTGAAAGCCTATGGGGCAGCAGCCTTAGCGGTCGTAACTAAAGGGCCCGTTGGTATTGTTCTTCCTGGATTAATACTATTACTATTCATTGCTGCACGATGGTTCACCAAAAAAGATAAGGATGATTACTCACTTGCTAAGGATATTACATTATTATTTAATCCTTTGGGAATTCTCTTATTTATAGTTCTTGCCAGTCCATGGTACATCGCTATGTACTCGATTCACGGTCAAGAATTCATATCTGGTTTCCTAGGGCTTCACAACATGGAGCGAGCACTTGTATCTGAGCATCCAAAATTCAATGTTTGGTATTATTACCTAATCATTGTCCCTCTTGCTCTATTACCATGGACACCAGCCGTTATTTACCGACTCAAAAACATTACATGGAAAAATAATTTTTATCTTCTCGGCGCCATCTGGTTTGTAGTAATTGTATTATTCTATTCACTAGTGGCCACAAAGTATATAACCTATACGTTACCAGCAATAATCCCATGTCTTATCTGGGGCGCTGAAGCTATCACAACTAGCTGCCATAACAAGAGTAGTAGTTTTAAATATATTGTAACGATTCCATTAGGCATATATACAATCTTATTCCTAGTAGCCAGCATTGCAACACCTGAATTAAATCCAATACCACTAATCATTGCATTAATCACAATAGTATTATTTACACTATTAGCAAAACAGTATAGAAACAAGAAGTTACCATTATCTATAGGTTTAGCTACACCGTTAATCATTTTATATACGGCTATTACGATAACGGTAACTCCTATTTTATATGACCAATCAGGCCTTCAATTCAAACCATATATTAAATCTAATACACAGCATACTTATATATATGGTACATACTATACATCGATTTTGTATTATACCGAAAATACACCAACACAAGTATTTGTACATACTACAGATAACCCCCTATGGACAGCAGGAAAAACATTAATGCCAACCATAACACTGGAGGAATTTGACAGAAGAGTATCTGCAGAAAAAGGTGCTCTCATTATTGTACCGAACAAATATAGTAAAGAATTTACTAATTCTCCAACAAATATAATGGCCACAGAAATTGGTAAAAATGGATCAGCTAGAATTTATCAAATTCAGTAACTAAATCAGAACCACCCGTAAAACGGGTGGTTTGCTCACGGGCTATAAGCCCGTAGTACTAGGCCAGCGTCTAAAGGCGCTGGCTTTCACTACGTTCAAGCCGCATAGCCATTGACTCGTAACGCTCCCCTTAAAGGGGATATGTATTACTTGCTACCCTTAAAAGGGTCCTCATATTCTTTTACACTAAGTTTATCTTTCATCTGGTCATGTAACTCTTGCTCACGTATATATTTTTTTACGGTAGCTTCATTTAAACCTACCGTACTTACATAATATCCCTCGGACCAAAAGTGTCTATTTCCAAATTTATACTTTAAGTTTGCGTGTTTATCGAACATCATTAGTGCACTTTTACCCTTTAGATATCCCATAAAAGATGAAACTGATATTTTAGGTGGGATTAATACTAGCATATGCACATGATCTGCCATAAGCTCCCCCTCTATAATCTTGACGCCCTTATATTCACACAAACGTCTCAGTATTTCACGTAAACTATTTCTGTATTGATTATATATAACTTTACGTCTATACTTAGGTGTAAATACTATGTGGTATTTGCATAACCATTTTGTGTGCGCAAGGCTCTGTGTCTTTGTTGCCATATAAAATCACCTTTCTTTTGCATATAATGCGGCTTGAACACCTACATTATACTTAAGCAAGGTGATTTTTTTGTATAACTTTCGTTGCCGCACCCGCATAGCGGGTGGTTTAATGATTCGCGACTACGTCGCGAACCAGTCTAAAGACAATAACAAAAAAGGCGTACCCGAGGGTACGCCTTTTATTATGGCTAGAATTATTTCAATTCTACAGTTGCGCCAGCTTCTTCCAATTGAGCTTTCAAAGCTTCAGCTGCTTCAGTAGCTACGCCTTCTTTTACAGGTGCAGGAGCGCCGTCAACGATAGCTTTAGCTTCTTTCAAGCCAAGACCAGTTGCTTCACGAACAACTTTGATTACGTTGATTTTGGATGCGCCAGCATCTTTCAAGATTACGTCGAAGGAATCTTTAGCAGCGCCGCCTTCAGCACCACCAGCAGCTGCTACAGCTACAGGAGCTGCTGCAGTTACGCCAAATTCTTCTTCAATTGCTTTTACAAGATCATTAAGTTCAAGAATAGTTGCTTCTTTCAATTCAGCAACGATGTTTTCAATGTTCAATGCCATTTTAGTTTTCCTCCATAAAATAGTTTATTGTATCAGTCTTAAGCGACCAATTGATAATGCGCAGAAATTATTATTCTGCAGCTTCTGCAGGTTGAGCTTCTGCAACAGCTTTGACAGCGTATGCAACGTTGCGAACAGGTGCTTGCAATACGGAAAGCAACATGGAAAGCATACCTTCGCGGTTTGGAAGAGATGCAATTGCTTTAACGCCTGCAGCGTCCATAACTTCGCCTTCAACGATACCAGCTTTAACTGTTACAACTTCTTTCTCAGTAGTTTTGATGAATTGTTCAATTACACGCGCAGGTGCAACAGCATCTTCTTTAGAAGTAGCCAATGCAGTTGGACCTTCCAAATGCTCAGCGAAACCTTCAAGATTCAATTCATTTGCAGCAATGCGAGTCAAAGTATTTTTGATTACTTTGTATTCAACACCTTCAGCCAACATTTTGCGGCGAAGATCAGTTGCTTGCGCAACAGTCAAACCAGAGTAACCAATCAATACAGCGCCTTTTGCTTCAGAAAGAGTTTCTTTCATTTGAGCAACGATTGCTTTCTTTTGTTCAGTGACAGCCATTAGATTACCTCCTTGTAGATTTTTTGGTGCTCTATGTACTATCTTAGCGTAAAAAACGACCCCATCGCACGCGATGAGGTCGAACTAGTCCTAGATTGTTCTAGTGTCAGCCTCAGCGGGCGGATTTTCATCCATTATACATACCAGCCGTCTACAGCTAAGAGACATATGTGATTATTGCTCTTTCGTAACGTTGCTCAATTTGAACACGTTCAAAGGCACACCAGGGCCCATTGTAGCGGACAAGGTTACAGATTTAATGTATTGACCTTTAGCTGCTACAGGTTTAGCCTTGATAATAGTATCAACGATTGTACGGTAGTTGTCAAGTAATTTTTCTTCATCGAAGGACGCTTTACCGATGGAGCAAGAAATAATACCTGCTTTATCAGTACGGTATTCGATTTTACCAGCTTTGATTTCGTTTACTGCACGAGCAACGTCTGGAGTTACTGTACCAACTTTAGGGTTTGGCATCAAGCCTTTAGGACCCAAGATTTTACCAAGACGGCCAACTTGACCCATCATGTCTGGTGTAGCAACTACTACGTCGAAGTCGCTCCAACCACCTTGGATTTTAGCTACTAACTCTTCAGAACCTACGAAATCTGCACCAGCTTCTTCAGCTGCTTTAATATTGTCGCCTTTTGCGAATACAAGAACGCGTTTAGTTTTGCCAGTACCATGAGGCAATACTACTGCACCACGAACTTGTTGATCAGCGTATTTAGGGTCGACATTCAAGTTGAAAGCGATTTCAACTGTTTCATCGAAATTTGCAGTTGCAGTTTTCTTAACCAACTCGATTGCTTCTACTGGTTCGTAGAACTTACCAGCTTCAATAAGTTTTACTGCCTCAGCGTATTTCTTACCTACTTTTGCCATTATAATATCCTCCTTATGTGGTCAAACGGGAATTCCCTCCCACCGATTTGCGCTTATGCGCAAGTCGTACGCTTATTAGTCAACGATTTCAATGCCCATGCTGCGAGCAGTACCTTCTACCATGCGCATACCTTGTTCTACGGTATTAGCATTCAAGTCAGGCATTTTCAATTCAGCAATTTCACGAACTTTATCGCGACCTACTTTTGCTACTTTATCACGGTTAGGTACACCAGAACCTTTTGGGATACCTGCAGCTTTTTTCAATAATACTGCAGCTGGTGGAGTCTTAGTGATGAAGTCGAAGCTACGATCTTCATATACGTTAATAACTACTGGGATAATTAAGCCAGCTTGTTTAGCAGTACGTTCGTTGAATTCTTTTGTGAAAGCAACGATGTTAACACCTGCTTGACCTAGTGCAGGACCAACTGGTGGTGCTGGAGTAGCTTTAGCGGCTTCAATTTGTAGTTTTACTTGTTTAACTAATTTCTTAGCCATGGGTAATTAAACCTCCTATGCTTATACTGTGGTGGTAACGGATATATATCCTCCCACTGGCAACCAAAATCGATTGCTCTTTTTTAGAGTTATAATATATATATTAAAGAGCTTTCTCAATTTGAGAGAACTCTACCTCTACCTCGGTATCTCGGTTGAACATTTCCACATTAAGTTTCAATGTTCCTTTTTCAGGGTTAAGTTCGGTAATAACACCTAGTTTATCTTCAAAGGCCCCGGACGTAATGCGTACCGTTTCACCAACTTCTACATCGATGTTGATGCTTGGTTTCTTATCCAAGCCCTGAGACTTAAGTATATGTTCTACTTCGGAATCAGAAAGTGGAACTGGTTTAGTGGCAGAACCAACGAAACCTGTTACACCTGGTGTGTTGCGTACAACATACCAAGAGCGGTCGTTAACCTCCATTTCAACCAATACGTACCCAGGAAATATCTTACGTTTTACTACTTTTTTAACCCCATCTTTTTCATCTATTTCGTCTTCAAGAGGTACCAAAATACGGCTAATCACATCTTGTAGACCCATAGACTGAACTTTAAGTTCAAGAGTGGTTTTAACTTTATTTTCGTAGCCTGAATAGGTATGAATTACATACCACTTCTTATCTGCTTCCATGAAATGGCCCCCTTATCCAACAAAGTGCAACAACGTATTAAAAAGTTGGGCAAAGACTGCATCAAGTATATAGATAATAAAGGCGATAAAAATCGTCACTAAAAATACTACTATTGTATAATTGATGAGTTCTTTTTTTGTTGGCCAGACTACTTTTTTAAGTTCAGCTTTCACACCGCGGAAGAATTTTCCAAATCCACCACGCTGCTGCACTGCTGAGTTAGACTTTGCCATTGTTTCACATCCTCAAATCAACAGGTAATGAATGATAAGAATTATTTTGTTTCACGGTGTAATGTATGTTTACCGCAGAATTTGCAATATTTCATCATTTCAATACGATCAGGATTGTTCTTTTTGTTCTTGTTCGTTTGATAGTTACGTTGTTTGCAATCTGTGCAAGCTAAAGTAATGGCATTACGCATCCGGATACACCTCGCTTTGTATTTACTAAATCTGTCTCTTGTACTCGAAAACGCTCGACTACATACTAAAGAAATATATCATACGTAGCAAGCTATGTCAAGAATTTTGAGTAACTCAAAAAAGCCAGGCACATGTACCTGACAGGGATAGTATAACAAAAAATGGCGTTCCTTGTCTAGAAAGGAACGCCATTAATATGGTAATAAATTATCACATATTTTTCATACAATTTATGCCGTTAATGCATAGAATTATATTATGTCTGTCAATTAGGATTTCTTCGGAAATAGAACTTTCACAATTTGCCAGAAGAATGCTACGGCACCAATGATTAGTATTGTATCACCAATCATACGAAGCCAACGTAAGTTTTGTAACAATGGTTGTTGCATAAATTCTTCGCTACGTGCAAACCACAAGCCATGTGTAATGCTTGCCCACGCTTGGATAAGACCAATCGGCAATAAGCTAATGAGCACCATTAAGGCAAGGCCTATATTGAGAACCCAGAACCCGAATTTCATCAATTTATCGTTGAATTCTACTTCAGGTCGAATATAACGGGCAATAAGGAATACAAAGCCTAAGCTTAAGAAACCATATACGCCGAACAATGCAGTATGCGCATGCACTGCAGTTGTATTAAGACCTTGAATGTAGAACAAGGATACAGGCATATTGATCAAGAAGCCGAAGACCCCTGCACCGACAAGATTCCAGAAAGATACCGCAATAAAGCAGTATACTGGCCATTTCAAACGATGCATCCAAGGTGCGCTGTGAAGACGTGTATAGTTTTCAAAGGCTTCATAACCTAATAGTACAAGTGGTACTACTTCTAACGCAGAGAAGGATGCGCCTGTCGCCACAATAGTAGATGTAACACCTGTGAAGTATAGATGATGGAATGTACCAGGAATGCCACCGATGAGATAAATAGCACCAGAGGAAATCGCTGCCACTGTACCGGCACGATAGGACACAAGCCCTAATGTAACAAAGATAAATGCCATCAATGTAGTGGAGAATACTTCGAAGAAGCCTTCAACCCAAAGATGGATTACCCACCAACGCCAATACTCCATAATTGCCAAATGGCTATGTTCACCATAGAATAACCCTGGACCATAGAAGATACCTACCATGATAACGGAGAATATGAAGGCTGCAATGAGGTTTTTATCCCCTTTTTGCTTGAAGGCACCAATAATGCTACGTATCATGAGTACAAGCCAGAATAAAATACCAATGTATTCAATCCACTGCCAAATACGACCCAACTCGATATATTCGTAACCTTGGTGTCCGAGAAGGAAATTCCACGCTGCTGGAATTTGATGTGCTACGCCTAAATATGTACCAGCGAAGGAACCTACTACAAGAACTACAAGAGCCCAGAATAAGATGTCCACCCCAAGCTTTTGATATTTAGGATCTTTACCACCATTAATGATTGGTGCCAAGAATAGACCAGCACTCAAGAATGCCATCGCAATCCAGAACAAAGATGCCTGAATATGCCATGTACGCGCAATAGAATAAGGGAAATATTGCGCTAATGGAATACCATAGAACGCTTGACCTTCTACAGTATAGTGGGCAATAATCCCACCCATCCCCAATTGGAATAAGAACAATGCTAGGATTGTAAACAAATATTTACCTAATGCACGTTGAGATGGCGTTAACGTGATCTTGCTAATTGGATCTTCTGTTGGTGGAACCAATGCATGGTCATCATCCTTTTTACCAAAGGCCCATAACCATACAACTACACCAATGCCACATAATAAGATAATAACACTCACAACAGACCATGCGATACTTTCAGGTGTAGGATTATGATCCAATAAAGGTTCATGTGGCCAGTTGTTTGTATACGTTGCATCTGTACCAGGACGTTGTGTAGATGCCATCCAAGTAGTCCAGAAGAAGAAGCGTGCCATATCAATGCGATCTTGTAACTCAGGTAGTGTGTTATCCTTCATCGCAAAATGATCACGAGTCAATGTCAAATCAGGATTATCACCGTACAACTCAACAAAATAACGACCAGTTAAATTCATTGCTGTAATTCGTTCTGGAGATAAAACAACAGTTCCATCTTCACGAACTGCACTACCTAAATACTCTTTTTTCACAACTTCTTTAACAGCTGCTTGTTGTACAGGTCCCAATTGGTCATAAAGAGCTCCAAAGGCCTCTTGAGATTTAATATCCAACATCACGGATACTTCTTTATGTAACCAATCTGCTGTCCAGTCAGGCGCTTGATATGCGCCATGACCTAAAACGGTCCCTACCGATTGACCACCTGTAGATTGCCATGCCGATTGACCATGTAAAATATCTTCCTTAGTGAACAAGACCTGTCCATCTTGAGATACATACGCAGTCGGCACTGGCGGTGCTTGATGATACACATCAGTACCTAGATAACCAAGAATAGAAAAACCAATAATAAGAACAGCTACTACGGCTATCCAATACTTTTTGTATTCACCCATCACATTACCTCCTTTTCTATAAAAACACAAAAGGAGAGCCTTTGCTCTCCTTGAGGTAATAATAGCACTATTAGTATAATAATTCTGTATCTTTGGTTACAAATACAATAAACAATATATAAATTAATACAAAAATAGGACCCCAATTGGGGTCCTATTTACTACAAAGATTATGAATTAACCTTCGATTTCAGTTACAACGCCAGCGCCTACTGTATGGCCACCTTCGCGGATCGCGAAACGAAGACCTTCTTCGATAGCGATTGGAGTGATCAATTCGATATCCATTGTTACGTTATCGCCAGGCATACACATTTCTACACCTTCAGGAAGGTTTACAACACCTGTTACGTCTGTTGTACGGAAGTAGAATTGTGGACGGTAGTTGGAGAAGAATGGAGTATGACGGCCACCTTCTTCTTTAGTCAATACGTATACTTCTGCTTTGAATTTTGTGTGTGGTTTGATGGAACCTGGTTTAGCCAATACTTGACCACGTTCGATGTCTTTGCGGTCTACACCACGAAGCAATGCACCAACGTTATCACCTGCTACTGCAGAATCCAAAGTTTTACGGAACATTTCAAGACCAGTTACTACGTATTGTTCAGCTTTTTCTTTCAAGCCTACAACTTCTACTGTGTCGCCTACGTTTACTTGACCACGTTCAACACGGCCAGTTGCTACTGTACCACGACCAGTGATTGTGAATACGTCTTCCACAGGCATCAAGAAAGGTTTGTCAGTATCACGAACTGGAGTTGGGATGTAGGAGTCTACAGCTGCCATCAATTCGTCGATTTTAGCTACATATTGAGCGTCGCCTTCCAAAGCTTTCAAAGCGGAACCTACAACGATAGGTACTTCGTCGCCAGGGAATTCGTAGGAGGAAAGAAGTTCACGAACTTCCATTTCTACTAATTCGATCAATTCTTCATCGTCAACCATGTCAGCTTTGTTCAAGAATACTACGATTGCAGGAACACCAACTTGGCGAGCCAACAAGATGTGTTCGCGAGTTTGAGGCATAGGGCCGTCAGCTGCGGAACATACCAAGATAGCGCCGTCCATTTGAGCCGCACCAGTGATCATGTTTTTAACATAGTCAGCATGGCCTGGGCAGTCAACGTGCGCATAGTGACGGTTTTCAGTTTCGTATTCAACGTGTGCAGTGTTGATTGTGATACCGCGTTCACGTTCTTCTGGAGCTTTATCGATCATGCTGTAATCTTGGAAATCAGCTTGGCCTTTTTCAGCCAATACTTTAGTGATTGCAGCTGTCAAAGTAGTTTTACCATGGTCAACGTGACCGATTGTACCAATGTTAACATGCGGTTTCGTACGTTCAAATTTTTCTTTTGCCATTAGGATTGTATCCTCCTTCACAAAAACAAATTACATTCTAGTATTAATATAATATATTAACCCTAATTTATCAATGGAATATAAGATTCCCTTATACATTATTATACCATATATAGAAAAACTTCTAAAAATACAAATATTCTTCTAAAATAAAAAACTGACAAATGTAATCCTTACACTCATCAGCTTCAATTTGTATTTTATGGAGAAATAAAAAAATCCTCACCAATGTGAGGTTTAATGGTGGCGGCACACGGATTTGAACCGCGGACACACCGGGTATGAACCGATTGCTCTAGCCAACTGAGCTATGCCGCCATGTATGGAGCTAGTGACCGGGATTGAACCGGTGACCTTATCCTTACCAAGGATACGCTCTGCCGACTGAGCTACACCAGCACAATGAACGATCATTTCACTGTGAATTTTTGTGGTTGCGGGGACAGGACTTGAACCTGCGACCTTCGGGTTATGAGCCCGACGAGCTACCAACTGCTCCACCCCGCTATAAATGGTGGAGGGAGAAGGATTCGAACCTTCGAAGTCGAAGACGGCAGATTTACAGTCTGCTCCCTTTGGCCGCTCGGGAATCCCTCCAAAAATAAAATGGAGCTGGCGATAGGAATTGAACCCACAACCTGCTGATTACAAGTCAGCTGCTCTACCAATTGAGCTACGCCAGCATCATTACGACAAGATGTATTTTATCATCCGCCTCACTAAGTGTCAAGAACTTTTTAAAAACTTTTTTGAAGTTTTTTCGTTCACTGCGGTATCCCTTAGTGCTTAATCATAATAACATGAAACGATACCCTATGCAAGTATTTTTTCTAAACTTTTTAAACTTCATTTTTTCCTCATCGGCAATCATAGATAAAGAGAGATAATTGCTAATATAGCTACCATTATCCGATAGTACCCAAAGGAGGATAAAGACTGGTACAGCCATGATAAACGAAAAATCAGCAGCAGCTCTTCGAGTACAACCGATTAACATGCCCCCTGCAATGGTAGCGCCAGACCGCGAAAATCCAGGCCACAAACAGAGCATTTGATAGAGCCCAATCTGGAAGCATTGGTATATAGATAAATTATTTACAGAATCTACCAGTCTTGTAGTCACTCGTCTTTTTTCTGCATAAATCATAAAAAGGGCGCCTACCAAAAGACCTATTATCACAGGAATCGGCCCAATAATAATCATATGCCCTGTACTAGATACAGGAATACATTCTGTTATACCTTCTATAACACCTAAAATGAGGGCAATTACATATTGGTCCATGATATCACCTGCCTTTTATATGCGGTCATAACTCATGGCAATATATAATGCCCTCAGCAATCAATATAACTCTATTAATCAATAACCATAACACGATCAGGTTTAGTGATTGTCACTACCGCATGTTTTGGATCATTATTGTGTTCTAAGTACAATTGATCACCTTCGAGATGACCACGCCAACCTACAACAATCGGATATGTTTTACTAATAGTCTTTAATAGTTCAAGAGGATTTAAATTTAATATCGGTGCAAACAATACATTAATACCATCGATAAGAACAACTTCTGTATCACTGCGACTTAATGCACGACGAATTACTTCTTCTGCAAGTTGTGGTCTTTCATCACGAGGTACTAATAAAAACTCTTCTTCAATAAGTTGTTTTGCCTCTAAGTACTTCCAACCTTTTTGTTCAGATAATTCACGAATTAACAAACTTTTACCAGAACCAGGACCACCAACGATAAACAATATGCGTTCATCATCACCTTGAATTTGTTCCCAACGTTCTCTTACATCTTGAACTGTAACCATATCCCTTGCCTCCTCGCTGTAACCGTTCCTACTTAACTGGACGGTCAGATAACATAACGGATTTGATATATTGGTTTTTATCATCTAGGGCAAACTGCAAATATGAGTCGCTTGCCGCTGGATTTTTATATTCATATACAGTAGATGTGCCCGCATTTGTTGTAGATTCAACAATACGAGTAGGCATACCATATACAAAGAGCAATAAGTATTTAGTATCCCCCATCGCAATGCCGCGACGAGTAGGTGTGTAAATATTTAATAGAACACGATTGATGAGATTTTTTTTATCAACACTCACGCCATATTCGTTATAGCCAATAAATGTGGACCCAAACAACATACCTTGATGTTTCCAATCATTATTGGGATCATTAACAAAATAATCATTTAATTTATAGCCACGCAACACAAAATCATCAGCAGTCAATTTACCTGCTTGAAAATCATATACTGGAGCTTTAGGCAATCCAAATCTTGGCCATACTTGCCCACTAATCATATCAACAGCCTCTACATTGCTTTGTTTGATGGTGAAAGCAATATATTCTTTCTGTTGTCCTAGCATAGATTGTTGTTGGCTATTATTATTTGTATTCTCTATCGAGCTATTAAATTCCTTTTTTCGAGACCATGAATTTTCGGAATGACCTTCATATAGGAAAATATAACTTTCATTTTTCAAATCACGCCACATCGCAATAGGGCTACCATAGGCAAATACCAATTCCATGCGCGTGCTACCAACACCAATATCGCGTACAGTGTGGACGCCTTTTTTCGTACTATGAATATTAGTAATAGTATTCGGTTCAAAGAAATAAGTAGCACCTTGACCGCGCAATTGATTATTTACTAAACGCTCTTGAGCAGGTCCCGTATAAACGGTCACCTCCAAGTCTTTCATATAGTACGTCGTAAAGTTATCACGAACCACTGTTTTTTCTACATCTTTAGGCGCTACAAACTGATCTCCTAAGCGATACCCATCAATAGCATAATCATCTTCAGACCCTAAAGCTGGCAAATTATTAGCCGTATAAGACTTACCAATATCAGCCAAGTTATTTTGCGTTACGCTAGGCAATGGACCTTCATTTTCGCTAGCTGCTTGCCAAAACTGTATGGAATCACCAAACTCGGTAACTGCCATTTGTTCAGCTAGCCATCCTGTTTTAGTGCTTTCCTTTTTTGTCTTTGTATCGATTTTAACAGCTTTAATCGGTGCATTATCTATATACGCAACAGACTCAGCCGCATCAGTTCCCGCTGCTTCTACAGTTGTCTTATCATCCGTATGTGCAACATCATTTGCATTCTCTGTAGATTCCACCGCAGTTTGTTTCACAGTCGAAATAGCCGGTTCTGCCGCATACCCTACCGTTGTAGCAGATAGGCCAACTAAAAGTGCCGCTACGATACGGCTCTTAATAGAATGATTCATCGATTACTCTCCAATTGCGCACGCAACCATGTCAACCATGGCTCAAGTCCATTATGGGCCGTGCAACTTACTTCAAAAATCTCTCCTGTTGGATTCAAATTACGTATATCTTGTATTGCCTTGTCTTTTTTAAATGGTACATAAGGCAATAAATCTATCTTATTAATGAGAATAGCCTTTGACTCTTTAAAGATTAATGGGTATTTAAGAGGCTTATCTTCACCTTCAGTAACAGATAATACAGTTACCTTCATGCTTTCACCAATCTCAAATTCTGCAGGGCATACAAGGTTACCTACATTCTCGATAATGATCATATCGAGTTCATCAAGATTTAAATCACCTAGTGCATCTTGAATCATTTGTGCATCAAGATGGCAACCTCCCACTGTATTGATTTGAATAACAGGAACGCCTAATTCATGAATCCGTTCCGCATCCTTAGCAGTAAATAAATCACCTTCAATAACAGCAAGGCGGTAATCTTTTTTCAAATCATGTAAAGTTGCCTCCAATAGAGATGTTTTACCAGCCCCTGGAGAACCTAATAGATTAAATACAAAAATATTTTTTTCCTTAAACAACTGTTGTAAGGACTCTGCAATGGCATCATTTTTTGCCAATACATTAGTTTTAACTTGAACTTGCATGTCCTAACCTTTCTATCAATCGATATCCATGGAGGTCACTTGTAGTTCGCGGCCACCAATGGTTTGTACGAAATGACTGTCACAATAGGGACAGATAAACTTATAATTTTCTACAGGAAATGTTTTATCACAATCCAAGCACTTTCCTTCAATAGGAATCGTGTTAATTTCTATACGCGAACCTTCAGCTGCAGTCCCCTTTGTAACTGCTTCCCAACAAAAAAGAAGGGAATCTGGTTCCACGCCACTCATAAGACCCAAATCGAGTTGAACGGAATGAATCACAGATGCATCGTGTTGGCGCAATGTATCAAGGGCCACATCAAGTATACCTTCTGCTATAGACATCTCATGCATGGTATGCCTCATATACAGCTTCAAGCATCATAGTAGTCGTTACAGAGCCTACACCACCAGGCACTGGAGTAATTGCAGATGCAATATCTTTTACCGCTTCATAATCAACATCGCCTACCGTCTTACCTTCTAGTTCATTAATGCCTACATCGATAACAACAGCACCTGGCTTAATCATATCTGCTGTAATCATATGAGCACGACCAGCTGCAGCAATAACGATATCGCCTCGTTTTACTTGCTCTGCCAAATCAGGAGTTCTAGAATGGCACATTGTAACAGTACCATGTGCACCAAGGGTCATAAGAGCTACTGGTTTGCCAATAACTTGGCTACGACCGATTACTACCACATGTTTCCCCTCTACAGGAATATCGTAGTGATTCAAAATTGCCATACACGCCTTTGCAGTACAAGGGGCAAAACCACCTTTGCCTGCAGTTACAAGGCCAATATTATACGTAGTTAAACCATCGATATCTTTTTTAGGATCTAGCATATCGATAAGAGCCTCTGTATCAATGTGTTTAGGCATCGGCATTAACGGTAAAATTCCATGAACAGCCGCATCATTATTTAATTCTTGCAATGCTGCCACCACTTCATCCTGTGTAGCCGTTTCAGGTAATTGCTTTAATACAAAGCCATAGCCAAAGTTCTTGGCTGTCTTTTCCATAAATGTAGCATACATATGAGCACCGTGGTCCTCACCAACGAGTAATACTGCCATAGTAATTACAGAGTCGCCTACTGCTGCAACTTTTTCTTGTAAAATCGCCTTGTGAGCATCTGCTACTGCTTTACCGCGTAATTCGATCATAAGTATCTCCATTCATTTAAACTATCTATAAAATAAGGCGCCTCCGGAGAGGCACCTAAGTCTCTTATTCTATTATATAACGAACTGTCTATAATTTCTAATTATGACCGAATTCGTTTTATCTACGGAAATGAACAGTAATTGCTGTACCAGCCTGAACAGTTGTACCGCTACTTTCATCTTGAGATGTAGCCGTACCAGTTCCATCCGGTTTAAAGGCAAGTCCCGCCTTATGTAACCAATCACGCACTTCACCATAGGTAAAACCAGTAAAGTTAGGCAATGTAACAGAACCATCACTTCCCGGTTTTGGTTCAGGTAATGTATTAGCAGCTTTAACAGCTACTGGTGTACTTTCTTTAACATACGGACTCATTTGGTAATACCGTACAAGTTGAGATACGATGTCCTTAAATACAGGGGCTACAATTTGACTACCATAATAAGAACCCTTTTGTGGGTCATCAATAACGACAAGAACTACAAATTTTGGATCCTCTACAGGGCCAAAGCCAATAAAGGACGCAATGTATTGTCCGTCGAGATAACCGCCATGTTTGGTATCTAGTTTTTGCGCCGTACCAGTTTTACCAGCAAAGTGATAGCCTTCTACCATCGCTTTTGTACCGCCACCTTCAGATACTTCTTTTTCTAGAATATCTACGATGGTTTTAACAGTTTCCGCAGGAACTGGTTGGCCTACAACAGATGTTTCTGTCGTACTTGTCACATCCCCTTGAGAATTACTATAGGACTTGATAATATGCGGTTTCATCATAGCACCGCCATTAGCAAGGGCACCAAAAGCGCGAACCATTTGTAATGGTGTAACCGCAATACCTTGACCGATGGACATAGTCGCAACGTCTAGCTTACTCATATCCTCTGGATTATACAAAATACCTGCTCCTTCACCAGGCAATTCAATACCTGTTTCAGAACCAAAGCCATAATCACGTACATATTTCGAGAGAATATCTGCCCCTGTTAATGTACCAATTTCAGCCATACCAGTATTAAGAGAGTACTTCAAAATATCTAGCAAACGAACAGGACCATATCCCTCACCATCCCAGTTTCTAATGATATGTCCATTGGCAGCGAAGGCCCCTTTATCGTTATACACAGTGTCTAACTTCCATTTGCCTGCTGCAAGAGCTGCAGATGCAATGATAGGTTTGAATGTAGAACCTGGTTCATATAAATTGGTAACCGCAATATTTTTGAAAGCCTCTTCACCACTTTGGTTGTAGTTATTAGGATCATAACTTGGACGATTGGCCATCGCTAATATTTCACCGGTCTTTGGATCCATAACGATAACGCTGGCATGCTTAGCTCCTGTATCAACCATTGCCTTATCAAGAGCGCGTTCTGCAATAAATTGAATTGTTGCATCGATGGTTAAGGTTACACTTTTACCCTTATCTGGTAAAAATTTAGATAGTACGGAACCAAAGATGGCATTCCCTTTATTATCAGTAGCTACAATTTCTTGTTGTACGCCCCCCTTTAATTCGTCATCAAGAACCAGTTCTAGACCATCAAGACCTTTATCATCAGTACCGACAAAGCCTAATACTTGTGCCGCTAAGACACCATTTGGATAATAGCGCTTAGATTCTTCAACGAAATTAAGGCCTGCAATATTATTATCCTTAATAACTTGTTGTACCCCTTTTGATTTATCTGCATCCATCATACGATTCAACCAGACAAAGGCGGTATCCTCTTGCAAAGCTTTCACAATATTCTCTTTTGACATCGTTACATACGGTGAGATGAGCTCGGCAATCTCTTGAGGAGACTGTTTAATCATCTTTGGATCTGCATATAAAGATTTTGTAACTACACTCATCGCCAAAGGCTTGCCATTACGGTCATAGATTGTACCACGCGGCGATTGTAATTTTCTATCTACTTGAACTTGTAATAAGTTTTTCTTCTCTAGGTCAAAGGTATCAAAGACCTGTAACTGTGCTAAACGCCCGATAAGGACGAAGGCAACGGTCATGAGTATGGCAAGGCACCACGTAGTGCGACTCCAATCACTCATGCGTAATAACGCTTTATTTAATAACTTCATCATTTCTCCACTGGACGGCGTAACTTATGATCTAATGCATCATATAATGCATCTGGTTCATTGGGAATCACCCCATTTTGTACCTGACCTAATAAATACTGCAATCCTTCCCCCACTTTTTTCCCTGCAAGCTTAATAACTCGTTCGTCATAATTTAAATCCTTTGTATGGATAGGCATCTCTAGGCTAAGATCTGCCATACATTCACCAAAGGCTAAGGTGCCATCAGTCGATGCATAAGGCTTCCCACAGCCTAATACATCGGCAGCACAAACCTTAGATAATTGTTCCCATGCAATTCGCATAATTTGACTATCTCGAAACTCACCGCTGCGAGCCTCTTTACGGATCCACTTCTTCTCATTAGCTTCCCCATTTTGTACAAAATAGTGAAAGCGCATATGATTTTTTACAATCCAAGCTACACGGCGCACAAAACTCTTAGGGTAACCTAAACGAGTAAGCAAGGTTTCTGTCATTTCAGCCCCTAATGTATCATGGCCACGATCCGTCAAACGTCCGTTAATAACAGCCCGTACCGCTGGCATACCCTTTGCTACATCGTGTAACAGTGCACCCCAACGCAATATTAAATCTGGTTCTGTATGAGATACAACGGCTAATGTATGATACCAACCATCAAATTCGTGAAAGTCTTTTTCTTGTGGTAAATTCACAAGATGGTATAGCTCTGGTAAAATAGGCACTTCATGAGCGACGCCATTTTCTACAACGCGACAAGAGCACTCGGCCAAGCGAGATTGTACTAATACATCAAGGCCTTTAGCCACAGCAGGCTCTAACATGAGTCGGTCCAGTTCACTACGGACTCTCTCAAGAGATAACCCAGACACACGATAAAATGCCTTTGGCATAGCTTCTAATAAGTCTTCGGTAGGTAAGAAATCTAGCTTTGCCACAAAGCGGCATGCTCTAAATAATCGCAATGCGTCTTCTTCAAAGCGTTGCTGTGCATTGCCAATGGTTCGCAATGTCTTATGCTTGATATCTCGACGTCCCCCTACTAGGTCTATGACCTCACCAAAACGATTCATCGCCATGCCATTGACCGTAAAGTCGCGACGCAACACGTCTTCCTCCAAGGTATCGGCATAAGCGATTTCTTCTGGTCGATGACTATCCGCTCCATATCGTTCAGTGCGATACGTTGCAATTTCATATTGCTTTCCTTCTAGTGTAGCTACTACTACACCAAAGGATTTTCCTACTAAGTCTGTCGTTTGAATATCTTGACCGCGTAGGACTTCAATTACCGTATCAGGGCGTGCAGACGTCACAATATCAAAGTCATGAGGCTTTTGATGCATCAAAATATCACGCACTGCTCCGCCAATGATATAGGCTTCATAACCTGCTTCTTCCAATACAGTCAATATTCGATTGGCTTGTTCCATCATGCACACTCCTTTCTGAACTAGTCTAACCTTTATTTTACTACAAATGAAAGCATGAAAAAAGTGCAATCCTATAAGGATTGCACTCGTTCTGCAATAGCTGTACCCGTCGGTGTTACCGCAAGGCCGCCATCACTTGTTTCACGCAATGCTGCTGGCATAGCGCGCCCGATATTATTCATTGCTTCAATAACTTCATCTGGTGGAATTTGACTTTCAATATTCATCAACGCCAATTCAGATGCAGTAATGGCATGAACTGCATAGAAACCATTACGTTTAACGCACGGTACCTCTACAAGTCCTGCTACTGGATCACAGGCAAGGCCTAATAAGTTTTTCATGCACAATGCAATAGCATGTCCTACTTGACGAGGCGTACCACCCATCATTTCTACAATGGCACCGGCAGCCATACAAGCGGCCGTACCAATTTCTGCTTGGCATCCGCCAACGGCACCGGCCACACAAGCGCGATTCGCTACGACATTGCCAATGCCAGAGGCAGCCAAGAAGCCCTTTACCATGGTTGCTCTATCTAGCTTGTAATGGTCCGCTACTGCTTTCACCGCACCAGGCATAACACCACAAGATCCAGCCGTAGGGCACGCAACAATGCGGAACATCTTTGCATTTGCTTCATTAACAGCAATAGCATAGGTCATAGCTTTGTACGCAATATCACTCATAAATCTTGGTGTTTGTCCATTAAGCTGTGCTGCCTGGCCACCGGACATACCAGACGCTGTTTTTTCTGCATAGTCTATACCATCTTGAATAGAACCTTCAAAGATGTCTAAACGATGCTCTATTTCACGAATAACCGCTTCTTCACTGCGGTCATAATTTTCTAATTCATAACGCAGCACTACTTCGCCAAAGGAAATGTTATTTTCCTCAGCTAAGCGAATAATATCTGCAATTGTATCGTATGCATAACTCATCATTCGCCCTCCTATAACGCTTCAAAGGTCATAACATCTTGAATACCTGGACACTCGCGCATAAACTGAACGGTAATAGGATTTACTACTGTATCTGTAGTAATGACCATCACTGCATCCTTGTGCTTACCCTTCCGAAACACGCGCATGGTAGCGATATTAATATCGGACTCACTCAATGCTTGGCTCACCAAAGAGATGGCACCAGGTCTATCTTCATGGAATACAACAAGAGTAAACTCATCGCCAGTAATAGACATATCATTGCCATCTACTTCGGTAATCATAATTTGACCGCCACCAAGAGATCGACCAATCACAGTCATATGACGATTATGTTCATCGTACATATCAAAACGAACTACATTAGGATGACCTACATCAAGAGGAGACTCGATAAAGTTATACTCCATGCCCTCTTTTTCAGCTAATTTATGAGCAATACGAATATTCGTATCATCCTCTTTAAAACCTAATAGGCCCCCAATCAAGGCACGGTCTGTACCATGGCCTTTATAGGTCTTAGCAAAAGAGCCATATAAGGTTAAATCTACCTTTTTAGGTGTGGAACGGAAAATGCACCGCGCCATCTTACCTAGCCGCGCAGCACCAGCTGTATGCGAACTAGACGGGCCAATCATAACAGGCCCTATAATATCAAAAATACTATTCATACACGCCTCTATATACACATAAACAATGTGAGAAAATTCTTACTTTACCTATAGTATAACAATCGATATTAATTAATGTCTATATGCACATTAGAGGCATTTTTGTTTGTCCTAAATGGACAAACAACTTATTCAAGATACATTAAACTTCTTTAACATCTCTATTTTTTAAGAAAATATAAAATACATTTCTATATTTTCTCTTTCAACTAATAGATCCCATCCCCTAAAGAATTAATATCAGCAATAATATTAAAAATAAACATTAGGATAAGGCAAATTACTATAGGGAGAACAGTATAAAAATCCCATTTTGCCTTTTTTATAAGTACATCCTTTCTTTCCTCATCCAATGCTGAATCTTGAATAATAGCCCCTCTTCTTAGCCACAATTCTA
Organism: Veillonella orientalis; assembly: GCF_018406505.1. Taxonomy (NCBI): domain Bacteria; kingdom Bacillati; phylum Bacillota; class Negativicutes; order Veillonellales; family Veillonellaceae; genus Veillonella; species Veillonella orientalis. The sequence continues at coordinate 1,670,042 of NZ_AP022322.1, forward strand.
CAAGCCAAAACAGGGCTCCTGTTATGCTTAATATTTTAGCTACAACCCATTGATAATATAGTGTATTTAAAAGAATGAACCAAAAAATACCAAACCCAACTTCCGTATAAAGCATTACTTTAGATCGTTTAATATTAACTTTCTTTAGCTCAAAATAAGGATGCTTTATAAAATAGAGGCAGTATAAAAACATTAAAAACAGTGAAATACCAAACACAACGTCCCCCTATAAAACTACAACTCATTACGTAAAAAGAAATAAATACCGTTACGAATAATTATATAAGTAGAACTCATCTAGTAGCAACTCAATTCCCTGCCACCCCATTACTATTCTCGTAAACGTTGTTCTAAGAGTTTGTATATTGATGGGACTTATATTCCACAAACGTTTTACTAATGGGCACCACCTATTGAGGGCCGACTTACGCGTCGTATGGAGGCATGAGATAGGTGGTGCCCATTAGTAATCTAATTGTCGTAATAATGTCGGGCCCCATCAATATACAGCCACTAACAGATATCTTTCACAAAAATAGTAAAAAACGCACCTTAGGCGAACCTAAGGTGCGTTATTTATAACAACAGTCCTAAATCATAAAAGAGAGGGGAAGTAGGACTGTAGTTAATAAGTTAATGGATCCTATTAGCCCAAGATAGCTTTCATGTCAGCTTCTGGAGTTGTAATTGGATGTAATTGGAATTTTTCTACCAAAATGTTCAATACATTGCTGGAGAAGAATTTAGGCAAGGAAGGTCCGATGTAGATGTTGCGGATACCCAATGCCAACAATGTTAACAAGATACATACTGCTTTTTGTTCGTACCAAGACAATACCAATGTTAATGGCAAGTCGTTTACGTCACATTCAAATGCACCAGCCAAAGCTACTGCTACTTGAATAGCGGAGTAAGCATCGTTACATTGACCCATATCAAGGATACGAGGGATACCACCGATTTCACCGATGTTAAGGTCGTTGAAGCGGAATTTACCACAAGCCAATGTCAATACTACAGTATCATCTGGAGTTTGTTTTACGAATTCTGTGTAGTAGTTACGGCCTACTTTAGCACCGTCACAACCACCAACTAAGAAGAAGTGTTTGATTGCGCCAGCTTTTACAGCGTCGATTACTTTATCAGCAATACCCAATACTGTACCGTGACCGAAACCAGTAGTTACTTCGTGACCACCGTTGATGCCAGTGAATTCTTGAGCTTCTTTGTAGCCGCCCAATTCGATTGCGCGTTCAATAACAGCGGAGAAGTCTTTAGTGCCATCAGCTTTTTCTTCTACGTGTGCACAGCCGTCGAAACCTACCATATCTGTAGTGAAGATATTAGCTCTGTAGTTTTCTTTTGGTGGCATAATGCAGTTTGTAGTGAACAAGAATGCGCCAGGAACGTCAACGAATTCTTTTTGTTGGTTTTGCCATGCAGTACCGAAGTTACCTTTCAATTGAGGATGTTTTTTCAATTCAGGGTAAGCGTGGCAAGGTAACATTTCACCATGAGTATAGATGTTTACACCTTTACCATCAGTTTGTTCCAACAATTGATTCAAGTCGTGAAGGTCATGACCAGTTACAACGATGAAAGGACCTGGTTCTACAGTCAAAGGTACTGTAGTTGGTACTGGAGTACCATATGTTTCAGTGTTAGCTTTATCAAGAATAGCCATGCATTTCAAGTTGATTTGACCGAATTCCATCAACAAGTTCAACCATTCTTCAGCACTGTGGTCTTTAGCGAATTCTACCATGCCTTTGATGAACCAAGCATCAACTTCAGGATCATGGAAACCAAGGCGTGCAGCATGCCATGCATAAGCAGCCATACCACGCATACCTAACAATAATGTGGAGCGAAGGGATACGATATCTTCTTCACCTTTCCACAATTGTTCCCAATCGAAGTTTTGAGCTGCGCTATCGATTTTTGCATGATAAGCGTTTACTTCGTCGATGAATTCTTGAACGCGGTCTTCAGAGAAGTTTACGTTTGTTACACACATGAACAAACCACGCATTAAATAGTCAACGCCTTCTTTAGTTTGGCCTTTTACGTCTAAAGCGCGTGCTAAACCAACTAAAGCAGCAGTTAATTCGTCTTGTAAGTTAGCAACTGGTGCAGTTTTACCACATACACCTTGTACAGTACAGCCGCCTGGTGCTGCAGATTGTTCGCATTGATAACAGAACATGCTCATTTAAAAATCCTCCTTTGCGAGACTTCCTCGCATTCAAGCTAGATAATATAAAACCTATACATTACACTGATGAATTATCAGGTGTCTGATTGATTACATTTGAAAGTATAACGTAAAGATGATACAATTTCTGTAGCTTGAGCAACAAATAAAAAACTTTTTCAAAATTTTTACCTGACTCCCCTTGTGGAACAGGTAGGTCATTTGACCTTATACTATTATTATACAATAATCATTTAAATTTACTATAGACTTCGTCACACCGGAGGTGCTCATGAAGCAAATACTTTCAAACGATATTATCAACCAATATCTGCCCACTCTTATACACTGTCCTCTATTCAATAAATTAGGTGAGCCTGAATTAAAAGGCTATTTACATAATGCAAAGGTTATTGTTCATAGCTATAAGAAAAATGACTTCATCGCCCTCTCTGGGGATCCTATGGAAGGCATTGGCGTTATTCTCGAAGGTAGCGCTTTACTGACTCGAGAAAATGTTATGGGCCAACGCGTTATTATGGCTAACCTTGAACAATCTGATATTTTTGGTGAAGCATTACTATTTAGTAAGCAACCTCTATGGCCTGCTACTATTAAGGCTACGAAGGCTACAAAAATTATGTTCATTCCGCTCGAAACATTTATTGATACATTGCCAGATTGCCAACAATGCCAAACTAAAATCTTATCTAACCTATTAGAGGACTTATCTGAAAAAGCTATTCTCCTTACAAGAAAGGTTCATTATCTTACCTTGAAAGGTATGCGCGAGAAGATTTTCGCGTACTTAACAGACATTTATAAACGTCAGCAGTCTACAACAATCCATTTACCACATAACCGCGAGCAAATGGCAGAGGTACTCAATGTATCTCGCACAGCACTTAGCCGCGAACTCGGTCGCCTAAGAGATGAAGGCATTATCGATATTACAGGCCGTACAGTAACACTAAAAGACGTGGAAGGAATCGAAGAATTCGGTTTTAATAGCTTCTAGCATATCTTTTAACCTATAATAAAACTAATAATATACAATAAACGTAAAAAGGTCTCCCTATATAATCTAGGGAGACCTTTTAGTATACAGTTATTATTTCTTTAGTATTAGTTCTTTAGCATTAATTCTTTACAATTAATTTTACACATTAGAACCAATGAGATAAATCGAATTCTTCACCAATCGTAGCTTTCACATGAGCACGACCTAAATATAGGCCAAGTAATGTTAAACTGATTTTAGACATAGGCGTATGATCAAATACATCTGCTAAATCTAAGAGAACTGGAGAAATATCATCCATAATATCACGTGCTTCTTGACCTCTGAAAGCAGTCGGTTTACTCTTCATAAGAGCGATGAGATCTCGTTGTACCATAGAATCGGAAATGCGTGTTTGTCTAAAGAATCGTGGTGCTAAAGACTCATCAACCAAAGCCAATTTATATAGATTGGAGTTCAAGCTACGCACTACATAGCGCGGATCCACACCATGACCATCGGTAGCACGGAAGAGTTCCTCCTTGGAGAAACCACGATAATTGAACACGAATGGATAAGAATTGGATAATACTTGGGCTAATGTAATCGGTTCACGTTCCTCTTGTGTACAGCGTAAGTAATCTAATTGACGATAGAAAGAATTATTTTGAGGTAAATCAGAAATAAATGGCTCAATATATTTCTCTACATAATGTTGGAAATGAATTAATCCATAATTATTAGAGTTTCTAGAATATTGTAGCAATAGGGTCAATGCCATGACTTGGAAATGACCTAATGTCAAATGTGGCAATACACGTAACGCATCAAAGGCTACAAGGTACGGCGTACTAGACTTAGGCGATTGTACTACATCTAAGAACGAACCTAAGGCGGCGGATTTCATCCACTCTGTATTCGTAGCAGCATAGGCCTTTTGCATACTCATCAAGGCTTCTTGAATAACAATATTATCAAGAAGTGCGTTGACTTCAGCTAACTTTGTAATATTAAGAGCTGCTAATGCATCTCTTGTAATAGATTCCACATAATGTTGTGTATCTCCATGCAACACGCCGAAGGCATGAATAAATGGCGCGATTGCCAATTCAATACATTTATCTTCATGTGCCGCTTTAGCCCATTGCCCTGTCGGTACCTCTTCTTCAACCATACTAGCGGCTGCCAATTGAGCCTCTATTTCTGAAGCATCAAACAAGCGTGTTTCATCCAATACAGATGGGCCTTCTGCTGTTTTAATCTCATCGACACCACCAATCATTTGTGTAGCCTCAATATGTTCTGCTTCATCAGCTTCAAGAGCCTCTACAGATTCGCCCATAGCAATCGTATCCTCTACAGAATTAGCGCGATTGCGAAGTTCATCTGTAACAGCATCAAGAACAATAGTCTTATCCATCAATGGAGTGGAATGATGCTCACTATTAGAGCGTTTACCATCAGAAACTGCAGGCATTATAATAGTTTCATCATTACTATGTTCTGTTGGAGCAGATTCTGTCTTCTCTAGAGAACCAGAATTTACTTGAATAGATTCATGTGAAACAGATTCATGCGGAATAGAATCAGCAGAAACAGATGTATCTTGAACAGGTTCTTGTCCTTTTAAGTCAGCTTGACTTGATTTAGTCTCAGTCTCGCCTGCATGATGACCTAAGGCCAAGGAATATCCTATTTCGGAGTTTTCCACATGTAATTGATTACCATCTCGTCGGTTATAAGATGTATCTTTATGAGCTTCCACAGGTTCAGAAGCATTAGAATCCTCATTATTCTCTAACACAGAGGCCGTATACACATTGGTTCCACCTTCATGTGTAACAGTTACATCGCCTACCCTAGATTCATTAACGGACTTTTCTCTATGATGTTCGCCATCAAACTTAGTAACAGATCTATCATGGTGCTCATCTTTAGCTTGGCTTTCACTATCATTACGATTAAAAACGGCGTAACAAATGGCAAAAAATCCAAGCGCTACAACAGCTAATACAAAATATGGTATTACGTTTGACATACTATCCCCCTACATCAACGCTTCATTATATGCAGCACGTTCACCACCAATGCTCTTAGGTCGAACACGACAAGCAGTTACATGAGCCTCACCAATTTCTTTAATACTGAGGCGCACTGGTACAGTAACATGTTTCATATGCATACCTATGAAAGTGTCCCCGATGTCGATACCTGCATCAGCTTTAATAAATTCAACCATCACTGGATCGTCAAAACGTTCATAGGCAGTAACAGCCATGGCTCCACCTGCATGACGTTGAGGTACTACATTAACCTCTTCCTCCCAAGTTACTGCACTACGTTCCATAACAAGAGCTCGATTAATATGCTCACAACATTGAACAGCCAAATTAAGACCTTTAGCTTTAACAGCTTTATATATTTCATCAAATAGGATCTGAGCCACATCAATGTGGGAATCAGTGCCAATTTTCTTACCCATAACTTCGCTAGTGGAACAACCCACCACGAATAATTGACCTTCTCGAACCTTTGCCAAATCTAGCAATTCAGCCATCGCTGTACGCACTGACTGACGAATAGTTTCTACAGAAGTCATGATATCGCCTCACTCACTTTGAATGTATAAATCTATATGTATATTATCACAAAATGGACAGAATCGGTAGACTTTACTCTACTAAACAAAAGTGAATCTAACATAATAATATATAAACTATAAAAGTAATTTCATATATTACTATCATACTAATAAACAATGTAATAATCATTAAATATATACATGTACAGTGATAATTATTGATCTCTATAGATAAAAAAGAGGCTTGCATTAGCAAGCCTCTTTCAATCACTCAACGGTGATATTAGATTTTTCTATAAGGTTTTTGGCCTTGTTCGTAGAAGTTGTTACCTTCAGTATCGCCAACTACGATGCAAGGGAAATCTTCAACTGTCAATTCAGCCAAAGCTTCTGGACCAAGTTCACCATAAGCAAGTACTTCGTATTTTTTGATGGATTTTGCAATCAATGCTGCAGCGCCACCAACTGCTGCGAAGTATGTGCAACCATTTTTCTTCATGGATTCAACTACTGCTGGTTTACGGGAACCTTTACCGATCATGCCTTTAATACCTTGATCAAGCATTGTTGGTGTGTAAGCATCCATACGACCAGAAGTTGTAGGACCAGCGGAACCAATTGGGTCACCAGGTTTTGCAGGTGTTGGGCCAAGGTAGTAAACGAATTTGTTAGTCCAATCGATTGGTAATTTTTCGCCACGTGCTAAAGCTTCAGTCATAACTTTATGAGCAGCGTCACGAGCGGAGTAAATTTTGCCAGTGATAAGAACGCTATCACCAACTTTTAATTTACGGGAAAACTCTTCATTATATTCTTCAGTATTAATGCGAATTGTTTCAGCCATTGTAATTACCTCCTACCGATTAAAGTACTACGTGTTTATGACGAGCAGCATGACACATAATAGTAACAGCAACAGGAAGGCCGGCGATATGAGTTGCACCCCATTCGATGTTTACACCGATACAAGTTGTTGTGCCGCCCAATTGTGGACCGATACCAGTTTTGTTAACCATTTCCAAAATTTCTTCTTCCAATTTTGCATACTCAGGATCTTTGTGAGGAGTGCTAATATCGCGAAGCAAAGCTTTTTTGGACATAACAGCTGCTTGGTCCATAGTACCACCAATACCAACGCCAAGTACGATTGGAGGGCATGGGTTAGGGCCAGCATGTTTTACGATTTCAAGAACTGCATTTTTAACGCCTTCAACGCCATCTGCAGGTACCAACATAGCTACGTCAGATTTATTTTCAGAACCGAAGCCTTTAAGTTCTACGTTGATTTCTACTTTATCGCCAGGAACGATATCGATGTAGATGATTGCAGGTGTGTTGTTTTGAGTGTTTTTACGGTTGAACAATGGTTCTGCTACAACGGATTTACGAAGGTAACCTTCTACATAACCTTGAGCAACACCTTCATTGATAGCTTCTTTAAGATCGCCACCAACGAAATGAACATCTTGACCTACTTCTACGAATACCAATGTCATACCAGTATCTTGGCAGTATGGACGATCTTCAGCATCAGCAATTTCTGCATTTTTGATGATTTGATCGAGAACGATGCAACCAACTGGAGACTCTTCTGTTTCACGGCCTTTTTTCAAGCCTTCATAGATGTCTTTTGGCAAGTGGTAAGCTGCGTCCATACACATTTGACGGACTGTTTTTGTGATTTCAGATACTTGAATCTCGCGCAAGATAATCCCTCCTCAGGAACATAGTTGAATATTAATTCTAAATTACCGTGAGATAACTTTTAACTCTCAAGTGTATAAGACATATGTTTCTCATACACATCGAGATTAACTCTATGCATCAATCGTAACACACAACATACATGCTTTCAACGGCTTAACTATACAGTTTTCTCAATGCTTTTTCATGTTTTGAGAATTATTTTCATGAATATTGCTGTATATATTTCGGTATTTCAATAGTTCTTTTTCATCATATTTTCGACTATAAAAACTATATTTCCAATATGATAAAAGTCATAGTTAATCATAGGTTGAAAGAATTTTTATACCCTATATATTAATCCACTTTTAGAGGCCAAAATTAGGTTGAAATCACCGTATAAATGCAGAGTATATCTAAGATGATAAATACACTTTCAGACTACTTGATATTATTTTTCAAATAAAAGGTTTAAACTTTTTTGTAATGCATATGTATACCGATTATATTCAATATACTTATATTGCTAACTCTTAGTAAAATATCCCTCAAGATATCTCTATAAACACAGTATTTATCTGTGTTTATTCATTTATATAGATTATATTAATTTTAATGACTTACTTATCAAAATTTTTAATAATTGATTTTTTGTATAACGTTATGTGTTTTAGTCATAGTTAACGTCTTTTGATTTATAGTAATTTTAAAAAAAACGCTTGCTTTTATAATTAATCTAACATATAATAACAATCGTACCATTCCTCGATAGCTCAGTTGGTAGAGCAATCGGCTGTTAACCGATCGGTCGTAGGTTCGAGTCCTACTCGAGGAGCCATTCTGGCCCGTTGGTCAAGCGGTTAAGACACCGCCCTTTCACGGCGGTATCCCGGGTTCGATTCCCGGACGGGTCACCATATGGACGATTAGCTCAGCTGGGAGAGCGCCTGCCTTACAAGCAGGATGTCGGCAGTTCGATCCTGTCATCGTCCACCAGACCTAGAAGCAAGCATAAAGCTTGCTTCTTTTTTTTGTATATGTGATATAATAGTACCAGTTGTTTTGTTTGTGAATTTTAAAGAGTCTTATTTAGAGGAGGAACTATGTTTTATACATTCGGACGCTATAAACGTTCGCTACTTACAGTACTAGGTGTACTATTGGCATCTACACTCGCTACAGCAAGTGCTGCCACTATTAATATGAGCCAGTTAACATCAAATACCGCTCAACCGGTAGTCATTAACTCTATGCCATCCAATGTAGATACGACTACCCCTACATTACAAGCCGATAATAATGGTCAACCTATTTTGAAGGTTGCAAACACACCTGTTTCAACACCAATTGTTGGAACACCTGAAAAAGCGACTATCAATACTTCTAATTCTAATTATGATGGTCACTTAGATAATTTCCCTAGTCGCAAAGTTACAATTGTTGTACCTGCAAAATTGCGCAACGAAAACACAGCCCAATTAGGTCGTTACATGACAGACCGTCTATCTAATACGCTTAAGTATCCATACTATGATACAGCAATCGTAAGTACTAATACGCCAACAGCTGAAATTAGAGCTGTTGACCTTGCACAAATTGCAGCTGCACAAAATTCTGAAATTGTTATTATGCCTGTACCATTACAAGACGTATATGTACAAATCAATGGTGTTAATAGCCCATATGCATATAATAATGATGATCGTGAAATGTATATCGCCGCAAAGGTAAATGCACTTTTATATTATTACGATGTGAATGATCAAGTAATTCACACTGTACGCAGTGGATTCAATCAAACTGATGATTCCTTAACAATGCCAACACATAAGGCTGTATGGAACAAAGTTATGACTGTATTACTTGATAAATTACCATACAAACGTATTCCAACAGACCGCGACCGCTATCAAGCGCCTGGCATCAACTCTGAATCTCCAGTTGTACTTGACTTCCAAGTAGAACAACCTAGAAATACTGCTTACTCCTTAAAAGGTGTTAGCGTATTATAAGAGACACAAAAAAGACCGTTAAGCAATTGCTTAACGGTCTTTTTGTATTCACCTATTAACTATACATAACTTAGTGAATCAAGCCGATTAATCTAAGTTGATGCTCTGTAAAACCAGCATTTCTTAAAAGTGCAGTAAATGAACTACGGAAGGAATCAGACAAATCGCTTACGTAATAAATTGAATCATCATCTTTTACACTTGCTGTACTTGTATTAGTAGTCGCAGCATATTTAGCATTATCAGCTTCATTTTGTTTAACCATGTTAGCTCTAAAAGCATCATTTGTAGGAGTTTCTACTGGTGGACGAACCGAGTCAGTATATTTATAACCATAAGATGCGTCTACATGTGTTCCTAGTGTAGATGCACCAAAACAGCATGCTAATACAGCAAAAGCAATGAAAGATTTTTTTGATACGTTCATTAGAAAACCTCCAAATTAACACAATAAGTCATTAAATTTAAATGACAAATTTTAGTATAAGTAGATGACCTTAATGTTAGATGAGTGTTTCCTATAAACAAAATGAAATTCTATAGAAAAAGGCTAGCCCTATGGCTAGCCTTTTTCTTTATAGTTGTTTAGTTACATGCAAGCGCAATAATGCACGTTGCAATGCCGCTTCTGCTCGCTCTACATCAATATCAGGTGTAGGATTAGCCAAACGGCCTTCAGCACGTTCTTTGGCACGCTGAGCACGTTCCACATCAATGGATGCTGGATCTTGGCAATCTGGTGTTACAATACTCACCTTATTATGTTCGATTTCACAGAAGCCACCAAATACGGCAAGTTCACGAGATGTTCCATCTGGTTGGTCTATGCGTAATGGCGCTAAATCTAATGCGATAATCATAGGTGCATGATTTGGCAAAATACCAAATTGACCATCGATAGCTTTACCTACAAAGAATGTAGACTTGCCTTCAAAGACAATTGCATCAGGTGTGATTATTTGTAGGGTCATAGGTTCCGCCATGGATTATTCCCCCTTCTCTTGCATTTCCTTTGCTTTTTGAACGGCTTCATCGATGGTACCAACCATGTAGAATGCACCTTCAGGTAAATCATCATGTTTACCATCAAGGATTTCTCTAAAGCCTCTCAATGTTTCGGACAATGGTACGTATTTACCAGGAGAACCAGTAAATACTTCAGCTACGAAGAACGGTTGACTCAAGAAACGTTGAATCTTACGCGCACGAGATACAGTCAATTTATCTTCGTCAGACAATTCTTCCATACCAAGGATTGCGATAATATCTTGAAGATCTTTATATTTTTGCAATACTTCTTGCACGCCACGCGCTACTTCATAGTGTTCTTCACCAAGTACATGTGGGTCCAAAATACGGCTTGTAGAATCTAACGGATCCACCGCTGGATAGATACCAAGTTCCGCAATGGAACGAGACAATACTGTTGTCGCATCCAAGTGAGCGAATGTTGCCGCTGGAGCAGGGTCAGTTAAGTCATCGGCAGGTACGTATACAGCTTGTACTGAAGTAATAGAACCTTCTTTAGTAGATGTAATACGTTCTTGTAATGCCCCTACGTCATTAGCCAATGTAGGTTGGTAACCTACGGCAGATGGCATACGGCCTAAGAGGGCAGATACTTCAGAGCCCGCTTGGATAAAGCGGAAGATGTTATCGATAAACAAGAGCACGTCTTGTTTCTTCACATCACGGAAATATTCAGCCATTGTAAGGCCTGTAAGACCTACGCGCATACGTGCCCCAGGTGGCTCATTCATTTGGCCATATACAAGAGCTGTTTTGTTGATAACGCCGGACTCTTTCATTTCGTTCCACAAGTCGTTACCTTCACGAGTACGTTCGCCTACACCGGAGAATACGGAGTAACCACCGTGCTCTGTGGCAACATTGTGAATCAATTCCATAATTAATACGGTTTTACCTACACCGGCACCACCGAAGAGGCCGATTTTACCACCTTTTACATATGGAGCGATAAGGTCAACGACCTTAATACCTGTTTCCAAGATTTTAGTATCTGGAGAAAGGTCATCAAATTTAGGTGCTGGACGGTGAATAGGCCATTTTTCATCAGCTACAACTGGAGCTGGATCATGGTCTACAGTTTCACCCAATACGTTAAAGATACGACCCAACACGCCTTCGCCTACAGGAACCGCAATTGCAGCACCAGTATCTTCGGCATCCATATTACGGGTCATACCGTCAGTAGAGCTCATCGCAACACAACGTACAGTATCGTCGCCTAAGTGTTGCATAACCTCTACTACAATTTTTTGTCTATCATGTGCCTTATGATCATGGTAGATGTTGATGGCGTTGTAGATGCTTGGCAAATGACCAGCATCGAAGCGCACGTCTACAACTGGGCCAATGACCTGCACAACTTTACCAATATTATTACTCATCGACAAATGTCTCCTTATTTATTGCAAGGCATTAGCGCCACCAACGATTTCAGAAATTTCGTTTGTAATGCTAGATTGACGTAACTTGTTATATTCAAGACCTAAGGAATCAATGAGTTCCCCTGCATTATCTGTAGCAGATGTCATAGCTGTCATACGAGCACCCAATTCACTTGCTGCAGATTGCAACAATCCATTATAAACAGTAATCTCTAAATATTTTGGTAACAACGCCTCCAAGACAGATACAGCAGATGGCATGAAATCATACTCTTCGCCCTTTACCTCATCTTGTGGTTGCTCTATCGGCAACAAGCGCTCAGCCTGTGCAATTTGCGTCATAGAATTTACAAAACGTGTATAGATCATGATGACTTCGTCAACTTCATGACGTTCGTATAGTGAAAGTGCTTCATGCATAATGGCACGGGCATGTTCATAAGAAGGTTTATCAGAGAAGCCTGCATAGGACTTATCGATATGAATTCCTCTTGATTTCATGCTGTCTCTAGGCTTTTTACCTGCCGTGATAACACGGTATGTATCGGAAGATTTACCATGCAATTGTTCCATAGCAAACTTCAACACATTAGACGAGAATGCCCCTGCAAGGCCCTTATCGGCACCTATTACGATATAGCATGTGCGTTTTATAGGGCGTACCTCTAACAAAGGGCTGCTAAAGCCTTCTAAATCACTATTAGACATATGACGCAAGATTTGCCCAATCTTCTCTGCGTAAGGACGAGTACCTTCCGCTTTCGTTTGCGCCTTACGAAGACGAGCAGAGGCTACCATCTTCATCGCTTTTGTAATTTGTTGCGTATTGGTAACACTTTTTATGCGTTTTCGCAAATCTTGTGCACTAGCCATACATTACGCCTCCTTATGAGACACTAATGTATGCGTAGAACCAAATGCTTCTACACATTCTGGAATTGCTTGTTTCAATAGATTTTCAGTATCTTCATCAATTTTCTTAGACGTTTCAATATTTGTGATGATTTCAGGATAGTTAGCTTTTATATAACGTAAAAGTTCAGCTTCAAATGCTAAAATATCATCCACTTGAATACTTGCTAAATACCCTTTTGTACCAGCGTAAAGATTAATAACCATTTCTGCTACGCTCATAGGTTCATATTGACCTTGTTTTAACATTTCAGTCAAACGTTCACCACGGTCTAATTGTGCTTTAGTAGCCGCATCAAGATCGGAACCGAACTGAGCGAACGCAGCTAACTCACGATATTGAGCAAGGTCCAAACGCAATTGGCCTGCTACTTGTTTCATCGCTTTAGTTTGCGCACTACCACCTACACGGGATACGGACAAACCTACATCAACCGCTGGGCGGATGCCAGAGTAGAACATATCTGTACCCAAGAAAATTTGACCATCAGTAATGGAAATTACGTTTGTTGGGATGTATGCAGATACGTCACCTGCTTGTGTTTCAATGATTGGCAACGCAGTAATGGAACCACCACCAAGTTCTGGTGAAAGTTTCGCAGCACGTTCTAATAGACGGCTGTGTAAGTAGAATACGTCGCCTGGATACGCTTCACGCCCTGGTGGACGGCGTAATAATAAAGACATAGCACGGTAAGCAGCCGCTTGCTTAGTTAAGTCATCATATACACAAAGTACATGTTTGCCTTTGTACATGAAGTATTCACCCATAGCAACACCTGCATACGGAGCGATGTATTGTAATGGAGCCCCTGTAGAAGCACTAGCAGAAACAACGATTGTATATTCCAACGCACCTGTTTCTTCCAATTTTTGTACTACACGAGCTACGGTAGATTCTTTTTGACCAATTGCTACATAGATACAAATTACATCTTTACCTTTTTGATTGATAATTGTATCAAGAGCAATTGCAGTTTTACCTGTACCACGGTCACCAATGATAAGCTCACGTTGGCCACGGCCAATTGGTACCATCGCATCAATCGCTTTCAAACCTGTTTGCAATGGTTCGTTTACAGATTGACGATCCGCAATACCAGGCGCTGGATGTTCTACAGGACGACGTTCAGTCGCTTGAATAGCACCCTTGCCATCGATAGGCTGCCCCAATGGATTTACTACACGACCAATAAGAGCATCACCTACTGGTACGTCCATAATTTTGCCAGTACGGCGTACTTCATCGCCTTCTTTAATCAAGAAGTCGTCACCTAATAGTACGGCACCAACATTATCTAATTCTAAGTTCAAAACCAAGCCATATACGCCGTGTGGTAACTCTAACAACTCACCAGCCATGGCTCTTTCAAGACCATAAATATGGGCGATGCCATCCCCTACGTCAAGAACAGTACCCACGTCATCGACATTGAGGTCAACATCATAGTCCTGAATCTGCTGTTTAATTATAGCAGTGATTTCTTCAGGCTTCATTTTCATATATACCCATTCACCCCTATCTAATAGAGTTCGTTCTTAATAAAGATTTTTCTAATTCCTCTAAACGGCGAGCTACAGAGCCATCGATGCGTTTATCCCCTACTTGGATAACGATACCACCCATAATGGATGGATCTTGACGCACGGATAAGATGACATCTTTTCCTGTTACTTCTCTTAGTTTAGCTTGTACAGATGCTTCTACATCAGCTGTAATTGGTTCAGCTACTGTTACAGTAGCTTCCAAAATACCACGTGCTGCACGTGATTTCTTAATAAACGCTTCGATAGTCGATGCTATATAGCGATAACGACCGCGCTTAATCATCACATAAATAAAGTGTAGAGCAACTTTATCGATACTAGAGTCAAAAATTTTACCAATAAGCTTAATCTTTGCATCTTCTGTAACGATTGGATTCTCTAGAAATGAACGCAACTCAGGTTGATCAACCATTACGGATGCTACATAACCTAATTGCTCCTCCATGAGTTCCAACTTATTTTGTTCTTGAGCTAATTCAAACATAGCCGAACTATATTTATCTGCTACAATTTCTATGCTCATCGTATCACAACCCTATCGTTTTACTATCAAGTTGACGAATAGCGTCTTCGATCAATTTCGTATTAGTTTCGCTGTTCATATCTTTAGCAACAACTTTACCAGCCATAGCTACAGATAAAGAAACAACTTCATTGCGCAAGCTGTTCATAGCACGATCACGTTCAATGGCAATATCTTGACGAGCACGATTTTTTTCTTGTTCAATTTGCTCGCGAGCTGTTGCTAATTGTTCACGTGTTGTATTTTCTGCTTCTTGAATTGCTTTTTCAACAATTTTTTGTGCCTCTACACGAGCATTAGAAATTTGAGCTGCATAATCAGCTTTAAATTCTTCTGCTTCTGCACGAGCTTTTTCTGCAGCTTCTAAGTCTTTAGCAATTCGTTCTTTACGTTCTGTCATCATAGCCAATAATGGTTTATATGCAAAACGAGCCAATAGCCAAACTAATATAAAAAAGTTCAACATTTGAGCAAGAATCGTTCCAAGGCTTAAGTCAACCAAGGTTATTCCTCCTCGTTATTATCTGAATAACAAAATAAATGCTACTACTACACCGATGATAGGCATCGCTTCGATCAAGCCAATCGCTACGAACATAGTAGACATCAATTGACCACGCAATTCAGGTTGACGCGTAATACCTTCAATTACTTTGCTAGATACAAGACCGTCACCGATACCTGCACCAATGGCACCACAACCTACTGCGATTGCTGCTGCTAATGCGAATAAACCTTGAGCTTCCATAATATATCCTCCGTAAAAAATTAATGTTCCTCACTAAGAGCCATCCCCAAGTAGGAGGCAGTAAGAACGGTAAAAATAAAGGCTTGAATAATACCAATAAATAAACTAAAAGCAATCCATACCCATGGTACCGGTACAAACCAAGGCAAATTGTACAATACTTCTAACAGAATTTCACCAGCTACGATATTACCAAATAGACGGAAGGCAAGTGTAACAGGTCTAGCAATCTCTTCAAAAATATTCAGTATTAGCAAAGCCTTATAAGGTCGTACGAAATGCTTGAAATAGGATAAGCCTTTAACTTTAATCCCCATAACCCATACTACTAATGTGCTACATAGAGCTAATGCAACAGTAGTATTAATATCGGATGTTGGTGATGTTAAAGCCTTAAACGTAGGCATTAAACCTAATTCGTTTCCTACAAAAATAAATAAGAAAAACGTAAATAACAAGGAACTCACCATCGGCCAATGACGACCTAAGTTCGGAGCTAATTGCCCCTCTAAGCCTTCCAATATAGATTCAACTATATTTTGCAAGCCTACAGGCACCAATTTTCGTCCCCGGGTGGCTAGTACTGTTATCAGTATTACAATAGCCATAGTAACCCATGTAGCAATTAGAGTATCCAAATTAAATGTCAACCCTAACCACTGCACGACTTCATGGTGTCCCGCATGTAATTCCACGTTCTCAACCCCTTCCATAGACATAATAAAAAACTAATATACTTACAATAAATATAAATATAATATATATGTATCATCATACATCGTTATAGATATATAATCAACACTTGAAAGGTAAACAATTCAAATTACTCATGAATGTATTGTGTATAATGCATTATTGGAATACATCTATAATTTAACACATCATAAGCTTAGAAATGTCGACTAAGCCACCAGTAAACAACATATAATGCGGGCTGAATAAGTGCGATACCAACAAACATGCTAATAGCCTCTACGCCGGGAATCTTTAATCCTAAGACTACTAATGAACCTACTAACATAAGACGCCATATCATCTGTCTACGAGCTTTACGAACAGCTTTGTAAGGATCCCCTGATACAATGGATTGACCATGCAAAGCTAAACTTAGCAAGTAGAGTACCATTATAAAAATACCCCAAAACCATCCCCATAGATACTGTTCTAGGCCACATAAAACTTGTATTATACCGCCTAAAAAGGCAATAAAAAAACAAGTTAGTAGCACACGCACTATGAATTTAATATATTGATTCATATATACCTCACTACTTAACTTGTTTATATAACATATAAAAACCTGTTATAGCTCCAATAAGACCAAATATAATCATACATAACGGTTCAGTTCTAAACCAACCATCCAGTGTATATCCAATCCAAATGAAACCACCTATACAGAAAACGAGTGTGAGCCCCGCCGATGTTGCCATGGCGAGGGCTTTCACAAGGTCCTTATCCATATTATTTACCAAACCGTTCAGGACGATTAGAATCGCCTAAGAACTCATGGCGCAACGCTTGAATAATGCGTTCAGATGCTTTGCCGTCACCATAAGGGTTAACGGAGTTAGACATCAATTTATAAGCTGCTGCATTGCTCAACAATTCATGAGCCGCTTCGTGTACTGCATCTTTATCAGTACCTACTAGGCGAACCGTACCAGCTTCAACCGCTTCAGGGCGTTCTGTGGTATCGCGCAATACGAGAACTGGTTTGCCAAGGGCTGGCGCTTCCTCTTGAATCCCACCAGAGTCAGTAAGAATCAAATAAGATTTAGCCATTAAGTTCGCAAATGGTTCATAATCAAGCGGATCAATTAAGGTAACCCGTTCTACAGAACCGAGTTCCTCTTGTACAACTTGGCGAACCTTAGGATTCTTATGTACAGGGAAGACCACTTGAATATCTTCAAATTCATTAATTAAATCGCGAATAGCTTGGTACACGTGGCGCATAGGCTCACCCAAGTTTTCACGTCGATGTGTAGTAACAAGAACTGTACGTTTTTCAGGATCTAATGCATTGATAGCAGCATCATCAAAAATATAATTATCTTGCACTGTTGTATCAAGGGCATCGATAACAGTATTGCCTGTTACATATAGATGATCTGTATTAATGTTTTCTTTTTTAAGATTACTTTCAGAACTAGCTGTTGGTGCAAAATGATAGGTTGCAATAGAACCAGTCAATTTACGGTTCATTTCTTCTGGGAACGGAGAGTAAATATCACCGGTACGAAGGCCCGCTTCTACATGGCCTACAGGAATCTCTTGATAGAAGGACGCCAAAGCACCTGCAAAGGTTGTTGTTGTATCACCATGTACAAGAACTACATCAGGTTTAGCTTCTTCTAACACATCTTTAAGGCCCATCAATGCACGGTTTGTTACATCGTACAATGTTTGACCTTGGCTCATAATATTTAAGTCGTAATCAGGGGTAATATTAAACAAGTTTAGTACTTGATCGAGCATATCGCGATGTTGTGCCGTAACGGTTACAATCGGCTCCATATCTGGTGCTGCTTCTAGTGCTTTTACAAGAGGAGCCATCTTGATAGCTTCAGGTCTTGTACCAAAGATTGTCATAACTTTTAACATAGTTGCCTCCAACATAGTAGGATAGAAAAAATGGGGCGCCAAGCGCCCCACATATGGTTATTTCTTATGGGAATCGTCAGATTCCTCTAAAGCTTTTGCCAATTCTTCACGATCAAAGGAAATAGTTTCATCTGAATCGCTGCGTTCAATTGTAGGACGTGGTAATGGATGTCCAGCCGCATCACTATGGGTAATAACACCAAGGCGACGAGCCACAAAAATACTGCCTAAGAAGATAACGAGTACCAATGCAATACCAATCCAAGCATTGACCTCTGCTACGATGACGGACACGCCACCAAACAGAGCTGTTACGGCATACATCATTAGCACCGCTTGTTTTTGAGATAAACCTTGAGCTAACAAACGATGATGCACATGGCCTTTATCGGGCTTAAAAATTGGACGACCGCTAATTTTACGGCGTACGATAGCAAATAATGTATCCAGAATTGGTAAGCCAAGTACGATTGCAGGAACTACTAATGCAATAGTAGCTGCTGTTTTAACAGCACCCATTACAGAAATAGCTGCTAAAGTATAACCGAGGAGCATGGAACCCGTATCACCCATGAAAATTTTCGCTGGGTTAAAGTTATACCGCAAGAACCCTACTGTTGCACCTGCCAGTGCAAGAGATATACATGCTAAGTCAGTTTGGCCAAGTTGTAATGTCATAGCGCAAACAGCAATACAAGCAATGAAGGAAATCCCTGCTGCCAAGCCATCAAGGCCATCGATAAGATTTACGATATTCGTAAATCCTACGATCCAGAAAATAGTCAATGGAGCAGCCCAATATTTAAGGTACACTACACCACCCCAAGGAAGGTTGATAAAGTCCACCCGAATATCATAAGCCACCAAAATTGCAGCTGCTATGATTTGGCCCATTAACTTAGTCTTTGGCTCAATCTGTTTAATATCATCCCAAATGCCAACGAGCACAAGAATAACTGTACCAAGTACAAAGCCAAATAGTTTATGGTCATGTGGGATAGAGCCATTAAAAAGGACCGATCCTATATAACCAAGAAAGATTGCTAACCCACCAAGTCGTGGAATAGCACCATGATGCACCTTTCGGGCATCAGGTTTATCTATTGCCCCTACGGCAACGGCAAAGCGTTTTACCAAAGGGGTTAGTGCAAAGGTTATGATGAGCGCCAGAGCAAAGGCCCACACATAATCGAGCACATAATCACTCATAAGACACCTCCAACAACTGGGTTATAAACACAATTAATTAGTTAAGCTACGAATAGGTGCTGGAATACGACCACCACGGGCGATGAACTCAGCTGCACTATATGGACTCACTTCAATAATTGGAGCGTAACCTAAAAGGCCACCAAATTCAACAACCTCACCTACGGTTTTGCCAGGTACAGGAATTACACGAACCGCAGTTGTCTTATTATTAATCATACCAATAGCAGATTCATCAGCAATAATTGCAGAAATTGTATCCGCTGTTGTGTCTCCAGGAATAGCAATCATGTCAAGGCCAACAGAACATACGCATGTCATAGCCTCTAATTTATCGAGGGATAAACTGCCACAAGATACGGCATCAATCATACCAGCATCTTCAGACACTGGAATAAATGCACCACTGAGGCCGCCTACGTGAGAGGATGCCATAAGACCACCTTTTTTCACCGCATCATTAAGTAATGCAAGTGCCGCAGTCGTACCATGACAACCACAAGATGATAAGCCCATTTCTTCAAGAACGTGAGCAACAGAATCGCCTACCGCTGGTGTTGGCGCCAAGGACAAATCAATAATGCCGAATGGTTTACCAAGACGACGAGATGCCTCTTGTGCTACTAATTGGCCTACACGAGTAATTTTGAAAGCAGTACGTTTAATCGTTTCTGCTACAACGTCAAAGGACTGACCACGCACAGACTCAAGTGCGTGTTTTACAACGCCTGGGCCAGATACGCCTACAGAAATAGCACTGTCACCTTCAGTGACGCCAAAGAAAGCGCCTGCCATGAATGGATTATCCTCTACAGGATTACAGAAAATAACGAGCTTAGCACATCCAAGAGCATCATTATCCTTTGTAAGTTCTGCCGTTTTCTTAACGATAATCCCCATGTCGCGAACTGCGTCCATGTTGATACCAGTTTTAGTAGAACCAACACCTACAGAGCTACATACGATATCTGTAGTTGCCAATGCTTCTGGGATAGAATCAATCAAGATGCGATCAGCTCGTGTAGCACCTTTTGTTACAAGAGCGGAGTAACCACCGATAAAGTTAACACCTACTGTTTTAGCAGCACGATCCATCGCTTCTGCAATTGGTACATAGGATGTTAAATCACTACCACCTGCAACAAGAGAGATAGGAGTTACAGAGATGCGTTTATTAATGATAGGAATACCAAACTCGCGCTCAATATCCTCACCAGTGGACACAAGATGTTCAGCTTCTTTTGTAATGCGATCATAAATGCGATCACATAGTTCTTTACCAGAACTAGATGCGCATTCTAGCAAGCTAATGCCCATCGTAATAGTACGAACATCAAGCTTGTTGTCATGAATCATCTGATTCGTTTCTAAAATATTGTCGATAGATAACATAGTGCCTCCTATCCTACACGGTGCATGCTTAAGAAAATATCAGCATGTTGTGCACGGATTTCAACACCAAGTTCTTTACCAAGTGTAGTTAAAGCCTCTTGAATGGAGGTCAAATCTTTTATATCTTCAGACTTTGTTTCACACATCATAATCATATTGAAAACGCCATCAAGAATGGTTTGATTAATAGACATAATATTTACACCGTGATTAGCAAGTACTGTACTAACCCCAGCAATGATACCAACGCGGTCAACGCCGACAACGGTAACAACTAATTTCATAACATCACCTTTTCTGAGCACTACAAACTATTTAACCCATATGGGGCATTCAATAAACTATATTAATATATTATATCACATTTATTACTTTTCTACGGTGAAATCTTCATGAGTTTTCACCCGAAAACGGTATTTTATACTTCGTCGGATAATGCAGCCGTTACAATAGCCTCTCCTGCTGTCAATAACGCAACTAAACCTTTATCCCCTTTATAGCTTTCACCATAAATTTTATACAAATCTTCTGTGCCAGACGGACGTGCTACAAACCAACCTGTTTCAGTTTCTACACGAACACCATCGATTGGCATATCCTTATACAAGGAAGTAGTACGTATATTAGTAATAGGATCTCCGTCTACCTCAGTAGCGGTAATGGAGCTTGCATTCAACTGCTTCAACTTAGCCTTTGCCGCCTTTGTGCACGCCGCATCAATACGACCAAAGCGAGGATCTCCACAACCTTCAACAATATTTTTATACAGTTTATCAACAGTAGCTCCCATTACGGCATATATTTCCATCGCCAATAAAGCCATTACCATGCCGTCTTTATCAGTAGTCCATACGGTGCCATCCTTTTTGAGGAACGATGCACCAGCAGATTCTTCCCCACCGATACCAATCTCACCATCAAATAATAAGGAGCTAAAATATTTAAAACCTACTGGAACCTCATAAACAGGTATCTCTTTAAGGGCTGCCCATTTATCAATCATCGTAGTACAAACAACTGTTTTCCCTACCGCTTTATCAGTCCAACCACGGGTCGTAAACAAATAATCTGCAGCAACCGTAAGGAACGCATTTGGAGAAGCAAGGCCCTCTGCAGTAACGATACCATAGCGATCATAATCAGGATCATTGCCAACAGCGAGATCATAATTGCCAATTTGTTTAATTACATCCGCCATCGCATATTCAGAGGAACAATCCATACGCACCTTACCATCATGGTCATAAGTCATAAAGCTAAAGGTTGGATCGTACTCATCATTGATGATATCCATATTAAGATTATATCGTTCTTTAATGGCCCGCCAATAACCGAGACCACTGCCACCTAATGCATTGACAAGAACCTTAGGCTTAGCACTTTGAAGAGCTTCCATATTGATGATAGAAGATAACTCTTCCACATATAAACCCTTGTAATCATACGGAACTTGTTGATCTGGTTCAATATTATCAACACTAATACGTTTGAACCCTTCTAATTCACAATAAGCACGAACGTACTCATTGGCGCGGGTTTCAATCCATTTCGTTATCAACGTATCCGCAGGGCCACCATTGGTAGCATTATACTTAATACCCCCATTATCTGGCGGGTTATGAGATGGTGTAATAACAATACCATCCGCCTTATCAAAATGACTTTCATTATACCGAATGATAGCACGAGACACTGACGGTGTAGGCACAAAGTCCATATCCGCATCAACCATGGCAACCACGCCATTACCGGCAAGGACCTCAAGCACTGTTACTAATGCAGGCTGAGATAAAGCATGTGTATCTTGGCCCACAAAAATAGGACCTGTCGCACCAAATTGTCCACGACCATCACAGATAGCCTGCGTAATAGCTGCTACATGTAAATCTGTAAAGGTACCATTCAACGAGGTACCACGATGACCAGATGTACCAAAGGATACGAGTTGTGTCGGATCCGTTACATCCGGTGCATTATCAAAATATGCATCCACCAATGTTTGCACATCAATAATATCTTGTTCTTGTACAGGCATACCTGCTAATTTATGAGCCATAGGAACCTCCTAATCTCAACTGTATATATCATTCATAAAATATTATATTTACACATGATTAAGATGAGATGACAAATACTTACTTATTGATTGTGTACAATCTCTGTATTGTCCTCTTGTGTAGTACTCTTATCTTTCAACTGTTCACATACTTCAGTCGGTATAATAGGCTGCGTAAAGCCTTGACCAATAACCTCTTGCGCATCGGTTATCAAGATAAATACATTTGGATCGGCCTCTTGAATAACCTCTTTTAATTTATTTACTTGCAAGAGATTAACGGCTACCATAACGATTTGCTTTGGCGTCCGTGTATAGGCACCCACACCATTAATAATAGTGGCTCCACGGCCAACCTTTTTGATGATGCATTCGCAGACATCATCGGTACGATAGGTAATGATGAAAGCTACCTTTCGTTGATTAAACCCGATAACCACCTTATTCGTAATGATGGTATACACATAGACACTAATAAGTGTGACCGCTACAGCTTCAAGGCCAACAACACCAATTGCGGCAACAAGAATAGCACAGTTTATGGCACTATTAATGGACCCCATTTGAAGTCCATAATATTTGCGTACAATGAGTGCAATAGGATCAAGCCCACCTGTGTTACCGCCTACGCGGTACACAATGCCAAGACCTACACCAGTAGTAATACCAGCCATCATGGAACTCAACAAAGGGTCCTTAATAATCATGTCATATTGCAAGAAGTTAAATAAATCAACCATCCAAGACAGCATCAATGTGCCATACAAGGTTTTGATAACAACACGGGTACCCAGCCACTTCCAAGCAGCCCAGAATATAGGAATATTTAAAATCATATTCCAAGAACCAACGGATAAGCCCGTTACATAATACAAAATCAAGCCTACCCCACTAATACCAGTACTCACCAATTTGTGTGGCAATACAAAGGCATCAAGGCCGGCACCAAATATGGCACATCCAAGAATGACCATAAGGCTTTCATAGATAACACTTTTATACTTAGCGAACATAGCTTCCTCCAAATTGCCATTTCACTATAAATATTCTATAATGAACTAACTAAAACATACGCTATTTACAATACATTTAGTAATAAAACAATATGCGTATACAAATTCATCATAAACCACTTAATGGTTATTTTCAATCACTTTATAAGAGTATAAAATAAACATATAAATTGCATATATTCTGTATGTTACAAACGAGGCTATCATGAGTAAAAGTTTTGAGCAACTCGGTTGCAGTAAAATCAATATTGGACTTGCCATTACGGGCAAGCGTGAAGACGGATATCACGATATCGACTCTATCTTCCAATCCATTCGCCTAAGCGACTCCATTTATTTTGCGAAGCATCATTCCGTAGTTTTCTCCGGTGGCGCTCCAGAATTACCTGAGTATATGCAAAAATTAGTTACTTACGGTGAAGAAAATCTTGCTCTCAAAGCATTACGGGCAATACAAGCTTATACCGGTTGCAAAGCGGGAGCTGCCATTCACCTATTAAAACGGGTACCTATTCAAGCCGGTCTTGGCGGTGGTAGTGCTGATGCGGCTGCTATGTTAGTAGGTCTCAATCGATTCTGGGACTTACGACTCACCCAAGAGGAACTTTTACAAATCGGTGCTACTCTTGGATCCGATGTGCCATTCCTATTACAAGGTGGTACAGCACGTGGCACAGGGCGTGGTGAAATATTAACCTACAAAAAATCTCCAGATCCACATTGGTTATTGCTAGTAAAGCCAAAGGTATCTGTATCAACTGCAGCTGCTTATGGTCGCTTCACGAATAAGTCCGTAGCAACAAAACAAACCATCGATACAGTCCAACAACACCTAGAAAACAATGACTTAAAATCAGCATTCCTTACTAGTGCTAATACATTTGAAGAACTACTCTTCCCTGACCATGAAGAACTTGTCATTTGTAAAGAATTCTTCACTAGTCGTGGATATCCAACGATTATGACTGGTAGTGGTCCTACAATGGTGGTATTGCTGGATAAACCAATGGAAGCATTACAACTGCAAGAAGAGATCAAAGCAGCAGGCCATGATTGGCTATCGCTCATTACAAAAACATGTACACAGGAGGACTTACCATGACAAAACGGTTACAACCAATACGCTTAGATGCGTATAAACCTCTACGCGAAGTCGTAAGTGAAACATTACGTCAAGCCATTCAAGACGGCGTGTTAAAACCGGGCGAACGCCTTATGGAAATCCCTCTAGCTGAAGAACTCGGTGTGAGCCGTACACCAATTCGCGAAGCCATTCGTAAACTTGAGCTAGAAGGCTTTGTTGTCATGGTGCCTCGCCGTGGTACATACGTAGCCAATATATCCTTAAAGGATATTACCCAAGTATTTGAAATTCGATCAGCCCTTGAAGAGCTCGCAGCAGGCCTTGCTGCCGAACGCATAACCGAAGAGGAAATCGAAACACTAGAACGAATGCTTGTAGCGATCGGCGACCATATGGAGAATAAAGATATGGAGTCCGTCGTAACAGCAGACGTAGAATTCCATGAAGTACTATATCGTGCATCTCGTAACGAACGTTTAGCAGATATCGTACACAACTTGCGGGAGCAAACCTATCGATTCCGTAGCTTCTCCATGAATCAACCGGGCCGACTAAGAAAGACATGGGAAGAACACCGTCAATTGGTAGAGGCCATTGCTTCACATAATGCTACTCAAGCTCGTAAGTTGGCAAGAATTCACATGGAACATTCCGAACAAACCTTATTACAAGGCATGGAGGAATCACCGGAATTCACTAAAGCTTAAAGAAACATCTTAGTTGCTATACAATAATAAACTATTAATAAAATCCTTCACTCTTGTGAGGGATTTTGTTTTACATAGTCTATAGAAATTGATACAATATTATTAATAATTATAAGAATTCTTTTTATGAGAAAGGAGCGTTTTTATGGAAGCAATGCTCAATGATGCTATTTCTACCATTAATGGCTATTTATGGAGTTATTTCATCATCTTTATCCTCATCGGCGCAGGTCTCTTCTTTACGATGACAACGAATTTTGTACAAATTCGCATGATCAAAGAAATGATTCGCCTCGTAATCAATGGTGCAGGTAGTTCTACCGAAAAAAATCATGTATCCTCATTCCAAGCATTCTGTGTTAGTACCGCATCTCGTGTAGGTGTTGGTAACATCGCAGGTATTGCGATTGCTGTTGTACTCGGTGGTCCTGGTGCTATTTTCTGGATGTGGGTTATCGCTCTTATTGGTGCTGCTACAGGTTTCATCGAATCTACATTGGCACAAATCTACAAAGAACCTGTTGCTAAAGGCGGCTTTTACGGCGGCCCAGCATACTACATTCGCTATGGCTTAAACAACAAAGCATTATCTGTTTTATTTGCAATTTTGATCAGTATTACATACGGTTGGATTTACAACTCTGTACAAGCTAATACATTAGCTGCATCTCTTCAAGTATTCAACTTTGATGTATCCTATACAGGCGCTGTAGTAGCAATACTTCTTGGTATTATCATTTTCGGTGGTATCAGCCGCGTTGCTAAAGCATCTGAAATCATCGTTCCTATCATGGCGGTTTTATATATCGCTACTGCATTATTCGTAGTTATTATGAATATCACTCAATTCCCACATGTAATCTATACTATTATCTCCTCTGCTTTTGAACCAGTAGCAGCAGGTGGTGGCTTATTAGGTGCTACTGTAATGAATGGTATTAAACGTGGTCTATTCTCCAACGAAGCCGGTGAAGGTTCTGTGCCTAATGCAGCGGCTACTGCAGCTGTTAACCATCCTGTTGAACAAGGTCTTGTACAAGCATTCGGTGTATTCCTTGATACATTTATCATTTGTACCGCTTCTGCTTTCATCGTCCTCATCGTTGGTGACTATAGCACAACAGGTTTAACTGGTGTTGCTCTAGTACAACATAACCTTGAACAACAACTCGGTTCTTGGGCACCAACAGCGGTAGCAATCTTTATCGTAATGTTCTCCTTCAGTTCCTTAATTGGTAACTATTACTACGGCGAAATTAATATTAGCCACTTAACAGAGAAGAAATTCTATCTTCATTTGTTCCGTATCGGTGTAATAATCATGACATTCGTAGGCTCTATTGCCTCCCTTGATTTAGTATGGAATTTAGCCGATTTATTCATGGCCTTCTTAGTATTAACTAATATTAGTTCCATCGTACGTATGGGACGTACTGCAGGTCTTGCTCTTGATGACTATATCAAACAACGCAAGGCAGGCATCGAAACACCTGTATTTAACCGTTCTGTTCTTAATCATACATATGGTATCGTATGGTGGGGTGACGGTCAAACTACAGACTCTTCTGTACCTCCTACTCCAGTGGAAGCTACAATGGAAAAATAAAATATATTCTCTTATGAGACCGGTGAAAGTATATTTCATCGGTCTCTTTTTATTTTTGTAAAAGTATCCATTTATACTGTAAAAACTACGATTTATATCTAACTCCAGGAGTGACTATAATCACAGTAAATATCTATATTCTATACACTTTTCAAGCATTAAAAACTATAGAATATAGTTATAAAATTATAAAGGGTATTATGTATACAACGTCGAATACTACAGTATGTCTAAAATTAGCAAAACTTAATTTACTCTTATATACAGGAGGTTATTATGAGTGGTTATAATCCTTATGAAAACATGCTAAATACGTTAGATGTAGCAGCAGAAAAGCTCGGTTATTCTCGTAGTGAGTACGAAGTATTACGTCATCCTGAACGAGAACTAAAAGTAGCTGTACCTCTTCAACTAGACAATGGTGAAGTTCGCGTATATGAAGGTTACCGTTGCCAACACTCCACATTACGTGGTAGCGCTAAAGGTGGTCTTCGCTTCCATCCTGACTCCGACGAAAACGAAGTTCGTGCATTGGCAGCTTGGATGACTATTAAAAATGCTATCGCTAATATTCCTTATGGCGGTGGTAAAGGCGGTATCAAGGTTGATCCTAAAACATTGAACCCTCGCGAATTAGAACGCTTGACTCGTAACTTTGTACGTCGTATTGCTCCTATCATTGGCGTAAATACTGACGTGCCTGCACCAGACGTAAATACAAACGCCCAAATCATGAGCTGGATTGCTGATGAATACAGCACATTAAAAGGCGAATGGAGCCCTGGTATCGTTACTGGTAAACCTATTGAAGTAGGCGGATCCTTAGGTCGTAATGAAGCAACTGGTCGCGGCTGTCTCATCGCATTACAAAGTTACTTAGCTAAGAAAAACTTAGACATTAAAAACCTTACTGTAGCAGTTCAAGGCTTCGGTAACGTAGGTTCCGTAGGTGCTCGTCTCATTGCGCAAGCAGGCGCTAAAGTTGTTGCTATCGGCGACGTAAGCGTTAACATCTACAATCCTAACGGTATTGATGTGGAAAAAGCATACGAATATGCTAACTCCCATGGTCGTTCCCTTGAAGGTTACAGCGAACCAGGTATGACTACAATTGGTGCCCAAGAATTATTGGCTCAACCAGTTGATGTATTGTACATGGCAGCTCTTGAAAACCAATTGAACAAAGACAACATGGAAAATATACAAGCTAAAATCATCTTGGAAGGTGCTAATGGCCCTACTACTAATGATGCAGATAAATACTTCTATGAAAAAGGTATCGACATCATTCCTGACGTTCTTGCAAACGGCGGCGGCGTAGTTGTATCCTACTATGAATGGGTACAAAACAAAGCTAGCTTCTACTGGACTGAAGAAGAAGTTAACGAACGCTTAACTAAAAATATGCAAAATAGCTTTGAAGCAGTTTGGGAAATGCAACATAAATACAATGTACCACCTCGCCAAGCAGCGTACATGGTTGCCCTTGAACGCCTCGTAGTAGAAACTAAATGGCGCGGCTACAACTGCTAATTCTTTCAACCTCCATAACATTTAGCCATAAAAAAGGCGTAAGCTCACATCGAGCTTACGCCTTTTTATTGTACGCCGAATAGGCATGACTAAACCCCCAGTTAAACTGGGGGTCGGTAAAAAATTCTTAGAGAAAAGGAAAGAACCTCCTAGTGATAGAATGAAGTTGGTCTGGCAACCACAACATTTCAATATAGGAGGTTCAATGTCAATGAATGACGTAAAAAGCTTATCACATAGTAAATGGAGATGTAAATATCATATTGTTTTTGCTCCAAAGTATAGAAGACAAATAATTTATGGTCGGATAAAAGCTGATGTAGGTAAAATCTTACGAGATTTATGTAAGAGAAAAAATGTAGAGATTATTGAAGCGGAATGCTGTCCGGATCATATTCATATGTTAGTAACGATACCACCACATTTAAGCGTATCGAGTTTTATGGGATATTTAAAAAGTAAAAGTAGCCTCATGATATTCGATAAACACGCAAATTTAAAATATAAGTATGGAAATAGACATTTCTGGTGTAGAGGATATTATGTGGATACGGTAGGACGATATGAAGGAGCGATAAAAGAGTATATTCGCAATCAACTACAAGAGGATATAGCGCAAGATACATTAAACTTTAAAGAATATACCGACCCGTTTACGGGTGAGCCAGTAAAATAGGCAAAATAAAAGCCCCCGAGTAGGGGGCAGCCAGTGGTAATAGAGTGGTTGTCAGATCATTCAATGCCCTCTTTAGAGGGCCACCACTAGAGAAAGACCCTTATAGGGTCAGAGCAAACCACCCGTTCTACGGGTGGTTATGATTTTACCTATGTACTTTTTATTTGAAAGCACCTAATAAAGCAGCCATGCTAGGACGACTGATCAATGCTTTTACTAAAATAGAGCCAAGCACTGCTGGAATTGTTTGACCTACGATGAGGTTCAGTACCAATGGCCAGTATGGAAGGCCAAGTAATGGGCTGAGCCACAATGGTACACATAATGCTGGAACAAAGATAATTGGTAGAATCGCCCACCAAGCGCTAAGGCCAAGCTTACGCATACCTACGATTATACCTGTTGTTAAAATACCAACGCCAAAACCTCCCATCATATCGAGGATACCAAGACCACCGAATAGGAAGTTAGAAATGAGGTTACCAATCCCCATTGGAATTACCAAAAACGGAAAGGCATAAGCAAGTGCATATAATGATGTTGCTATACGAATTTGATACGCTCCGAAAGAAACGCTTTGCGTTAAATATAGTACGACGATGTACAATGCCACAACCATGGCAGAAATAGTCAATTTACGTGTAGTAATCATAACACTCACCTCCTCAAATAAAAAAAAACATGGCAAAACTACCATGCTATAAATGCTTATGAATTTCCGTAGTTTTGTTTAGAGACAGGATGGTTTCAAACTGTCTTATTTAGTTGTACGCTTATAATATCATATATTTTCGATATTTACAAGTCGAGAGAAGTTTAAAGCGGCCTGTACAGTAACTACTATCTATGTAATATTGGCAAGGATGGGGTGGTGGCAGATACCTTTCCTCATCGCTCCACTGGCTATACGGTCATCGGCCTAGGGCCTCGACCTGCCAAAGTCGCTCTTTGAAAAGGTATCTACCACCACTGCGAATTTAGCAATTCAACGTTACGGATATCAGTAATTCTAAAGGCCGCTTTAACTCAGCATCCTCCAAATGATAAATAATACGAAGTATATTACTCATCAAAGCACCTCAACTAGTCTAAGTCAGTTGAGGCGAGCTAGTGACATATAAGTCCACCTAATCTTCAATATACTATCTTATCTATAAGAATATCTAGTAAAGTAGCGCCTAAAAGGCGGCTACTAATATAATCCAGTTTTGGTGGGTATAGAGAAATTCTATTATTGTGCTGGGTCTTCAACGCCGTTGGCGCGGAATGCTTCGGCTCTGTCGATGCAGGTACCGCAGTGGCCGCATGGTTTGTCGCCGCCTTCGTAGCAGGACCATGTTAGGTGGTATGGTACGCCGAGTCGTAGGCCTTCTTTTACGACGTCTGCTTTGTTATGGTTTATGAATGGTGCTTCTAAGGAGCATTCTTTGCCGGATCCTTCGAAGATAGCATCACCCATGGATTTATAGAAGTGTTCTGTACAGTCTGGGTATGCGTTACCAGCCGCATCATCGCTATGAGCACCATAGTAGATATATCCACAGTCTAGAGATAAGGCTAAGGAAGCCGCTGCAGATAGGAA
This sequence comes from Veillonella orientalis, assembly GCF_018406505.1. Lineage (NCBI taxonomy): Bacteria > Bacillati > Bacillota > Negativicutes > Veillonellales > Veillonellaceae > Veillonella > Veillonella orientalis. Next base: position 1,701,122 of record NZ_AP022322.1, read on the forward strand.
TAGACCATTTCTAAATGGCACATAGGTGCTAACCGTACCTTCCCCTTCTGCTTCTTGTTGTTCCTTGTATGAACCTTGAGGTATTTCCTCTGTGGATTGGGTCAATAAAGAGCAATTGCTGAAAGCAAACAATTTAGTGACATCCATCGTTTTACCTTCAACTCCATAATAAGCGAGAATAGATGCAGCAGCCTCTAGTTCTTTACTATGTTTTTGACCATATTGAATGGATAACGGCACTACATTGTCTTTGCCAAATCTTTCAATAGCTAGCGCTAAACATGTAGTACTATCTACACCACCGCTGAATAGGACAACAGCCTTTTGTTTTTGAGCCATAAGGTCTCCTTTCACCTATTACAACAGCCCCATCCTAAGATGAGGCTGTAGATTATACTTTCAATATATTATAAATCGATATCTAATTCTACTGGGCAGTGATCAGAGCCAAAGATTTGTTGGTGAATTTTAGCTTCTTGAATTTTGTCGTCAAGACGTTTAGAGGTGATGAAATAGTCAATTCTCCATCCCGTGTTTCGTTCACGAGCCTTGCCCATATAAGACCACCAGCTATATTCCTCGATTGCATCTGGATACAGGTGACGGAATGTATCTGTAAAACCAGCACCTAACAGTTCGGTCATTTTTGCACGTTCTTCGTCGGAGAAGCCTGCATTTTTACGATTTGTCTTAGGATTTTTAAGGTCGATTTCTTGGTGAGCCACGTTAAGGTCACCACAAAGAATAACTGGTTTTTTCTTATCTAATTCAAGCAAATAGTTGCGGAATGCATCTTCCCAAGTCATGCGGTACTCAAGACGAGCCAATTCACGTTGGCTATTTGGCGTATAGCAGCATACTAAATAGAAATTGTCATATTCAGCAGTAATAACACGGCCCTCTTGATCGTGTTCTTCAATGCCGATACCATTAGTTACGGACAACGGTTTAATGCGCGTGAATACAGCCGTACCACTATAGCCTTTTTTCACAGCACTATTCCAATATTGCTCATAACCTGGCAATTCCAAAGAAATTTGATCAGGTTGCAATTTTGTTTCTTGTAAACAGAAAATATCTGCATCCAGTTCGTTAAAGGATTCCATAAATCCTTTTGTTACAGCCGCACGAAGGCCGTTTACATTCCAAGAAATTAATTTCAATGCTTACTCCTTATTCTAATAGTGCTTTTACATACTAATATAGTTTGTGAAAGCCTCTATTTCAACAATTTCCTTATATTTCAAAAAGATTCTTATTTATGCTAGCAATTATAGTATGTTATACAGTTTAGCCAGAAAATTGTACATTACTATTGTTTATGTTTCTTTGCATGTCTTGCTTCCGCACGAGTCTTTCGAGCGTTTTCGTTTGCTTTAAGATCACTTTCACGTTTTTCACGGAAATAATTAGCTATGGAAGATAAAACAAGAATTACCAACACCGTAACATTAAACATGCCGGGCCCGAAGGTATAGATGTGATAACACAAATAACCAAACGCAACAAGGGTTAGTAGATGTTTTAAAATTTTCATTTGCCCTCCTGTATTATCGTAATGTTTCTACACCAGTCTTAAGTGGGAAACCGTCATAGGTTACCCAATCACTAGAGCTACCAACATATAAAGCCGATTCAAGCCCTACTTCGCTCATAGTTAACATCGCATTACAAGCGGTTACTCCTGAGCCACAGTAAGTCACAACAGGTCTATTTTGGTAGATTTCATTATAGTACTCGGCTTCTAAATCTTTTACAGACTTAGGACCATCTACGGTATAACCACTTTCATAAAAATGATTAACAGCACCAGGAATGTGACCAGTCATGCCATCCATCGTATCTACTTGAGACCCATCGTAGCGGAACGGCGCACGAGCATCGATGATAACATGGTCACCCGTTTCACTAGCCTTGAGAACCTCATCACGACTCATAACCATATGCGTTTGTAATTCATAGTTGAAAACAGACGGTTCTGCAGGTAATGGAGTTGGTTCTTTAGTTAGAACATGACCTTCCTTAATCCAACGTTCAACACCGCCAGACAATACGCGTACATCCGTTAAACCCAGGTAGCGCAACGTCCACCATAAACGTCCCGCCAAGAAAAGCCAAGAGTCATATACAACAACCTTGGAATCACGAGTGATCCCGTAAGACTCAAAAGTATGAGCCAACCGCTCCATATCCGGCAATGGATGACGACCGCCATGCTCGCCCAAAGGACCTGTTAAATCCTTATTTAAATCCACCGCATAAGAGCCTTTAATATGACCTTTTTGATAATCTTGATAACCACGAGCATCTAAGATGATAACCTCGTCGAGACAAGCTAATAACTCTTTAGGAGTGATGAAATTTGACATATGTACTCCTTTCTTTTAATTATATCGAAAAATACAAATCTGATAATATTATTATATACGAGTACAACAGGATATACAATTTATTTTGGTATAGTGAAAGTTATTTCTAAGAGCAAAGAAATTAGGTCAACAAAAAACGGCCCTAAAGAGCCGTTTTTGTTATATATACTTATAAGTTTTCACTTATCAATTTTTTGTAGTTCATCACCAATACGTTTTACAATACCGGTCACAAGTGCATTACCCATGAAGAACATACGCATGCGATCAGAAACTTCTACAACTTCACCTTTTGTATTACGTTTATAACGTGTCCAGTCATCAGGAAAATCTTGTAACCGTTCAGCTTCGATTGGGGTAATAAGTCGATATTTACCATCAATTTTCAAAAGATGTGTAGATCGATTAACACTGCCTTCAGATGTAAGCATTGTCCGACCTGGTAGTTCAAGAGAGTCATATTCACTCATACCACCTTCAGAGAAGGTATAAGTATGTCCGTTTGCTGCAGTCCGTGTAATTTTCTTAGGCCCACGAAGATATTTAAACTTCTCTAATTTTTCACCGTCAATATAATACTCTTTCGGCACTTGATTAGGTGAAACCACAATCTCTTTCATTGGTATTGGTGCTTCATCACCTTTGGGTTCAGTTTCAATCGTATAATAATATCCGTTTGTCATGAGGCCAGAGTTCCACATTTTACCATCTGAAAAGTTTGCAGAAACTTCAGCAATATCTTCATCAAGCTTATTAGCATTAATACGTTTTTTTACAGCTTCATTCTTAACTGGGAATTGACGACCAAAGAGCCCATCATTGAAGATATAAGGTGCATAACAATCTAGACGAGCTTTTATGTCAGCATCAACAGATAATGTAGCTTCATATCTAGTATGTAATCTTTTTCCCCACTTTGTGTCATTTCTAAATACAAAGAAGAACACACGACGTCTCCGTTGAGCACGACCATAGTCAGCAGCATTAATAACACGCCACTCAACAGAATAGCCCAATTGGTTAAAAGCGGCTAACATAATTGCAAAATCACGACCACGTTGGTTAGACGGCGCTTTCAACAAGCGGTCAACATTTTCTAACACTAAATACTTAGGTTTAATGACCTCTGTAGCACGAATAATTTCCCAGAAAAGAACCCCTTTTTTACCTTCAATACCTAACTCATTCTTTTTGCTTCTTGCAACAGAATAATCTTGGCATGGAAATCCCCCAACAATCATATCTACACCATTGGCTTTCATTTCCTCAAACTTTTCATTAGGAATTAAGGCTACATCTGTTGGGATATGTTCCATATCAGGAAATCTATATAAACCTACTTCATAGGCATCTTGTGTCTTACGAGATGGCTCATATTGGTTTGAATATAGCGTTTGAAAAACTTCTTTAGATGAATTTTCTAAGCCTACTATAAACCCTCCAACACCATCAAACATGGAGAATATTTTCATTACTTTACCCCTTAATCAATCACCTTTATAGATCACTATTATAGCAGAATTTCCATAAAAGATCAAGATCAAATTGATCTTCTACTATATATCTTTCACAATCTCTGCTATGTATTCTCTATTTAACCAGTAGCATTGTTTTGTTATATATTGTCCATCTGGTAATTCTACTTGATCCTTTCCATCTCTAGCCTTAGGTCGAATATGACAAATCCCATTAAAGCTAGCACCTGGTAAATTATTTGACACACCATTACGTACAGGAGTAAGTTGAACCCCTTCTTCCAAAATAGCTTTTGTTGTTTTCCAAAGTTCTTTGAGCTCATGCTCAATTACAACCTCTGGCATATTCCACAGCATAATTCCTTTTAAGTAAGGTTCTCTATTTTTATTTTCCTTCTCAGTCTCATCATATTGAAATACTACAAATAGATATTTTGTATACTCAAATTTTTCATAAAGCTGAGAGTCTTCCCATGCATCGTTAACCCAACGATGAAAGTCTATTTGTTCAAAGGACATGTGTTCCTTTGGAATTCCAGTAGGCTCAAGCCGTATGGTTTTAAACTTAATATTTGCTTTACTAAACTCTCTAAGTGATTCTAACTTGGTCCCTTTTACACCCAAAACCGCACTAATAAGATTGGCATTAAAAGCCTTATTTTTTGTTACTGGAATATCTACGAGTTTTGCAATTTCAGATACTCGTTTACCAATATATGGAGCGAATCGTTCTTGTAATAATTGTAATGTAGTCTTACTTTTAAGTTCATCAACATTAAAGAGTGATGGTATTAATTGTCTATCAATAACACGGCGAGCAAAGGCAGACATGTAAGAACTTTTAAGAGAAAAGGCACGTTGTTTAGCTGGTATATTAGAAAATGGTTGTTTTCTTATGGACTTAGCATTAGCCCCTTTAGTACAGGCAGCCAAATACATCGTATCTCCCTCCGAAATATTATGGGCCTCACCAGCTTTAATCTTATCTATAATAGTTTGCCAATCCTGTTTTATAATTTCTAAATCCACAGGATCAAAATTATGTAAAACCGACTTTATGATAGGAAAATCCTTTTTATCTATTTCATCTTTATATAAGTAGAAAATAATTAGTAACTTCTTATTTTTTTGCCAAAATGATGATTCTTCAAAAGAGTCTTTATAATCCTCTTCATAGTTAATAATATTTAAAACTAACCGTTCTTTTGCAGAGAAGTCATTCTTTTTATTTTCTTTTATAGCAGTAACTTTTAGCTCCAAACCTAAATCAACAAAGTCTGCTTCTGCTCTGCTATTAACAGCCATTTTAAATAAGCCTTCTTCTAAAACCTGACCAATACCGCCCTTGTTTCCCCTACTATCCAGGCGATTATTTATATCAAACTCACCAACCGTTTTACCCTCTGCAGATTCAGCTATATCTAATACTTCTTCAATGGAGTTATAAACCTTATCCGTGCTCATTAGAATCCCCTCCAATCATATATATGTAAATTATATCAAAGGTATTAAGAAATATACTAATTTAACTTTCACAGAGTATATTCATCTATAAATAGCGAATTATAAATATTAATATATGTTCATATCGAATAATTTCATCTATTCCTTATGATTCTCCGTTCTATACGTCTTTTTTGGGACGTAAGTTTATGATATAATATAACTAATTACTCTTAGGGGCGTAGTCCGCCCAAACGGATCCAAAAAGAGTTAGTGTATTTTCAAGGAGCGTGCGCAGTTGAAAAAGGGGTACATCAAGTTAATAGCAGCCGTTATACTTGGCGTCGCTATTATCGGTGGTGGGATCTACGGGGTGTATACACTCTTGTCATCCAATACAACGACAATTTTATATCGATCAACCGTTGACGACAAGATCAACGCTATCCGACCTTATATCGTCGCATTAGACTCATATAACGCGTACAGTGTAGCCTATGCAAATCAATTACAACCAACTCTTGAAGAGTTACGTAATGGGTCCCATAACACGACGATTACATTACCTAAATACAAAGATCTTAAAACAGCATTAGAGGCTGCAAAGCAAGATAGCCCTACTCCATACGAAGATGTAAACCAATCAACTAATGATGTATTAGCAGTGCTAGATCAATTGATTCCTGTTGCGGATCAATTGCAAGCCTACTATGTAGAACGTCGTTTTGAAAAAGATAATTTCAAAGGTAGCGATGAGTTAGCGGCACAGTATGTACCTCTAGCTGAACAATTCTACGCTACATACAACGCTTTAGATTTAGCCTTAGATAATCGTAATAATGAGCTCTATACAGAACGCATGACTGAATATCAAGGTGAAAAACGTGAAAATGCAGTTAACTTCATCGAGTTAAATCTCATGACTGCCCAAACAATCGATCTTATCGATCCAGATGGAAATACGGATACCCAAAAGGTTGAAGCAAACTTGCAACAAATCACGCAACGCATCAACAAATTACAACCTGGTACAACATCAGAAACACAAAATGCAGTTCGCGAGTATCAAGATTCTGTAAAAGAATTTGTTGCAGAGGCTCGCAACTATATCATCATCAATTCTTCCTATGGCGAAGCATATACACAACTATTCATAAAATATAACAAAATGGTTGGTAAAGCAAATGTTGTAAATATGGCAGAGCTTGATGCAACAGATCAAAAGAAAAAATAACTAACTACAAAAAGAGGACTAGCCGTGGCTAGTCCTCTTTTGATATGTCTACAACTACTTTAAATTATATTAACAAGTTTCATTACTATAGGTTTATATAATAAAATTATTTCCGTTTTAAGTCTTTTGTAATGATATAGTATTCAGATGGAGATATCTTAATACCATCGATATTGTTATTCCCTACAATATTAATCTTAGGATATCCAAGGAAGAGTGCTATCGAATCATCTAGCATCAATTGTTGTGCATTGATCAACGCATTACGACGCACTAATGGATCGTTGGCACTTTCACCAAGAGCTAACAATTCATCGAAACGTGGATTGGAGAATCCAGAACCATTTGCCTCAGCACCGGTCCCCCAGTATTGTTTCAAGAACCATACAGGTTGGCCAGTATTAGCAGTAACTACACTAGAGATGAGCATATCGTAATCCCCAGATTGCGCCAATGTATCAATCACAGCATAGTCTATGATTTTAATTTGTAAATCTACACCGATTTTTTTGTAGTCCGCTTGTAATGCCTCTGCATATAATGGCAATTCAGGACGAGATGTATAGGCATAGAAATCAAGCACTAGGTTTTCACCTTCTTTATCTACAATCCCATCACCATTTGTATCAATATAACCTTCACGTTTAAGTAATTCTTTAGCACGTTCAACATTATATTTATTAGGATCCCGCAATTGATTGAATCCATAATCAATGGACGGTGGCAATGGAGCCTTGCCGGCAATAAAGGTATCCTTCATAAGGTTCTTTGCATAGGACTCACGATTCGCTCCGGCAATGAGGGCCGCTCGAAGATTAGCATTCTTAAGCTTGCCTTTTTGGCTCATCCGAACGAATACATCACGTAAGGATGATTCTTCATAAATAGTAAATTTCTTATCGTTTTGGAAGATACCATATTCGCCAGGTCCAATGCTAACGGCCATATCTACATCACCCGCTTGCAATGCCATAGCTCGTGTATTGGCATCGTTAATAGATGGAATTTCAACCTTAGCAAAGCCTGGCTTGCCATCCCAGTAGTTATCATTCCGTGCTAGCTCAGCACGCTCTTTTGTAAATGATGTCACTACATAAGGACCAGTACCAATAGGACCTTCCTTCGCAATATCACGACCATTTGCCTCAGCAGTTACATCCATAACAAGGAACAATGGATCCCCCAACAAGTTTGGCAAATTATAATAAGGCTTATCGGTCTTAATTGTGAGCTCTTGACCATTAGCCGTCATTTCAGTGTAATTAAAGAATGTTTTTGCCCGTTTACTCTTCGCAAAGGTTCGTTCCAAAGACGCCTTTACGGCCTCAGCAGTAAGAGCATTACCGTTAGAGAACTTAACCTTATCGTTGATGGTGAAAGTCCAAGTCAGCTTATCATCACTTTGTTTCCAAGAGGATGCTAACCAGGGTTTAGCATTCATGTGATCATCAAATTTTATTAGAGTTTCCCCTACACCATATCGTACAACGGCCCAGCTAAAATAGTTTTCTGTTGGTTCTAATGTACCTGCAAAGCTAATAGCCCCTACCTTTAATACATCATTAGATGAATTGGATAATTGATTCATACAGCCTACAGTACCAAGGACCGTAACACCCAGCATCATACCAATCAGTAATGCCTTACGTAATCCTTTCATTCACACACCTAACCTTTCTCTATAAGTATATGTATATGTATATCATTTCATATGAGCATATTTTAATTATACCCATAGGGGTATATTGCTTAGTCAACTATACTATATATTTAATGTTAACACAATCATTTTTGAGAAAATTTTCGATATATTTATGTAGAAGCAAAAATTATCCGCATAATGAATAATAGATAATATAAAAATAGCAGTTAACCAAATGGCTAACTGCTATTTTATATAATCTAACTTTACGCTTTCCCAGCTTCTTCTAAGGTAAGCGGCTTATGATCTTTACCAATTTCAAAGATAGAGCTCAATAGAACCTTTGTATAAGGATGTTTAGCATCGGCTAAATGGAATGCGTCTAGCTCTTCAACGATAGCACCTTTATACATGACGACCACCTTGTGGCACATAGTACGAATGAACGCAATATCATGAGCGATAAATAGATATGTTAAATTTTTCTTCTTTTGTAAACGCGCTAGTAAATAGGCGATGGAGTCTTGTACAGACACGTCTAGAGCACTTGTTGCCTCATCTAGAACAAGAATTTCTGGTTCTAGTACAATGGCACGAGCAATAGCTACACGTTGACGTTGACCACCAGACATTTCATGAGGATAACGATGCATGAACTCGCGAGGTAGGTCTACCATTTCAAGATAGTCACCTGCGATTTGTTCTTCTTTTCCTTTTTCAAGAAGCCCAAAATTGTATAACGGTTCAAGGATAATATCCTTTACCTTCATACGCGGATTGAAAGCTGCAGATGGATCTTGGAATACCATCTGAATTTTCTTGCGGTATTCTTTCGTTTGCTCAGAGTTCATATGTTGAATCTCTACACCATCTATATAAATCTCGCCTTCTGTGATAGGCAGCATCTTCATAATCATACGAACCAAAGTCGTTTTACCAGAGCCAGATTCCCCTACAATCCCAAGGGACTCACCTTTTTCTAAGGTGATATTAATACTCTTACACGCTTCGAGCTCACCACCAGTAGGAAGTGGGAATCGTTTACATACATTTTTTAATTCTACAGCGTAATTAGTCAATGTAACGACCTCCTTCCAATGTTGGTACAGCATCTTTTAATTGCTTCGTATATTCATTAGATGGGTTTTCCAAAATATCTTGCGGTGTGCCAGCATCAACAACACGACCCTTTTTCATAACAATGATATAGTCGGACATATAGGCCGCTACACCAAGGTTATGCGTAACCATTACGATAGCCGAATTATGCTCTTTAGCAAGTTCTAGCATTTGCATAACAACTTGTGATTGTGTTGTTACATCTAAAGCAGATGTAGGTTCATCACCAATTAATAACGCAGGATCCATTGCTAATGCCATAGCAATACCCACACGTTGGCGTTGACCACCGGATAACTCATGAGGATAACGGCGCAATATATCTGCTCCATTAGGAAGAGAAACAGATTCTAATAACTCAATTGCTCGTCGATCACATTCATCATTGGTAATTTCTATATGAGATTTGAATAATTCTCTAAACTGTTTACCAATGCGAACTATTGGGTCTAAAGCACTACCACTATCTTGGAAAATCATGGCCATATCTTTACCACGTATAGCTCTCCACTCTGACTTAGATAGGGTGCGAAGGTCTTGACCATTAAAGAGCATTGTACCATCTGTGACCTCACCACCTACAGGCAATAAACCCATGAGGGCCCGGATCACGGTAGTTTTACCGGATCCGGATTCCCCTACAATAGTCAATACCTTACCGCGTTCCAAGGTAAAGTTTACATCCATAACAGCAGGCACACCTTGGTACGCGATGCTAAGGTTCTCTACAGTTAGTATGTTTTCTGCCATTATAGCTCCTTATTATTTTGTAATTTTGTTAGTAATCCAGTAGTAGTCACTTGGGTACATGACAGCACCTTTCAAGTAAGAACCAGTAATGATATTAGTTTTAGGGTAGCCTAAGAACAATGCAGCACCATCATTCATCAATAATTGTTGAATTTGAATTGCATAGTCACGACGTTTTGCAGGATCGAATTCAGTTTCAGCAGCATCTAACAATTGGTCAACTTGTGGATTGGAGTAACCAGAACCGTTTTGAGGGTTGGAACCATTGTCATTAGTATGCCAGTAGTTAGCTAAGAACCAGATTGGATCGCCTGTATTAGCAGTTACGATATTGGAAATAAGCATATCATAGTCGCCATCTTGACCCATTTTATCAATCAAGTTATAGTCAACTGTTTTGATTTTCATGTCGATACCCACTTTTTTAAGGTCTGCTTGAACAGCTTCTGCATAAAGTGGTAATTCTGCACGAGAGTTATATACTACGAAGTCAAATGTTAATGGTTTGCCATCTTTATCAAGGATGCCGTCCCCATCAGTATCTTTCCAACCATCTTCTGCTAATAATTGTTTAGAACGTTCAGGGTTATACGCATTAGGATCTTTCAAATCTTTGAAGCCATAGTCCATGGATGGTGGAATTGGTGCGGAACCAGGAATGAATGTGCCTTTTAGCAATACATCGGCATAGTTTTTACGATCTGTTGCGGAAATAACAGCTGCACGAACTTTGTCATCACCAAGAATACCTTTTTGGTTAATACGAGCCAATACTACGCGAAGAGATGCGATTTCATCAACCTTGAACTTATCGTTATTTTGGAATAAGCCCATTTCACCAGCACCGATGTTAACCGCCATATCTACGTCACCAGACTGTAAGCTCATAGCGCGCGTATTAGGATCATCGATGGAAGGAATTTCTACAGTTTTAAATGGTACTGTACCATCCCAATAGTTTTCGTTAGCAGCCATCTCAGCACGTTCTTTTGTGAAAGATTTAACTACGTATGGACCTGTACCAATAGGACCTTCTTTAGCAAAGTTACGGCCATCTTTTTCAGATTGTACATCAACGATTAGGAACAACGGATCCGCTAAAAGGCCAGGCATATTAGGATATTCTTTTGTTGTATGAATTACCAATTGTTGACCATTAGCTTCCATAGAGTCATATTCGAAGAATGTTTTTGCACGATTGGATTTTTCAAAAGCCCGTTCGATAGATGCTTTAACTGCTGCAGCATCAACTTTTTTACCATTAGAGAATTTCACCTTATCATTGATTGTGAAAGTCCACGTTTTATGGTCTGGGGATACTTCCCATTTAGATGCAATCCATGGTTGAGGTTTCATTTGTTCGTCAAACTTAGCCAATGTTTCGCCTACACCATAGCGCATAACAACCCATGCGAAGAAGTTTTCTGTAGGTTCTAATGTGGATGCGAAGTTAGTTACACCAACTTTTAAAACATCCTTATTAGCAGCACCATTATTATCAGAGCCGCAACCAGCAATGAAGGAACCCATCATTACAACGCTAAGACCTGCTAAGAGGGCTTTTTTCCAAGATTTTTTCATGTAAAATCTCCTTGTACCATTACATATAAACATAAAACATACACATCATGACCACTACAATCTACAATAGTCATAATGGAAAAACCTTATTACCGCCTATTTATATAACAACTTTCACAACACAACCTATAAATAAGCATCACACGTAACTAACCTTGGTTCTTAGGATCCACTACGTCCCGTAAGGAATCAGACCAAAGGTTAAAGATAGCAACTACGATAAGGATGGACATACCAGGGAATGCCATGAGCCAAGGGCTCGTTTGCAAATATTGGCGACCTTCGTTAAGCATAAGACCCCATTCTGGTGTTGGTGGTTGAGCACCAAATCCAAGGAAGGAAAGACCAGCAACCTCAATCATAATAGCCCCAATATCTAGTGCACCTGTTGTAACAACAAGAGGAAGGATATTGGGAATGATATGACGTCTTAGAATAGTCGTTGTAGAGGCCCCCATCATGACAGCAGCCGTTACATACTCTTCACCGCGAACTTTCAACGTCATAGACCGTACAAGACGAGCATATTTTGCCCAACCAACTACAGATAGCGCTATAATCGTATTCACAATGCTACCACCCAAAATACCAGCAATGGCAATGGCTAACACAACGCCTGGGAAGGATAACATAATATCTGCAAGACGCATGAGGACCATTTCGATTTTACCACCGAAATAACCAGCTACGGCACCGATAATAGTACCAATGCTTACCATGATAACAACGATACTGACACCCATAAACAAGGATAACTGTGTACCATAAATGATGCGAGACAATACATCACGACCAAGCTTATCTGTACCAAACCAATGTTGACTACTTGGCGCTTGTAATGCTTGACTCAGATTTGAGCTAAAAGCATCACCCGGAGCAAGCCATGGTGCAAAAATAGCAATGAGTACAACAATAATCATCAATGTACTGTAGAAAGAGAACAGTTTATGTTTTTGAATAAATTCTGCCATTATGCTCTCTCCCTTTTTAATCTAGGGTCTAACAAGATATATGACGCATCAACTAATGCATTAATACACATATATGCTAAGGCAACCCACAACACAAAACCTTCGATCAATGGATAGTCGCGCATGGTAATAGCGTAAACTGCCATGTTCCCTAAGCCAGGCCAAGAGAATACCATTTCAATAACTGCAACACCGCCTAATAACCAACCGATAACAACGCCCAGTATAGTGATAAGTGGTAATACTGCATTAGGCAAAATATGACCGAATAAAATTTTCATCTCACTCACACCACGAGCACGTGCGCCGATAACATAATCCTTTTGCATTTCTTCAAGAATAACGAGACGAACTTGGCGCATGTACTTGGACCCGACTACAACAGCTAATGTAACGGCTGGTAGAATTACACCGATAGGAGTTACACGAGAAGATGCAATAGGAACAAGTCCTAATTTAAGGCCAAAGATATAAATCAGTACAAGGCCTAACCAGAATGATGGCATAGACACGCCTACAAAGGAAGCAACGCGCAACAGATAGTCGATCCATTTGTTTCGATTTAAGGCGCTTATAATCCCTGCCGGCAATGCATAGAGCAATGTAAATACTAATGCTGTACCTGCTAGCATAACTGTCCCTGGCAAAGCCTCCAACATACGATCTACAACAGGCTTTTTAGCAGAGTAACTCATGCCCAAATCACCTTGTGCAGCATTTACAACCCAATTAGCATATTGTACTAAGAACGGTTTATCTAAGCCGAGTTGCGCACGCGTTTCATCAATTAGCTCTTGAGATACAATTGTATCTGCCGTTTCTAGTAACATCGTTACTGGATCGCCTGGTGCTAAATAAGTGAGACAAAATGTTAAAAAAGTAATGCCAAACAGTGTAACAATGAATTGACCTAGCTGTTTAGCAAAGCGTTTGCCCATAGGCGCCTCCTCCTATACTCTCTAAATACTACAATAATCTAAATGAACAACTAATATACTTATCCTCCCGATATAGCAGAGGTGCATATAGGAAAACGACAAAAAAGGTTAATCCACCTGACTAACCTAAATTAAACACGGTATATACATACCATGCTAACTAGAGCAGGCTTTCTGACTCATGATTCATCGCAACATTTCGGCCTTCCCAGTTTCCCAGTGACCCTATAATGAAACCTTGCTCCTCATTACAGCTATTTGCATAGTATGGGATTTCCACCCATTTTCCTCTTTTACGCTCGGTAATACCGACACTCATTAGTTTATTCATTTTTATCGATTATAAATATACTATATTAATATTATGTTTACAATACATATACCCCTTAGGGGTATCATTATATTTAGTAAAATCAATATAATTTTTATACTAATAAAAATTATCGATTACTGAACAAGTCTCTATTTATGTATAAACCCATACAAATCACTTTATATATATGATTTTTTCCGTATTAACTGTATCCAACTGTATATATATTAATTATTATTATAATGGTAATTTTCTCATGAATTTTTTTTATACATACCGAAAAAACTCTTAATCACTTTAGTAACTATCAATTATTTATAATTAATAAAATCATAATTAATAAGTTTGATTAATATACCAAAAAGAGGCTGTTACTAAGTAACAACCTCTTATAAGACGAGAGTTATTTAATTAATCGATACTTTGTTGTAAGCGGTGCGCTTTGCGTGTAGCCCACGCTTTACGCAAAACATAGATTACAAGACCAATGCTTACTGCCACTGCACTACCTACCATGGCATCAAAGCCACATGCATAGATAGCATATAAGCAATACACAACGCCTGCACCAAATACGTAATTGTAGCGTTTAATACGGCTTTCAGCTACGCCAGCCATACGCATCATTGTAGGTACAGCTAAGATGCACAATACATATGGTACTACGTTAGTTACAACCGCTAAGTTGACCAATACTTCAAATTGCTCACGCAAGGAATCACTTGCAGTGAACAATGTAAGTAATGTTTCAACAGCGAGTAGAATGAATACGCCACGAACAGGAGCATCATTACTATTTACACGAGCGAATACTTTAGGGAAGTAACCATGTTCCGCTGCGCTTTTAAATACGCGAGACAATGTGAATTGCCAGCAAAGCAAAGCGCCAAAGCAAGAAATAACCATTGCAGCCATCACGATGTTTGCAATTGTATCATTGAACATGTATACGAATGTCAAACCGAATGGTGCGTTAGAATTTAATAAGTCGATGTTAGGCACGATACCGGCCATAACGTTTGTGGACAAGATGTAAACCACTGCCACTGCTAATGTACCTGCCACAGTTGCGATAGGTACGTTTTTCTTTGGATTCTCAACAGCATCAGCATTAGCCGCTGCGGACTCAAATCCTAGGAAGCCCCACAAAGTGAGGGAAATGGATTGTTTTACTGCATCGTAAAACGGAAGATCATTTGGGTTCCAAGCCGCCCAATAAATAGACGGGTCAAACCAATACCAGCCGATTGTACCAATTAATAAAACCGGCACAATAGAGCCCCAAATAGTCATGTTGCTGAGTCGACCTGTGAAGCGATTACCACGGAAGTTCAAAATCGCTGCAAACCACAAAAGTACAATTGTTACTTGGCTTGTTTGTGTTGCATTAAGGTCAACACCAAAGAAAGCTGCGCCATAACCTACGGCAGACACCGCGATGGCGATATTAGCAATGATGAGAGATATGCTGTAAGCATAGCTCGCCATAAAATGTCCAGTTTTACCGAAGCGGTGTTCTGCATAACCGCCCATGCCCCCTCTAATCTGAGAGAACATACCCGCTTGAGCAAAAATATACGCTAACAGAAGCGCACCCACAGCTGTTACGAGCCAAGATAAAACTGAAATAGTACCAACTTGAGCCAAATTAGTTGGTAACATAATGATCCCAGCTCCTAGCATATTGGCTGCTACCATTGTGGTTAGCTGGAATACAGACATTTTTTTAGCGGTGGTTTTCATGTATCAATCCCCTTTCGAAAGGTGAATTTTTTCTCGTCCATAATTCACTTAAATATAATATACCGCTAAGTAAATTCAGTTCGTGCTGTGATGGGCTTGAATGTGAATTTACCGTTGTTATTCTTATTACGAATTAAATAATAACACCTATGAACCCAAAATGAAAGTACTTTATTGGCGGACAAGCATTATTACACGAATTGAATAAATTATAGTTAATTTATCATCTAAAACGAACAGAACTCATTTTAACAATGACAGGGTATGTTTTTACCCCATTTTATTCTGTGTATATATGTGATTTTTACTATCTATCATGGTTATAGTGTCGTAGTACAAGACTATTGTTTTTGCACAGTCCACTGTATACGTACACAAATTTACACCATTTTAATAGTAATTTATCAATTAGAATACCTCTTTTCTAGAAATTATCTATCATTCAAATAAAAAAATCGATATACACATAAGCTTAAAGGTTAATATAAAGCACTTTAACATAAGACTTATATGTATATCGATCTTAAATTTTCAATGTCACATGTAACGATTACTCTGAATGTTACTCTTGTACAGTATGTGGCCCTAAATCAAAACATTAGGCTTACTAAAGCAGTTATGCTTGCACAGATTCAACAATTGCTTTCCACTGAGCAATTTGTTTTTCTTCTCCGGCGATAACAGCTTTACCATTGTTCCGTTGTCTTTCCACACATTCTGGAGCAGTACCAGAATAGTTATTACGGCCAGCTATGCAAGCTTCGATGGAAATGGCATCAAGGATATCTGCATCGAAGTGATCAGAGATAGCTTTGAAGTCGTCAACGGATAAATCAAGCAATACGCAACCTTTTTCAATGCAATGATGTACAGCATTACCTACGATTTCATGAGCTTCACGGAATGGAACACCTTTTTTCGCAAGGTAATCGGCCATATCTGTAGCATTAGAGAAGTCATCATCGAGGACAGCTTTCATATGCGCCCCATTGACCTTCATACCACGGACCATAGCCGCATTAATGGACAATGCAAAGTGTACTGTATCGATAGCATCAAAAATACCCTCTTTATCCTCTTGCATATCTTTATTATATGTAAGTGGCAAGCCTTTTAATGTAGTTAATAAACCTAACAAGTGGCCATAGGTACGACCTGTTTTACCACGAACAAGTTCACATACGTCAGGATTTTTCTTTTGTGGCATAATGCTAGAGCCTGTGCAATGAGCATCATCGAGTTCAATGAAGTTAAACTCATTGGTAGACCACAAAATCAATTCTTCGCTAAGACGGCTCAAGTGCATCATCACAAGAGATGCAAAGGACAAGAATTCAACTACATAGTCACGGTCGGATACGGCATCCATACTATTTTCGTAAATACGAGAGAAGCCGAGTAGCTTTTGCGTATAGGTTTGATCAATACCGTACGTAGAACCAGCTAAGGCCCCTGCACCAAGTGGCATGATGTCTGCGTGTTTGAAGACCATCAACAAACGGTCAAAGTCGCGCTCTAGCATAGAGAAGTACGCCATCATATGATGACCAAACAATACAGGTTGAGCCCGTTGTAAATGCGTATAGCCAGGCATGATAACATCGCTGTATTTTTCAGCCGTTTCTATGAGAGCTTTTTGCATATCTACAATAAGCTCGCCCATTTCTACTACGGCTTTACGCACGTACATGTGCAAATCTACTGCGCATTGGTCATTACGGCTACGGCCGGTATGTAAGCGGCCACCTGCTTCGCCAATCTCATCAGTTAAGCGTTTTTCAATATTCATATGAATATCTTCAAGAGCCACGGAGAATGGGAACTCTCCTTTATCGATTTGGCCTTTAATCTTTGTTAAGCCCTCAACAATAGCGTCCCGATCTGCGTCGGAGATAATATTTTGTTTTGCCAGCATTGTAGCATGTGCTTTACTGCCTGCAATATCTTCGGCGTACATCCGCGCATCAAAAGCGATAGAGGATGTAAAATCCTCTACCGCTTTATCAGTGCCTTTTGTGAAACGCCCGCCCCACAATTTAGCCATTATTTACCTGCCTTTTCTTTCATTAATGCATTAATTTTAAGAGGTAAACCGAACAAGTTGATGAAACCAGCCGCATCAGCTTGGTTGTATACATCATCTTCTTCGAATGTTACGAAATCTTCGCTGTACAAGGAGTATGGAGAAGTTGCACCAGCAGAGATAATGTTGCCTTTGTACAATTTAAGTTTTACTTCACCAGTTACAGTTTTTTGAGTTTCATCAACGAATGCTTGCAAAGCGTTCATCAATGGTGCGAACCACATGCCATCGTATACAAGTTCAGCGTATTTGTTAGCAATGAGTTCTTTGTAGTGGTATGTAGCTCTGTCGAGGCAAAGGTATTCAAGTTCTCTGTGAGCATACATGATGATGGATCCACCCGGGTTTTCATAAACGCCACGGGATTTCATGCCTACTAGTCTATTTTCAACGATATCCACAACGCCTACGCCATAGTGTGCACCGATTTCATTGAGTTTTTCTAACAATTGTAAAGGAGTACCTTCTTGGCCATCTACTGCTACAGGTACGCCATCTTTGAAGGATACAGTTACATAACCAGCTTCATCTGGAGCTTGTTCAGGAGTATGTGTTACCAAGTACACATCATCTTTAGGAGCATTTGCTGGATTTTCAAGATCGCCGCCTTCATGGGACAAATGCCATACGTTTTGGTCCATGGAATATGGATGAGATTTTGTAGCTACAACTGGAATATCATGTTTAGCTGCATATTCCATGCAGTCTGTTCTGGATTTCAAATCCCATTCTCTCCAAGGAGCGATGATTTTCATATTAGGAGCCAATGCTTTGATAGCAAGTTCGAAACGAACTTGGTCATTACCTTTACCAGTCGCACCGTGAGCGATAGCATCAGCGCCTTCTTTTTTAGCAATATCTACAAGGATTTTACCGATTAAAGGTCTAGCGAAGGATGTACCTAATAAATATTTACCTTCATAAACTGCACCCGCTTTTACTGTTGGCCATACATAATCTTTTACGAACTCTTCTTTAGCATCAACGATGTACGCTTTAGAAGCACCGGATTTGATTGCTTTTTTCTCAACTGCATCATAATCCTCAGGTTGGCCCAAGTCTACGCACACTGCGATAACTTCAGCGCCATAATTTTCTTTTAACCAAGGAATGATAACGGATGTGTCTAAACCACCAGAATATGCGAGTACTACTTTATTTGCTTTACCCATGATAACACCTCATAAAAAACTTACTATGTATTTAAACTCATATAATCAATATTATATCAGATAATTGTGAAAGCACCGTGGCATCTAGCTCACCGGTCATTCCCTCTTTCTGACAGAAAATAGTATACACCTGCATAATTATAAATGCAAGCATTATTTTTATCCAATTTAGTAATATGTTTCGATTCCGAACTAATATAATACAAAAGCTATATCCAGTGATTTAATACTAGATATAGCTTCATTTCTTACGATGTACTATCTATGCTTACTTAATATCAATAGGTGAAAATTGGTAATCTAAAGCTATCTTATAATCTGTAGTTGTATTTATTGATGCTTTTAAAGTATTAACTATTAAAGACTGAATTTCATCTATAACCGAGTAAAGCTCATTTTGAGCTTCATTAATAATCGCTTCAATACGAACATCTAAATCATAAGACCTAGAAATTCTATAATCACCTGTACTGTAGTCTACATTGCTAAATAGCTTTAATATATTTATCTTAGATATCGCTGTATCGAAAGCATTTATACTATTTAAAATATTATTTTTATCTATTTCATTTACGCCTATAACGGTCTCATTTTGAATATGTGGGATTGAATCCACAATGTATTGCTCTCTAACAGCAACTCGCAAAGACTCATCAGTCATTATTTGTTCTCTATCTAACGCTTTATCCCAAAAACAATGCCTTACAGTCATACAATCATGTTCATCATCGTAGTAAACTATCCAGTTTTCAAATTTATTAGCATCTGTTTGTTCAATATAAAAGATTTCACGGGCATAGGAATCAATATCAAGTGCGTCAGACTTATAATCTAATCCTC
The DNA here is from genome assembly GCF_018406505.1 of Veillonella orientalis. NCBI lineage: Bacteria > Bacillati > Bacillota > Negativicutes > Veillonellales > Veillonellaceae > Veillonella > Veillonella orientalis. The sequence goes on from NZ_AP022322.1 coordinate 1,720,795, forward strand.
CAGGACCTCTTAAATAATAGGATATAAAATTCTCTAATCGAAGCATAGCAAACTTAATAATAGGTTTTGCTCCAATATAAATAGATAAAAAATTGCCTTCCTCATACTGCTTTAATTCAATATTATCCAATAATTATGCTCCTAATACTCAAAACTCTCTCTAAATTTATGTATCTATTATTACTAATGTAGCAAAAAAATCTCTGTTCGCCAATTAATTATTCATTAGCAAACAGAGATTATAAAATATATTCAATTATTCATCCACAAGTTCCAAGTCTTGTTGGTATGCATAGTCCGCTTCCGCTTGTGTAATCATACCTTGGTCTACCATTTGTTCAAGCACCAGTTTTTGTCTAGCCTTAGCTCCTTTATAGTTTGTATATGGATCTAAATAGGATGGTGCATTAGGTAGTGCTGCAAGGAGTGCACTTTGCCCTAGTGTCAATCGGCTTGGGCTCGTTCCAAAGTAGCCATGCGCAGCTTCGTAAATGCCGTAGTAATTATGACCATAATATACAGTATTTAAATACATGGTAAGGATTTCTTCCTTTGAGTAGTAATGTTCCATTTCACTAGCAAGGATTGCTTCTTCCACCTTACGGCTCATGATGCGTTTTGATGAAAGGAAGAGATTTTTTACTACTTGTTGTGTAATAGTACTACCCCCCTCTACAGTTTCGCCTGCTATAGTATTGGTATAAAAGGCGCGAATAATACCGAGCACATCAATAGCTCCATGTTTATAGTACCGCTTATCCTCAATAGCGATAAGTGCATTCTTTGTATATTCTGGAATGACATCACCCTTCACCCAGTGTTCTTTAGAAACACGTTGATTAAGGGCCGCCTCTACCTTTTCTTTAAATGTAAATATTCGTATGATACGATCTGTACGACTGAGGGTGTCTTCACTTTGTTCTATGCGTTTTTCAACAGTTGTGTGAGCCTTACTTTCACGATTTGTACCTTGAAAGCTATGGTATCCATCATATATAAACATGGCCAATATGATGACCACCACGAACACCACTAGATTTCGAAGGTAGCGAAACACTTTCATTGCTTTCACCTATTTCATAAAGGACCATAGTATACATACAGTTATGAACTAACAGTATCTACAACGCCTTATATACATATACTACTATAATGTGTATTAAATGTATTGTATCATATCAATCAAGAAGAAGATATGGATAGACCTTGCTATTATAGCTGTTAGGAAAAGAATTCTAACAATATAAAAGAGAGAATCTTACTATTTATAACCAAGCGTATATCTACATATACAGATTTTATTCATATTAGGTATACTTATTAAGTTGTATTATAAACTTTACATGGAGTATAATAGTAAAGATGATAAAAACATGCCCATTGGAGGAGTATTATGAAACAATGTATGGATTCAGAAAATCTACATCGTCGATTGCGTAAAATCCTTGGTCAAGTGCAAGCTATTGATCGAATGATTGAAGAAGACATTCCATGCGAAGATGTGTTGAGCCAAATTAATGCAGCAAAATCTGCACTACATAAAGTAGGTCAAGTAGTCCTTGAAGGGCATATCAACCACTGCGTACGAGATGGTATCGAACACGGTGACGTAGAAAAAACCATTAGCGACTTTACAAAGGCTGTAGAGCGCTTTGCAAACATGGGAAAATAAAGAAGAGGCTAAACCGCCTCTTCTTTTTTTTGAATCTACACGCTAATAGTTTTGTAAATTCGCCATATTAAATTAAAGGTACCATTTAATCAAACCAACCAAAACTTAGAACATATACAAAAACATATATATAAAACATATACATATAATATATATCAACAACAAAGGACTCTACATTCGTAGAGTCCTTTATATTACCACAAAGTATTAGTCGTGGTTAGTTGTTAAGAATTCGCTCAATGCAGCGAGTGCGTCATCTTCGTCAGCACCGTCAGCTGTCAATGTAACAGATGTGCCTTTTGTAGCGCCCAAAGTCAATACAGTTAAAATAGATTTAGCATCAGCTGTTTTACCGTTAGCAGCGATTGTCACTTTGGAAGCGTATTTAGCAGCCAATTGTGTGAAAGCTGTAGCAGGACGAGCATGTAAACCAGATTCGTTAGTAATTTCTACTGTTAATTCTTTCATGATAACCTCTTTCTATCTCGATAGGTAGTACCTATCCCATACGTTCTAATAGATATATTGTATCAATTTCAAGCATTTCAATTCAAGTATATTAAAAGTTATTTACTATGTACTGATTCGCTTAACATTTATCTTTAATCTATACAGAATTATAATAAGCCTTTTTCGGCTAGTACAGATTTAGCATATTCTGTAATTTCTTCAGCTGTATCCATAGCAAGCGCTTTATTAGCCACCTCTTCACATTCTGCTTTAGAAACGGAACGCAAGATTTTCTTAATAAGTGGTATAGATGACGCTGTCATAGAGAATTCGTCAAGGCCAAGGCCTAATAGAATCATTGTGGCTACAGGATCACTAGCAAGTTCACCGCACATGCCTGTAAATTTACCTTGTTCATGGCTCGCATCGATAACATGCTTGATAAGACGTAATACACCTGGATGCAATGGTTGGTATAAAGAACCAATAGACTCGTTCATACGGTCTACCGCCAAGGTGTATTGGCATAAATCATTTGTACCAATACTGAAGAAGTCTACGTATTTAGCCAAAATTGGAGAAATAACAGCAGCCGCAGGCACTTCGATCATAATACCAACCTTGATATCCTTGTTGAATTCTTTGCCTTCTGCTGTAAGTTCTGCCTTACATTCTTCGAGCATAGCATTCGCTTGTTTCACTTCTTCTACGGAAGCAATCATTGGATACATGATGTGAATATCGCCAAAGGAACTAGCACGCAATAACGCACGCAATTGTACTTTGAAGATATCCGGACGGTTCAAGGAAATACGAATCGCACGATAACCAAGGAATGGATTCATTTCACTTGGCAAATCAAGACATTTCAATTCTTTATCGCCACCGATATCCATGGTACGGATAATAACAGGTTGGCCCTGCATATCTTCTGCAACCTTTTTATATTCTTCAAACTGTACATCTTCTGTTGGTAACTCGTCGTTTTCCATGTACAAGAATTCTGTACGATATAAGCCGATGCCTTGTGCGCCCATTGTAAGAGCGTGTTTAGCATCTTTAGACTTACCGATGTTACCGAATAATTCTACATGATGACCATCAGTAGTCTTAGCTTCAAGATTGGCAGATTCGCGCAACCGTTTCAATTCCTCTTGGTATGCAGCCGCTTGATTTGTATATTCAGTCCAATCCGCATCAGATGGATTTGTTTCCACAATACCATCTGTACCAAGTACAACTGCTTTCTCGCCATCTACGAAGCCTTCAATATCACCAACGCCCATAACGGCAGGGACTTCCAAGGTGCGTGCCATGATAGCCGCATGAGATGTAGGACCACCAGCAGCTGTTACAATGCCTTTTACCACATTTTTATCAAGAGAAGCTGTATCAGATGGTGCCAAATCATGAGCCACCAAAATAACCTCTCCAGAAATATGGGATAAACCACGAGGGTTCATGCCTAACATATTGCGCATCAAACGATCACCAATATCTTTGATATCTGCACCGCGTTCACGCATATATGGATCTTCCATACCGAGGAAGATATTCGCAAAGGTTTCAATAGTTTGAGCTGTAGCCGCTACCACATTTGTATGGCTAGTCTCAACAAGGGATTTAATACCATCAGACAAGGATGGGTCTTGCGCGATTTGCATATGCGCTTCAAAAATCGCCGCCTCTTCAGGGCCCATGTCTTTCAACGCCTTTTGACGAATTGTATCTAATTGCTTTAAGGTAGCTGCCATAGCAGAAGCGAACTTACCAATTTCCGCTTCTACCTTATCCTCTGCTACAGTGTAATCAGGAATGACAATTTCCTCTTGAATATATCTATATACATTGCCTACTGCAACGCCACGAGATCCAGAAATCCCTTGAATTCGCATATGTGTTCCTCTTTCTATTACGATAAACTACATTACTATATATTCTATCATTTCTCTGACAAACAATAAAGTAATTAGACAACATCTATCAGCCTTAAGCGGCATCCCACATGGGTTGTTTTTGACGCATCAATCAATTTAGCTCGGCACTAAAAGAAGGTTAATTTTTCGTCTATTTCGCTATAATTTTATAAAGTTCCACCACATAATTAAGGGTCATTTATGATATAATAATATAGAATATATAATAATATACATATGAGACTTTCACGGGCTTCATGGTGAAAGTCTTACTTATTGATAGGAGACTTTATGAAATTAACTAAAATGCATGGTCTTGGCAATGATTTCATCCTCTTTGCCGACCCTCAAGGTGCTAACAAAGACTATACTGATTTGGCGATTCGCCTTTGCGATCGTCGTACTGGTATCGGTGCTGATGGTCTTGCCATTCTAGTTCCTTCAAAAACCTGTGATGTGCGCATGCGCATTATCAACTCTGATGGTAGTGAAGCAGAAATGTGCGGCAACGCCATTCGATGCTTTGCCAAATATGCCTATGAACACGGTGAAATTACTAAAGAAACTTTTACCATCGAAACCTTGGCCGGTGTAATGAAACCTACCTTAACTATCGAAAATGGTATAGTCACACAAGTTACTGTAGACATGGGCAAACCATTCTTTGCAGCCCAAGACATTCCGATGGATGTAAATATGGATAAGGTTATCGACGTAGACCTCGATGTAAACGGCGAAACAGTAACAGTAAGCTCCGTATTACTCGGCGTGCCTCATACAGAGGTGTATATCAATGACATTACAAAGGCGCCTGTAACGACACAAGGTCCTATCATTGAAAAACACGATGCATTCCCATCCAATACAAATGTTAACTACATTGAGGTAGTAAATGATAAGCACATCAAGGTTCGCACATGGGAACGCGGTGCCGGCGCTACCTTAGCATGTGGTACAGGCTCTTGTGCTTCTGCTGTTATGTCCTTTGAAAAAGGCTTAACTGGTCGCGAAGTAGATGTAGAGCTTTATTTAGGAACATTACATATTTCATACTTGGAGGATGGCACGGTGCTCATGACTGGCCCTGCTGAGGAAGTCTTCGAAACAGAACTTCCTATTGATTAAGATGAAGTGGTTACAACTCATATTAAATGCGTTTCTAAAGTATCAACAAGGCCGTTCTCTAATGCCGAAAAATATGGAGTCGCTCATAGGTTTACTCATATCGATCCTCGTCATTATCATCGCCGTAGCTAACGGTATTGCTATTGGTTACGCCTTGATAGTGGTATGGTGCATCATGGCCTATGTATTCTATCGCCAAGGATACCAACCAAAAGAACTGCTAAACCTATCATGGACAGGTGCTAAAACATCGATTGTAGTAATGCAAATATTCTTGCTTATCGGTTGGCTCATTGCTATGTGGCAAGCAGCAGGCATCATCCCTATGATTATCGCCACCGGCATCGACTTGATTGATCCGTCCCTCTTTATTGCTTGTGCCTTCTTAATAACAGCGATTGTTAGCATGCTATTAGGTACAGCTTTCGGTACTGTAGGCACCATAGGCATTGTATTCATCACGATGGCAAGAGCCGGTAATATTCCAGAGGATATCGTAGCAGGTGCCATTATAGCCGGTGCATACTTTGGTGATCGTAACGGCCCATTGTCATCTAGCGCATCACTGGTAGCAGCCTTAACACATACTAAGGTTTCTAGTAATATACCAATTATGTTTAAAGCGGGACTACCTGCACTTGTTATTTCTACAGTGCTCTACCTAATGCTGTCCCAGTGGTTCCCGCTAAACTATGAAAATAGTTTGTTATCCGATACAATCCATTTTATCTTCAATATTGATTGGACATTGTGGATTCCAGTGATTATCGTCATCGCTTTATTGCCTTTGAAAGTATCTATCCGTTGGCCTATCGGCCTCAGCGCATTAGCCGCAGCCATTCTGGCTTATACTAATCAAGGGGCTACCCTTTCCGATTTAGGCTGGTATACCTTAACGGGCTTTGAGCTACCACATTATAATCCACTGGCCAATATCATTCATGGCGGTGGATTACAAACGATGTTTATCCCTACCCTATCCATCTTTATGGCCACTGCCATTTCTGGCATGCTCGAAGGGGTTGGCTTCTGGAATGATATTAGACAACTATTAGAGCGAGCTAAAACACGGAGCGATGTATTTGCTGCCAATGTAGGCCTCGCACTCTTAACCGGCTCTGTAGGCTGTAGCCAAGCTATAGCAGTTGTGATGACCCACTCTATTATGCGTATTACGTACGCACAGCGAGGCATTCAGGACGAAGATGTGATGCTCGACTTTGAAAATAGTGGCATCGTCATTGCCGCCTTACAACCATGGAACATCGCTGCTTACGTACCTGTAGTTATGATGGGTACTAGCACAGCTGGCTATGTGCCATTCGCCTTCTTCCTATACCTCGTACCACTCCTTTACTGGTTACGACTACGGAATCAAGATCAATCAATCATAGGCTAATTACAAAATCAATCAAATTTACGCTAATAATTTACGCTAATTACAAGATTAACCAATCATAAGCTAATAATTTATCTTAAAGGGGAATTTGTATGATTTACACCATTACCTTTAACCCAGCCCTCGATTATATCGTGCGCCTAGACCACCTCAAGACAGGCACCATTAATCGTACAACCCAAGAATACGTTCTTGGTGGCGGCAAGGGTATTAACGTATCTATCGTGCTCAACAACTTGGGCATGGATACAACGGCACTCGGTTTCATCGCAGGATTTACAGGTGAAGAAATCGTTACGCAGCTCAATAGCTTCGGCGTAAAAGAAGAGTTTATTCGACTCCGCGAAGGATTAACCCGCATCAATGTTAAGGTGAAAGCCTCTGATGAGGAAACAGAGATCAACGGCCGTGGACCAATTATCTCGGATGACGAATTAGAAGCCCTCTATAAACAGCTCGATGCATTGACAGATAAGGATACACTAATCCTTGCAGGCAGTATTCCTTCTAGCTTACCTAGCGATATGTACGAGCTCATTATGGAGCGTTTACAACATAAAAACATTCGTATCGTCGTAGATGCTACAAAGGATTTACTTACACGAGTATTGCCATATAAACCATTCTTGATTAAACCTAACAATCATGAGCTTAGCGAAATCTTCGGTCGCCCCCTTTCTACAAAGGATGACCTTGTAGAATCTGCCAAAGCATTGCAAGAGAAAGGCGCACAGCATGTGCTTATCTCTATGGCTGGTGATGGGGCTATCTTGGTCGCAGCTGATGGCACTGTATATACGAGCCCTGCCCCTAAGGGGACGCTCGTAAATTCTGTAGGCGCCGGCGATTCCATGGTAGCAGGCTTTATTACAGGCTTTGAAAAGACAGGCGACCTACAAGAGGCTCTTTACTGGGGTATCTCCAGTGGCTCTGCCTCCGCTTACTCTGAAAACCTCGCTACACTGTCAGAAGTAGAAGCATTACTTTCACAAGTACGAGTTAACTAGTTTTACATTTTATTTGCATCAAGGAGTACACATATGCAAATCACTGATTTATTAAAACCTCAATCCGTCCTGCTAAATGCAGACCCTGTTACAAAGGCTGACGCCATTTATACCTTAGGCGAGTTAATGGAAAAAGGCGGTAACCTCATCGACAAAGGTGAGTACTTAGCAGCCGTTTTCGCTCGTGAGGAATCTGGCTCTACCGGCCTTGGTGACGGCATCGCTACACCACATGCTAAATCTGCAGGCGTAAAAGAAGCAGGCCTAGCAGCTATGGTTGTGCCTCACGGCGTAGACTTCGAAGCACTCGACGGTCAACCTTCTCGTTTATTCTTCATGATTGCTGCACCAGAAGGCGCAGCTGACACTCATGTAGAGGTATTGAGCCAATTAGCTATGATGGTTATCGACCCTGATTTCAAAGAAGCCCTCATAGCTGCTCCTACTGTAGAACGTTTCTTGGAACTCGTAACAGCTAAAGAGCAAGGTAACTTTGATCCATCCGTAGAAGGATATATCAAACCAGCAGAGGATCAAAAAGCAACCAGCATTACCGATGCTATCGAAGCAAAGGCTACAGAAGCAATTGAAAAGGTAGCACCTAAGATTTCTGTAGATAACCCGCATTATGATGTACTTGCTGTTACTGGCTGCCCTACAGGCATTGCACATACCTATATGGCGGCTGAATCTTTAGAACGCAAAGCTAAAGAAATGGGTGTTTCTTTAAAAGTAGAAAAGAATGGTGCATCTGGTGTTAAAGACGCTCTTACAGCAGAAGAAATCGAGCACGCTAAATGCATTATCGTAGCTTCTGACCGTCAAGTAGAGATGGCACGCTTTGATGGCAAACCTATGATTCAAACTAAGGTTGCGAACGGCATCAATAAAGCGGAAGAGTTATTGCGTGAAGCTATGGCTGGTACAGCACCTGTATACCATGCTTCCCCATCTGACAAAAATGGTGCAGTGGCTGCATTCGATGCGGCAGATAACTTTGGTCGTCAAATCTACAAACATTTGATGAATGGTGTCTCCCACATGTTGCCATTCGTTATCGGTGGCGGTATCTTAATTGCCCTTGCCTTTTTATTCGATGTATTCGACCCAGCAAATCCTAAAAACTTTGGTTCCGGTACACCTCTTGCAGCTTTCTTAATGCAAATCGGTGGCGCTTCCTTCGGCTTCATGTTACCAGTATTAGCGGGTTACATCGCTATGAGTATTGCTGACCGTCCAGGTCTTGTAGCTGGTTTCGTTGGTGGCTTATTAGCTAACCAAGGTGGCTCTGGTTTCCTAGGCGCATTGATTGCCGGTTTCGCAGCAGGTTATTTAGTATTATTAGTTAAGAAATTAGTATCTGGTTTGCCTCAAGCATTAGAAGGTACAAAACCGGTTCTCTTCTACCCTGTACTTGGCGTATTGTTCATCGGTATCGCTATTACCTTTATCATCAATCCTCCTGTATCTGCACTTAACCACTGGTTAATGGACTCCTTGCAATCCATGGGCACTACTAGCCGCGTATTGTTAGGTCTTATCTTTGGTGCCATGATGTCTGTTGATATGGGTGGTCCTGTAAACAAGGCTGCTTACGTTATCGGTACTGGCGCCCTTGCTACTGGTGAATACGGTATCATGGCGGCTGTAATGGCAGGCGGTATGGTTCCTCCGTTAGCAATTGCGCTTTGTACTACATTCTTCCCTAGCCGCTTTACAGAAGCAGAACGTAAATCTGGTATCACTAACTACATCATGGGCCTCTCCTTCATCACAGAAGGGGCTATCCCATTTGCAGCGGCTGATCCAGTTCGCGTATTACCAGCTTGCATCATCGGTGCTGGTACAGCTGGCGCATTGTCCATGTTCTTCGAATGTACATTACGCGCTCCTCACGGCGGTATCTTCGTAGTACCAACAATCGGTAACCCACTCCTATACCTTGCATCCATCGCAATCGGTTCCGTTGTGGCTTGCTTCATCTTGGCACTTGTAAAACCAAGCCTAAAAAAATAATTGTAAAAGCTAGTATAATACTAGTACATATGCTAAATAAGTACATATAGCAAAAGGACTAGAACAAAATGTTCTAGTCCTTTTCTTATGTAAACTATCGACTTACATCATCATAAAATATGCCAAATACTTTCTTGAAAACTCGATTTGCTACATGATAGCTTTCAAAATCAAAGTCAGTCGGTGTTAAAAATGTAACATGCTCATACCCTTTATAACCAGGTTGTGTAGTTTTCCTTTCACCATGCAGCGTGTAATCCTGTTGAGCCTTAACAGTACCAACAATTCCAGAATCATCCATTTTCATATTCCATATTTCACCTAAATAAAAATCCGGAAATTGTTGTTTAAACTCTGGCATTCTTGCGACTAAATTAGCAAAGGAATAATTTAAGTTATAGTCATAATGAATTGTGTATTCTCGAATCAAATTAGACGAAGGCAATACAACATAAATCTTAGCCTCGATACTTTTGGTACTGGTACTTGTGGACACATCTTTGACTGTACTCAACTCAATGTATTTACCATCTCCACCACCAGTATCACCTTTAGATATAATATGTTCAAAACGACTTGTATCTCGTAATTCAACATTAGAAACGGCTTTCACAGAAGTAAAAGACACACACCATACGCATAAGATGCCCATAATAAATAAGAAACGTTTCATAAGGCACCTCATTTCACGACAATATCATCAAAATGCTGCTGATATGCAACGACAAACATAGCATCTGCTATAGCAAAAAGATCTTGATCTGAACGACTACGGTCAAGCGGTCGTGATTGATGTAGCAATCTAGCTGGGCTATTAACCACAGTGCCATCCCAAGTGTATCGTTTGACCGCTTGTAACTCAATTTGTATACCAGAATCATCTTGTGCAGCCTTAATAACAGCATACATAGCTGGCGACGGTTTTACACTCTTCTGGGCTTGTATTAAGCTAGCCAAGGAATAATTCGTATCATAGGTAGCAGTCAATTCATATTCCGTAATAGCCCAATCACGAGCACGTTCGTTTACAGAATAAACAGTACCTTTCAATTTATAATGTGGTGCTGCATATTCTAGAGACTCCACAGAATAGGTATTTAAAAAGAATACATCCCTATTACTTGAACCATCACCATAAGAATATGTTTTCTCATATACATTTTTAAACTGAGGCGAACTATTTAACTCATTAATCGATATAGCTTGTGTCTGTATAGTGAAAGTAGCTAGTACAGTACAGGCTATCAAGAATTTTCTAAACATACTCTCTCCTTTATAATAGAAAACCAGTTAAATTACAAAAAGCATATCATATTTTGTGGAAAAATGTACATATAATAAAAACTACTTCAAATCATTAAAGACAATAAGTAACATACTATACACTTTAAATTTATTTATATTTTCCAAATCTCATCTTCTTTATATTCATCCAGTATTCATCTATATTTTCATAAATTGTACAAATATATCGATTTATGTTAAACTATATAATTATAAATAAATTTTAAAATTATAAATTATTATTTGAAATCTAGTTCGGAGAGTAATTCATGAAATCATCTAGGAAACGTAAGGTTACCGCTGCATTTTTTGCAGCTGCAGCGTTGGGTGGTGTTGCCCACGCAGCCCCTACCCTCAACATGAATGATTTAGTAGGTTCGAACACTACCACTGAATCAACGGCTCAAGGCAATAATAATATTGCTACTCCAGTCGTACGACCTATGGCAACTCAGCCTACCCCTGTAACTACACAATCAGTTCCAAAGGTAACACCATTAATACCGCGTGTCCGTCCAGTACCTGTAAACGATATTGCAAAAGCTTTATCAGATCAACAACGGGCCGTTTCACAACCACAATATGTTGTTAACAAACAAACTAATGCTGTCATGGAACCAACATTGGCCATGCATAGCTTGATGAACGTACAACGTAAAACTGAACCTGTTACAGTACAAAAACAAGTTGATGGCAAACAGCAAGTACAAACGACACAGGTACAACGTACTCCTGTAATGGTTCAACAAGAATCTACAACACCTTTAGTTATTGCTAATACAACTCAAACTAAAGCCGTTGTAGCAAAACAAAAATTAACTATTCGAGATATTCAACGTGCAGAACGTGAAAGATTAGCTCAATTAGCAGCAGAAGAAGCCGCACAACAAGCAGGTACAAACCAGGTTGATCAGCAAATGGTTGCTCAAAAACAAGCTGAAGCTCAGCGTCAAGCTGCAATTCTAGCAGAACAACAACGTCAAATGGCTATGCAAGCGGAACAGCAACGGATTGCACAGCAACAAGCTGAGGCTCAACGCCAAGCTGCTTTGCAAGCTGAACAACAACGTTTAGCTACCGAGCAAGCTGAAGCTCAACGTCAAGCAGCTCTAAGAGCCGAGCAAGAGCGTATCGCTGCACAGCAAGCTGAACAAGCTCGTATCGCTGAAGCACAACGTCAAGCTGCAGAGCAAGAACGTCTTCGTATCCAAGAAGAACAACGTCGCATTGCACAACAACAAGCTGAGGCTCAACGTCAAGCAGCTTTGCAAGCTGAACAAGCGCGTATTGCAGCAGAGCAAGCTGAAGCTCAACGTCAAGCGGCTTTGCAAGCTGAGCAACAACGTATTGCAGCAGAGCAAGCTGAGGCGCAACGCCAAGCAGCTCTAAGAGCTGAGCAAGAGCGTATTGCAGCTCAACAAGCAGAGCAACAACGTATCGCTGCAGAGCAAGCTGAAGCTCAACGCCAAGCGGCCTTAAAAGCTGAACAAGAGCGTATTGCAGCTCAACAAGCAGAGCAACAACGTATCGCTGCCGAGCAAGCTGAAGCTCAACGCCAAGCAGCCTTAAAAGCTGAACAAGAGCGTATTGCAGCTCAACAAGCTGAAGCTCAACGTCAAGCGGCTTTGCAAGCTGAACAACAACGTATTGCTGCTGAGCAAGCTGCTCGCCAACGTGCAGAAGCTGCTGCTAAAGCTGAAGCAGAACGTCAAGCGGCTATTAAAGCTGAACAAGAGCGTATCGCAGCAGAGCAAGCTGAATCTCAACGCCAAGCTGCTCTGAAAGCGGAACAAGAACGTATCGCTGCGGAAAAAGCAAAGGCTGAACGTGAAGCAGCAATCAAAGCAGAACAAGATCGCATTGCTGCACAACAAGCAGAAATGGCAAGACAAGTTGCCATCAAAGAAGAGCAAGAACGTTTAGCTGCCGAGCAATTAGCAAAAGAAGAAGCAGAGGCTGCTGCTAAAGCACAAGCTGAAGCTGCTGCTAAGGCTCAAACTGAAGCAGAGGCAAAAGCTAAAGCTGAAGCGGAAGCCGCCGCTAAAGCTCAAGCTGAAGCAGGGGCAAAAGCTAAGGCCGAAGCTGAAGCTGCCGCTAAGGCACAAGCTGAAGCTGCCGCTAAGGCTCAAGCTGAAGCAGAGGCAAAAGCTAAAGCTAAAGCCGAAGCTGAGGCACAAGCTAAAGCTCAAGAAAATAAATTACCTCAATCTTATGTAGATGCTCGTAATGAAGCTTCCACAAAAGGTGCTGGTGTAACGGAAGATAAAAATATTCTTTCTCAACCAATGGAACCACCATTGCAGGCCGATACATCTGCGAAGATTAGCCTTGCTTTCGACGTGAAAAATTACGAATCTATGTCTACTACTGTAGATAATAAAGAAATCAAATATCGCGCCTTCGAATATATCCCTTACGTGGCTAATCCAATCGATATCGATCAACAGTACATGAACATTTATGTACCAGAAGAATACTTCAACAATGGCACTGTAAATGGCTACAATACGCAAACAGCCCCTATCTTCATGCCAAATGCGGTAGGTGGTTATATGCCAAGCCAAGCTATGACTCCAAAAGTAGAAAATGGCAAACCTAATAGTGTTCTTTACGCATTATCCCGTGGTTATGTAGTAGCTTCCCCAGCTACACGCGGTCGTACAAATAAAGCATCTGATGGCAACTTCATCGGTAAAGCTCCTGCAGTTATTGTTGACTTACAAGCTGCTACAGCATACTTACATGCTAATGACTCCACAATGCCAGGTAATGCAAATCGTATCATCACTAATGGTACAAGTGCTGGTGGTGCTGTATCCTTATTGCAAGGTGCCACTGGTAACAACTCTGACTTCCAACCATATTTACAAGCATTAGGTGCTGCTACAGCGGCAACCAATGTATATGCAGTTTCTGCCTATGCACCTATTACAAACCTTGATGCGGCTGATATGGCCTATGAATGGAGCTATAAAGGTATTACATCTTTCAATAAAGTAACGATGGGCCAAGGTGAATTGCCTCAGGCCAACGTAGGTGGCAATACAGCTCCTCCGCAACGTACAACGCAACGTGTAAACTTGAATGCTGATGATGTAGCATACTCTAACTTACTAAGTGAACACTTCCCAGAATACGTAAACAATTTACAATTGCATGACTCTATGGGGCGTGTATTGAAACTAGATAAGAATGGCAATGGTACTTTCAAAAATTATGTGAAAGCATTCATCATCGATGCAGCTAATAAAGCACAAGCTAAAGGTACTGATTTATCTAAACATACATACTTTGTACGAGATAATAAAACAGGCGCGATCAAAGACATTAACTGGGAAGCTTACAACCAATTTGTGAGCCGTTCTAAAGCACCAGGTGCATTCGACTCCCGTTCTAATGACTCTGGCGAGAATAGCCTATTCGGTACAAGTGCTACAGATAATAATCACTTTACCATTACTGCTGCATTACACGATACAACACCTAACCAAGATGTATACGTAGAAAATGCTAAAATCGTTACTATGATGAACCCAATGAACTATCTCGGTTCTCCAGCAGCGACAAATGCACGCTACTATCGTATCCGCTATGGTACAGCTGATAGCAATACATCCGTAGCTATCCCATTGATCGTAGGTACACGTGCTCAAAACCTTGGGTACAACGTAGATATGGCAACACCATTTGGTGTAGACCATTCTGGCGACTACGATTTAGATGAATTATTCAACTGGATGGACAATATCGTTAAAAACGGTAGATAATAACAACTAAATACATACCATAACAAAAAAGGAGCTACCTAGTAGCTCCTTTTCTTTATGTTAAATTAAATATCCCTAATATAAACTTCCACTATGCTAAGCACGAAAAAGCCCCTCAAAACGAGGGGCTTTGCTATATCAGGAAAGCATATTCACAGCTTTCACCAATCATATTCTATTACACTTCAGGGAATAAAGCTGTAGACAAGTAGCGTTCACCTGTATCAGGAAGAATTACTACGATGTTTTTGCCTTTATTTTCAGGACGTTTAGCCAATTCTTGAGCAGCCCAAAGAGCAGCACCAGAGGAAATACCAACTAAGATACCTTCTGTATGTCCAAATGCTTGAGATGTAGCAAATGCATCATCATTAGTTACTTGGATTACTTCATCATAAATGGAAGTATCTAAAGTATCAGGAATGAAGCCAGCGCCTAAGCCTTGGATTTTGTGAGGACCAGGTTTGCCATTGGACAATACTGGGGAATCAGTTGGTTCAACAGCCACAATTTTTACGTCAGGGTTTTGTTCTTTTAAATAACGACCTGCACCAGTCAAAGTACCGCCTGTACCAACACCAGCTACGTAGATATCTACTGTACCATCTGTATCTTGCCAGATTTCAGGACCAGTTGTTTTATAGTGAATTGCTGGGTTTGCTTGATTTACGAATTGACCCGCCTCGATGGCACCAGCTGTAGCTGTTACGATTTCTTTAGCTTTTGCAATGGCACCTTTCATACCAAGAGAACCATCAGTCAATACAAGTTGAGCACCATAACCGAGCATCAATTTACGACGTTCGATGGACATTGTTTCTGGCATTACGATAACTACTTTATAACCAAGAGCAGCACCAACAGCGGACAAACCGATACCAGTGTTACCAGATGTTGCTTCTACGATTGTACCACCTGGTTGTAATTCACCAGATTCAACAGCCGCTTGAATGATAGCAGCAGCGATACGGTCTTTTACAGAGCCACCTGGATTGAAATATTCCAATTTAGCCAAGATATTAGCGTCTGCACCGTATTTTTTACCAAAACGTGTAGCTGCCAATAAAGGTGTTTTACCAATTAATTCAACGAAAGATTTTGCAATATTAGACATAATAGTCACTCCTTATTAAATAGAACCATCCCAATTATCATATTTTGTATCAAGCTTAGCGTAAGTTCCATCAATTATATCTTGAAGAGTTACGTTTTCTAAATAATCATGAATATAGTTTTGTAATCCTGCCCAGAAACCAACAGTACGTTCGTTGATTACTGTATCAGTACTCACCCCTTCATCAAGAGTAGAGATGATAGCCATGGATTCTTCCGTAGCAAGCAAAATTTCAATAATCGTGTACTCTTTAGGGCTTTTAGATAAGCGATAGCCTCCGTATTTACCACGAATACTATCCACTAGGTTAGCGGCACCCAAACGAGCCACAATGCCTTCAAGGTATTTCTCAGATATACCTTGTCGTTCTGCAACGGATCGCAAGGAAACCGGTTTATCTTGACCTTGCTCTGCTAAATCGATGAGAACCATCAATGCATAGCGACCTTTTGTGGAAATCCTCATATATCTTGCCTCTCTTTGTAAAAGTTAGTGCTAACACACCCCATGTTATAAAGCACTTATCCTACTTCATTTATAAAACCTTGTGTATCACTAGGAATTAATTTCATTATAGACCACTAAATTCAAAAATGCAAGAACTTATTTCCTACTTTCATAAAGGGATATTAAAAAACCTTTAAAATACAAGCTTTATACGATATTTTATTTTATTTCTAGCTAGTCTTTTTCTATTCTATTACCACTAAAGAGATTTCAATTAGTACATACTATTAAGTATATAAAATAGACATATAACACAAAAGGACCAGCCCGAAGGCCAGTCCTTTTGCGTATAGTTTGTAGTTTGTTATATGAGGTTTACCATGATGAATTGGAGAGGGTTCATCTGGTATTGGGACTTACCGTATCGTCAGGAAAACGATACGCGCCCGAGTTGTCATTTGAGGAGTTGTCTAGATTATTCTAGCGTTTTAGGTTAATTTCTAAATTAGATTTTACCTACAAGATCAAGACCTGGTTTCAATGTGTCTTTACCTGGTTTCCAACGTGCAGGGCACACTTGGTCACCATGTTTTGCTACGAATTGAGCCGCTTGTACTTTACGAACCAATTCTTCAGCAGAACGGCCGATACCCATGTCATGGATTTCAGCTGTACGAACGAAACCTTCAGGATCTACTACGAATGTACCACGGTAAGCCATAGCGGATTCTTCTTGGAATACATCGAAGAAGTCAGCTAATTCATGTTTTTTATCAGCTAACATGTAGTACTCGATTTTATTAATGCTTGGAGAAGCATCGGACCATGCTTTGTGAACGAATTCAGAGTCACAAGATACGGAGTAAACTTCGCAACCTAGTTCTTTCAACTCTGCATAGGAGTTTTGTACGTCTTCTAACTCTGTAGGGCAAACAAATGTAAAGTCTGCTGGATAGAATACGAAGATGGACCATTTGCCCAATACATCTGCAGTACTAACTTTTACTAATTCAGGTTTTTTGAAAGCATCTAGAGTAAATTCAGGAAGTTTTTTACCAATAATAGACATGTTATGTCCTCCTTACTTGAGTTCAAATGTAACAGTTATATTATTATCGGTGTACTTATCACCAAATCTATATCTATCTTTGTCTATATAATAACAAATATCATTCAAGATTGCAAGTGTTATTTTTAAATTTATCGATATATTTTTCCAATATATTTCGATGTAAATAAAAAAGAAGAAAGATGCTCATTTCTGAGCATCTTTCTTCTTTTTACGTACTACAACAGACTTACTGTTCACAGTAGCATGATCAAAGGCGATTAAACCCGCTATATTAGCAAGCCCTCTCCGTGCTATATGACCAGTTATAGATTGTTCTTTTCCCGATTTACCATATACAAACTGCTCTAGTTTGAGTGCAGCTAATATAAAGATACCTATAATAGATAAAATGGATCCCATTTCTATTCTCTATTTTTTAGTTCTAAAATCGCATCTACGAAGCCGCGGAATAATGGATGTGCATTATTCGGACGGGATTTAAGCTCTGGATGCGCTTGTGTACCGATGAAGAACGGATGGTTCTTTACTTCAATACTTTCAACTAAGCGACCATCTGGAGATGTACCGGAAATAACTAGACCCGCATCAGTCAATTGTTGACGGTATTCATTGTTAAATTCATAGCGATGACGATGACGTTCATAAATCAAATCTTCACCATAGGCTTCATGAGTTTTTGTGCCTGCTTCTACTTTGCAAGGATAGATACCAAGACGCATTGTACCACCTTTTTTATCTACATCAACTTGATCACTCATCAAGTCGATTACTTTATATTTAGCGTTTTCGTCGAATTCGCTAGATGTAGCACCTTCCATACCGCATACGTTACGAGCAAATTCCATTACAGCAGATTGCATGCCAAGGCATAAACCGAGGAATGGAACATTGTTTTCACGAGCGTATTGGATTGTACGGATTTTACCTTCTACACCACGAGAACCGAAACCACCAGGTACAACGATACCATCAATACCTTCATATACTTCTTTAGGGTCTACAGATGTATCATCAAGTTCTTCAGAGTCAATCCAGCGAAGGTTAACTTTAGTACCTGTAGCGATACCTGCATGATCTAATGCTTCCACTACGGATAAATACGCATCGTGCAATGCTACATATTTACCAACGATGGCAACTGTAATGTCTTTACTTGGGTTCAAGATTTTATGAACCATTTCTTTCCATTCAGTCATATCGCAAGGGCGTTCTTCAAGACCTAATTTTTTGATAACAATGTCATCAAGACCTTGGTCTTGCATCATCAATGGCACTTCATAGATGGAGCTGCAAGTTTGGTTTTCAATAACTGCTTCTGGTTCTACGTCGCAGAACAAAGCAAGTTTTTCTTTCATTTCGTCGGAAATGTGTTTTTCACTACGGCATACCAAGATATCTGGTTGAATACCGATACTGCGTAATTCTTTTACACTATGTTGTGTAGGTTTAGTTTTCAATTCGCCTGCAGCATTAATATAAGGCACCAATGTTACGTGAATATAAAGTACGTCGTTACGGCCTACTTCTTTTTTCACTTGGCGGATAGCTTCCATAAATGGCAAGCTTTCAATATCACCTACAGTACCGCCGATTTCTGTGATAACTACATCAGCATTATCTTCTTTACCTACGCGGTATACGTTTTGTTTAATTTCATTTGTAATGTGTGGAATTACTTGTACAGTGCTGCCCAAGTAATCACCTTTACGTTCTTTATTGATTACAGACCAGTACACTTTACCAGCTGTAATGTTGGAACGTTTGCTAAGGTTAATATCGATGAAGCGTTCATAGTGGCCCAAATCAAGGTCAGTTTCAGCGCCGTCATCTGTTACGAATACTTCACCATGTTGGTAAGGGCTCATCGTACCAGGGTCGATATTAATGTATGGGTCAAATTTTTGAATCGTTACATTGAAACCGCGGTTTTTGAGCAAGCGACCCAAGGATGCTGCTGTAATCCCTTTACCAAGAGAAGAAACAACGCCGCCAGTTACGAAAATATACTTAGTTGCCATGATGCCTCCCACCTATTACATTTTTTCCGGAGCGGAAATACCTAAAATACCCAAGCCTTGACGAAGTACGAGGGCAATCGCTGTGATTAATCCTAGACGAGCTTGTTGCAACGCTGGATCTACGCCAATGATACGACCTTGACGATAGAAGGAATGGAACATGCTTGCCAAATCGAATAAGTAACGAGCAATACGATGTGGTGCACGATGTTCGGCAGATTGAACGACCTCTTCTGGATATTCAGCTAATTTTTTAATCAATTCTAATTCCATTTCGCTTGTAAGCGTTGTGAAATCAGTTTCACTATAATCACCAAATGCGATGCCTGCTTCACGCACTTGGTTGTAAATGCTGTGAATACGAGCATGAGCATATTGGATATAATACACTGGGTTATCATTGCTACGAGATTTAGCCAAGTTAATATCAAAATCAAGTTGGCTATCTAGAGAACGCATCAAGAAGAAGTAACGAGATGCATCTACGCCAACCTCTTCAATCAATTCATCTAATGTAACGCTATCGCCGCTACGTTTAGATAATTTAACGAGTTGTCCATCGCGGAACAATGCTACCATTTGTAACAATAATACTGTTAGTTTATCTGGGTCATACCCAAAAGCAGCCATAGCAGCTTTTACACGGCATACATATCCATGATGGTCAGCGCCCCAAATATCAATCATTTCTTTGAAGCCACGATCATATTTATTGCGGTGGTATGCAATATCTGCCGCTAAATATGTAGGAACTCCATTATCACGAATAACTACGCGGTCTTTATCGTCGCCATAGTCAGTAGATTTCAACCACAATGCACCGTCTTTTTCATACACTTTACCAAGAGCCTTTAAAGCCTCTACGGAGTGATGAATTTCATCAGTTTCATGAACAGTACGTTCAGAGAACCAATTATCAAAAGTAACACGGAAATTGCTTAATGTTTCCTCTAAGCGAGCTAATTTTTCTTTTAAGCCCTCTTCTTTAAACAATGCTACACGATCAGCTTCGTTCATAGCATTTAATTTATCAAAGCCTTCACGTTCAGCAATAGCTTTAGCAGTCTCAATAATATCTGGACCACGGTAGCCATTTTCAGGGAACACGAGAGCCCCTTCTGGAATATCGAATTCAGGCATGGAACCGTCTTCGTTGCGCTTAGGTGGGAACACTAATGTTGCACCTTGCAACTCTTGGAAACGGTACTCAATGGAAATAGCCATGTTATCGATTTGGTTACCCGCATCATTGATATAGTACTCAGATTGTACGTTGTAACCTGCTGCACGCAACAAGTTTACAAGAGCACTACCGTATGCAGCACCACGGCCATGACCTACATGTAAAGGACCTGTTGGGTTCGCACTTACATATTCAACTTGAATCGTATCGCGCGCACGCAATGGTTGTACACCATATTGATCGCCAGCATTCAAAATGGCTTTCAACGTGTCGTACACCATGTCAGATTTCAAGAAAAAGTTGATGAAACCTGCACCAGCAACCTCAGCGCGTTCAAGCCAATCAAAATTCATATGGCTAATCAAAGCCTCAGCAATAGCACGAGGATTTTGACGAGCTACACGAGCGGATTGCATCGCAATGTTTGTAGAAAAATCACCGAACTCTTTTTGAGGTGGCACTTCGAGAACGATTTCTGGATATTCACCAGCTGGTAAGCCACCACTGTTAATCGTATCTTGTAATGCCTGTTCAATCCCCGATTTCAGGATTTCCTTCATGTCCATGCTCTGTATCCTCCCGCACGTCTATATCTAACTGATTATAAAATTGCCATTCACCTTCGACAGAAATATCATATCCTAAATGAACATGACCTACGCCTTCGTGAAAGTCTACTGTTAATTCATGAGTGTTTACGGCCATGTGTAAATCGCCATACGGCGTTTCATACACAGATTCGCGCTCTTCACCACGGACGTATTGATGACGCATATTGACCGCCCCTGTACGAAGCAGCACAATTGAATCATCATGGATTTTAATGGTCGTCTTAACCCCATCCATGCCCGTCACACTCGATTCTTCGTAACGCACATATTGTGTATTACCTTTTTTATGTGACGTACCAGGGGAAATCAGCTCCACTACGGTATCCTTGCCGTCCATATCTCGTTGTACACTTTTTACGGACACTAGAACCCGCTTCATTTCGTAACCTCCATGGCAGTAATTAATCATCATATTATACCATAATCAAGGACTATTTTGCACCCTCAATGAGTTGCAATTTCTTAGTCTTTGTCATCTGTTTTATGGCATATTCTCTACGTTGTGCATCTTGTTTATTGTGAAAGCTTTCAGAATACACCAATGTAACAGGACGTCGCCCTCTCGTATACTTAGCACCGCCTGGAATAAGCCCATTATGAGCCTCCATACGGCGTTCAAGATCGGTGGTCCATCCACAGTACAAAGAATCATCTGCACAATGCACTAAGTATACATAGTGTCGCTCTTTAGACTTAGTAGCCTTATTTGCCATTTTTTGCATCATCAGTAATCGGTTCCAATGTAATGGTATTGATGATTACTGGTTCTACTGGTTTATCATTACGGCCTGTTTTTACTTTGCCGATTTTTTCAACTACGTCCATACCTTGTACAACAGTACCAAAAATAGTGTGTTTATTATCTAACCAATCTGTAGGTCCCAAGGTAATGAAGAATTGAGAGCCTCCTGTATTAGGGCCACGATTCGCCATAGCGAGAACGCCCATTTTATTGAAGTGTAAATCATTGGAAAACTCATCAGGAATTGTATAACCAGGACCACCAGCACCTGTACCATCTGGATCCCCACCTTGAATCATAAAACCTTCAATAACGCGGTGGAATGTAACTCCATTATAGAAACCTTTTTTTACTAAGTAATCAAAGTTTTTTACAGTAATAGGCGCTTTAGAGCCTAGCAAACGAACTTTGAATTGACCATAATTTGTATCAAAAATAGCATACTCATCAGCAATTGGCGCATTAGAGAAATTAGGCATAGTTACAGTTTCTGCTTTTACAGTATTACCTTGTGGTTGTTCCCCACTTTTTGTACCACAAGCTGCTGTACCAAGCATTGTAATCCCCAACATTGCGCATAAAGCCAAGCGTTTCCAGTTCATAGTTCCCCCAAAATATATTGTTTATACTAACATGTATGTAAAATTCACATAGAAAAGCCGCTCAACCCGTGAGCGGCTCTTTTTTAGTATATCATGTTTTAGAGAAAATTTGGTTTAAATAATTATTAAATTTACCAATTTATATAACCTTATACTTTCAGTTATATCTCAGTAATTATTTAGCGTCGAATTGTTCTGGATTTGTACTGTTATAAGTATCAATATAACCATTGAAGGATTGAATCATGCCATCAAGGTTATTATCGCTTGGATCAGCTAGTACTTGACGTACGGAACCGACTACGGAATTATAACGATCAGCCAGAACTTGGCCACGATCATTATTCACACTCTTGAGCAATGCTTCGATTTCTGAAAGCTCTTTTTCTACAGCTGCTTTATCAGCTTTTTGAGGAGCTTTTTCAAGGTTTTCTACAAGGTTACTCAAGCGAAGCGTAGATTCCATTGCTGCCGCATAACCTTTCTTGCCTTCTTTTTTCAATTTTTCAACTTGTTTTTGAGTTTGTTCATTGTTAGTTTTTGTAAGAACATCACTAAATTTAGCATACGCTGTATCAAATTTTTCTACAGAAGCTACATATTTAGCAGCTAAGTCTTTACCTTTAGCACCGCCATCGTTCATATAGGCTTTAGAGTCATTATAAGAAGTCAACTCTTTATACACTGGCACTAATTCATTAAGAACGTTCAATAGATTGTCGCGTTCTGCATCAAGATCTTTGAATGTAGAACCTTCTTTTTTAGATTTTTCCAAAGCGTCTTGCAATCTGTCATAGTGAGGTTGGTTAGTAATAGCACCTTCTTGGAAGCCACCTTTTAATTGAGCCAAACCGTCTGCTTGGAATTGAGCAAATGCCGCATTATTGCTATTGAACTGGTTAGTTGCATCGATGAGAGTATTAAGCTTTGCAGCCGCCTTCTCATCATTATCACCGACTACAGAGGATACAGCAGAGCCAAGATTACTTACCTTATTAACACTACAACCAGAAATCAATAGACCTGTCGTCAGAGTTGCTACACATAGTAAAGTGGTAAAAAATTTGCGTTTGTTATTCATGACTTCTCTTCTCCTATAAATACACAAGTATGAATCTAAGCGCATTATACTAATTAATCTACCACAAATCTGTAGCTACGGTTACCAGACATTATAATTCACATAACTTACAGGAATTAACTCAAACTAATCAATCCACTTGAAATGCTTACACGCATTATAAATACCATCCTTATCACAGTCGGTAGTGATATAATCGGCTTTTTCTTTCAATTCAGCACGTGCATTCCCCATGGCAATATTAAGCCATTCCGGCCTAAACATAGATAAATCATTATATCCATCACCAAATACTACGGCTTGATTAGGTTTCATACCAAAATAATCAAGCATATTGCGAATACCCAAAGCTTTTTCCATTGGTTCATATAAAACACAGCCATCGCCATAACGAATGAGCTTATGCGTCATATGCTCAATTTCTTTTTCCTCTTCTTCCCCTTCTTTAAAGAACACATAAATCTTATAAAACTCTTCTACATTATGAAAGTCAAAATTAGGATCTACTGTCGTTTTAAAAACATCCCAATTCGGATGCCAATCTAATATTTCCTTATACGGCGTAATTCGGCCTAATTTATTCCGATCTGTTACAGCCCAAGGAATATTGTGGGACTCTAAATATTCCAAATAGTTAATGCATGCGTCACGATCCATGCCAATCATGGACACTAGTTCATTATTAACAGTAACACTATGTCCGCCGTCTGCTACAAAATCTGTAAGACCTGCTTGCTCAGCAAAACGCTTAGCATCTACTTGGATACGACCTGTAGCAAGCGCTACCCGATGGCCACGGCGCTTCAGTTCATCTAAGCTATATTGAGCACTGTCGGGAATTTTACCTTCCGGCCACACAGCTAAGGTATTGTCTATATCGAAAAAGAAAAATTTCTGTTCCACAGGCCCTCCTAATCACGTCCGCTCATCAACTTAAATCGCTCTTTCTGCTCTACATCAGGATATTTTTCACAATCCACATCACTCAAAAACATATCTAGTGGTCGTACATATAAGTCACGTTGATCATATAATTTTTGATACACTACGAACTGTTCACTCGTTTCCGAATGAGTTGCAACATCTAACACATAATAGTACATGCCTTTAAAATGACGATATAAGCCACCCTTTACAATTTTTCGCATTTATAACCTCATCACATAACATACACAAACGGTTACAAATTATATTAATCAAGAGATTCCATGTATTGAATAGCCTTAGTCAACATATCTGCTGTAATTTTGTACGGAGATACATCAATATCATGAACAGATGTAGCCTTTTCAACAATTTGAGGAATATGCGATGCAGTAAGACCTAACTGTGAAAGTTTAGTAGGCCAACCTAATTCGCGGTATATTGGCAACCACCGTTGTAATTCATCCATTTGTTGGTCAACAGTTAACAAAATAAGTAAGCCATATGCTACCATTTCACCATGCAAATGGTTTTCTTCTGTTTCTTTATTAGTAACACAGCCATAACATACAGCATGAGCCATATTACTATTATATGCCATAGGAACACAACCCGATACAATACCGGTAGTAAAGATAACAGTCATAGCAATGGTATCAAATGCATCACTACGTTTTTTAGCTTGGCTGTCTTTATAGGCTTGTATACCATGTACTAAAATTGGTTCACTACACATAGAAGCTAGAGTAAGGCCTAACTGAGTATTATAATCTTGCTCACGATTGCGGGCAGAAAGATGAGTTTCATAGTGTTTTGCAATAGTATCTCCCATTCCCGCCCACAAGTAACGGCTTGGTGCTTCTACGAGAATATCAGCATCAATAAAGCAGTGCACAGGAGGATGATTTACAAAGGCTACGTCATCAAAAGTATGCTCTGCAGTGTAAACAGCTGCTACTTCTGACGTTGCAGCACAAGTAGAGGCAATGGTCGGAATTGTAAAGAATGGTTTATCATCTAACTCTAGAGCTACTACTTTTACCGTATCCATGGCCTTACCACCACCAACAGCAAACATAAAGTCCGCATCTTTTACAGAAGCCATTTGTGCAATTTCCTTACCTCGAGCGAAAGTACACTCTCCACCAAAGTGAATAATATCTAGCACTTTAATCCCTGCTTTATCAAGCACTGGACGAATGTGTGGCAAAGCTTTAGAAAGAGCTGTCTCACCACCGATGATAGCTACAGACTTACCATATAATTTTGTAAATTTGGGAATAGCGTCAAACACCTCATGACCGCCAAAACTATAACTAGGTAAACAATGAGTACTACGCATAAAATCTTCCTTCCTTCTTTCATTATCTATATTCTTATTATAGAAACTTCTACTCACAAAATCAATTTTATATGACAACCCTTAAGACACAAAAAGGTTCTATACTTTCACCAAAAACGAAAGTATAGAACCATTAATACTATTATTTATTTTCGGACACGAGCCCTTTATGGATAAGACCTACAATAAACCCGAGTATTGCAAAGCTCACCCAGCCCATACCTGCCGCTTGGAATGGAATATATTGAGTAAATAACCCCTCTAAAGCATCTGGTGCAATACCAGCGGTTTCTAAGCCAGTCATAAGTGCAGAGATCATTGTAAGACCAATTGTCCATGCATATATACAACGACGACCGCCAAAGACATCGTTAATTAATGCGAGTAAAATAATTACAATTGTCAACGGATACAAGAGCATCAACACAGGAATGGCAGCACTGATGATTGTTTTCAAACCGAACATGCTAAGACCAAATGCTGCTACGGAGAAGATTACTACATATAATTTATAGCTAATCTTCGGTGTCAACTTATGGAAGTATGTACCACAAGAAGTAATTAAACCGATACTTGTAGACAAACAAGCCAAGAGAACGATAATAGCCAGAATTATTTGTCCAAAATCACCAAATAAATAGTTAGCACTTGTAGAAAGGACAGGCGCCCCTGTATCGAATAGACCAAAACGTTCAACACTAGTAGCACCAATGTTAGCGATAAATACATACACAATACCGAGAAGACCTACGGCAATAGCACCAACTTCCATCACGGTTTTAGTAATTACTTCATGATTTGTAGCGCCACTAAGTCGAACAAAGTCGATAACAAGAATAGCAAATACTACAGAAGCTAACGCATCCATTGTATTATAGCCATCTAAGAATCCTTGTAACACAGCAGTAGGTGCATCTCCATACGCTGGTTGTGGCAATGGATAACCACCAATTGGCGTAATAAAGGATTTAACAATAAGTAACAAGATAACTAATAATAAAGCTGGAGTTAAAATGTTACCAATGCGATTTACAAGCTTGTGAGGGCTAATGGATAACCATAAAGATACACCAAAGAATATGGCGAGGAATATGGGTTCCATATTCATATGCAAGCCTTCAGCAAATGGCTTGATGGCGATTTCATAAGCCACTGTACCAGTACGCGGTGTGGCAAACATAGGCCCAATACTCAAGTAAAGTGCGATAGTGTATATTAAGCCATAAATTGGATGAACACGACTCGCTAACTCTTCAACATCTTTACAAGAGGAGTAGCCCATAGCTACAATACCTAATAGTGGAAGGCCTACACCGGTTAATACAAAGCCGAACAAAGCCCAACCTACGTTATCACCAGCATGTTGACCTAAGGCCGCTGGGAAGATCAAGTTCCCTGCCCCAAAGAATAGGGCGAATAACATCATGCCTATAGCCCAATAGGCACGGGCAGATAATTTTTCATTACCATTCATAAACGTAACCCCCTTCAGGTTATATATAGAAATAATATTACTATTATAATCCTAATGAGGATATGTATGCAATAAAAATATCCTTGTTATGATATATTAGCATAACGTTATTCCTATAAGTAAAGGAAATTAAACATCCGCCTTTTTGATATGAACTTGTACGTCGTAGAATGTACTGCCCCAACCTTGATCAGTTGGTCTGTCTGCAGTAAGCGCATTGATAGCTACATTTGGATCACTAGATTGTGATTGCCACCACACGCCAAGTGTTACTAATGTACCTCGTTGTACCTCTTCATCATAGTAAACTTTAATTTTTACACTACCACGATTATTATAGATTTCTACTTCATCGCCATCATTAATGTTATATACTTTTGCATCTTTAGGATTGATGCGTAGTTTAATCAATTCAGGATCATCAAACTCTAACTCACAGAAGCTAGAATCTAAAATGCGAATATCATTACCAATAATAAGCCAGAATGGTGCACTATCACCATAAGGCGGTAAATAACGAATTAGTGGCTCCACATCATGTGGATTATATAACTCAATCTTTCCAGATGGCGTTTTAAAATCTAATTTATAATTTTCAGGCAACGTCATCTCTACTGGTTCACCTTGGAGAATTAAATTTTGATCATCCTTAGAAATACGGTGCGACGCACTTACAATTTGGTCTATTAAATCTCGTTCACTATGCTTAAAGAATTCATCTGTAAGTCCCATACGTTTAGCTAATTCAGAAATCACTTGCCAGTTAGAGCGGGATTCGCCAATAGGATCGATTAATTTATAACCCGTTCCAATTGTATAGTGCCCATAGGAGTTATATATATCGTCATGTTCTACTGATGTTGTGGCGGGCAATACAATATCGGCGTATTTACATGTGTCGGTAAAGAAGCGTTCGTGAACAACCGTAAATAAATCATCTCTCATCAAGCCTTTTCGCACTACATTTTGATCAGGTGCTGTTATAGCCGGATTACTAGAGAATACATAAAGACTATGCACAGCTGTACCTGATGGGTTTGTAAGCATTTCACCTAGTTTAATCATAGGCATCAATCGCTTTGCTGGTGCATCCACATGAGCCTGTTGCATCACTTCTTTGCCCACAAACTTACTACCACTAGCACTCGATAATAAGCCACCGCCTAAATATTGCCAAGCTCCAACTACAGCAGGTAATGCATTAATAGCACGACAGTTCATAGCACCATTCCCATAGCGTGATAACCCACTGCCAAGACGTATAAATGGAGCCTTAGCTTTAGCATAGGTATGGGCAAACTCAATCATACGTTCTACGGAAACGCCACAAAGTTCAGATGCTTTTTCCGGTGTAAAATCAAGCAACACATCGTTTACGAGTTCATCATAACCTTGTACATGTTTCTTAATAAAATCTATATCTGCTAAACCGTCTCGATGAATAATATGAAGCATACCTAACGCTAAGGCGCCATCACTACCAGGTTTTACGTAAATATGTTCATGAGCTTGATTAAAAGTATAGGTTTTATGTGTATCAATAATCCAAACTTGAGCGCCATTCTTTTTTGCTATGTTTACATCATGTAAGATATGAACATCAGTAGCAGTGGCATTAATACCCCATAGAACAATTAAATCACTATGTTGTGCCTCTTGCGGTTTAATGGCTAGTGTATCGCCATAAATAGAGCGGAATCCTGCCTGTTTTGCAGGGGAGCAAATACCACGGTCCTGGTCTGTAGCACCAATACGGCGGAAAAAGTAATCTGCTGCTGGGCTTTGAATCACACCCATCGTACCTGCATAGGAGTAGCGCAAAATACTTTCACTGCCATGAGTACTAATAGTTTCTTTAAAATTATTAACAATGGTATCTAATGCCTCATCCCAACTGATACGTATATATTGGTCTTCACCGATTCCTTTTTTACCAATCCGTTTCATTGGGTACTGTAAACGCAATGGAGAATGAACCACTTGTTCGTAATGCGCCATTTTAGGGCACAATGTACCTCTTGTAAAAGCATGATCTCTATTACCACGAACAGATACTACTCTATTGTTCTCTACCGATACGATTAGACCACATGCATCTGGGCAATCATAAGGACATACTGATTTGTATTCTTTCAAAATAAGCACCTCGCTTATAAATTATATAAACTATAGGATGTATATTTATATTATATTACAGCATTGTCTGTATAAGTGTAACCTTTAACACATTTTCTATCTTCACAAAGATTAAAATCATTGCATATCATGCATATCAATACATTCAGTTATCACAATACGTTGCTATACATATCAAAAATTTTTATATATGTTATTGAACATTTCAAGTTTTATCGATGTTTATCCATTCTCATTCTTGCTCAAAGCCTAAACAGATATACTAATAAGCTCTATAAAAATACTGAAAATCTATAAAAAAATCATGCAATCATAACTAAAAGTCATAACCATATAGTTTTAGGTATAATCGGATGTTTCAGTAATCGACCTCGGAATATGTGACAAACATCACCGGTACGTATGCGTATTTAGTAATGTGTTTCAGACTGTAAGACTATTCAATCTCACTTCTTTCTGTGCTATACTGACATTGTCATTTGAGAGGATATAGAGCTCACCAGATATCATTTAAACTTCATGATATTTTAGAGTGACGTTACTATATCAGGTACATATTTTCTGAAAAGAGGTTTTAACGATGGCAGACGCAAAAAACACTGTGTTATTCCCTTATGAAACATTGAAAAAATTAAGCATGGACGCTTTCCAAAAATTCGGTTTCTCCGAAAAAGAAGCTGACATCATCCAAGACGTACTTTTGACTTCCGACTTGTTCGGTATTCAAAGCCATGGTATGCAACGTATGGTTCGTTACCACAAAGGTATCACTAATGGCTTGATCAAAATCGACGCAAAACCTGAAATCGTAAAAGAAACTCCAATTTCCGCAGTTATCGACGGTCATGACGGCATGGGCCAAATCTTGGGCCACATGGCTATGGAAATGGCTATCGAAAAAGCTAAAAAATCCGGTGTTGGTATCGTATCCGTACGTAACTCCAACCACTATGGTATCGCTGGTTACTATGCTAAAATGGCATCCGACCAAGGCTTAATCGGTTTCTCTTGTACAAACTCCGAAGCAATCATGGTTCCTGTATATGCTCGTAAAGCTATGCTTGGTTCTAACCCTATCGCTTGGACTGTACCTGCTGATCCTGTTGACTTCTTCTTCGATTGCTCCACTACAGTAGTAACTCGTGGTAAACTTGAAATGTACAACAAAATGGGCAAAGCTACTCCAGATGGCTGGGCTGTTAACAAAGACGGCGTTCCTTCCACTGATGCAGCTGAAGTATTGGGCAACATCTCCCGTCATGAAGGCGGCGGTATCCTTCCTTTAGGTGGTGCTACAGAAGTTCTTGGCGGCCACAAAGGTTATGGTAACGGCATGATTGCTGAATTATTCTCCTCCATCTTGTCTCAAGGCGGTACTTCCAACAAATGTATGGTTGGCGGTAAATCCAACATCTGCCACGGCTTCATGGCTATCAACCCTGAATTCTTCGGTGACCCAGCTGAAATCAAAAAACACTTCTCCCAATTCTTACAAGAATTACGTGAAGCTCCTAAAGCTCAAGGTCAAGACCGTATCTACACTCATGGCGAAAAAGAACATGAATCTGTTGCTAAAGTTAAAGCTGAAGGCATCCCTGTACTTAACGGTACAATGCTTGAAGTTCAAGACCTTTGCAATGAATTAGGTTTAGACTTCAAATCCTACTTCGGCGATTATGTACCAGAAGCTCCTGCTACAATGTTCAAAGGTAACTACTAATACCTAAGACCTTACAAAGGCCCTAACGTGGACATGTAGTCAGTAAAGAAGGGGACATAAACACTGTTTATGTCCCCTCTCTTATATTTTTTTAATCTCATTAACCTCAAAAACCATGAGGTTAAAAAATTTTAAGAGATATATTAATTTTTATGATAAGTTTATCTGTTATTTTATTGTAAGCTTTTATTTTAACTGAACTTTTACAACTTAATACAATAGCGATTTACTCATCAATTAAATTGATTAAGCTACATCGTCCTGTTAAGCATATATTTTTATTTTTCTTGAAAGGATGATTTTAGAAATGAGTGCTATCACCGTTCTATTAGCGCTATCTCCAATCATTTGGTTGATCGTAGCGTTATCCATCTTGAAATTACCTGCATGGCAAGCAACAAGTGTTGCTGCAATCGGTTCTTTCATCATCGCTATTACAGCATTCCAATCTGACCCATTCATTATGGTCACTGGTGCCCTTGAAGGTGCCGCTTTGGCAATCTGGCCAATCCTATTAGTTATTACAGCTGCTATCTTCGTTTATAACTTGGTAGTACATACGAAAGCAATGGAAACTATTAAAACAATGCTTTCTTCTGTAACATCTGATACTCGTGTACTTGCATTGTTACTTGCATGGGGCTTTGGTGCCTTCATGGAAGGTATGGCTGGCTTTGGTACTGCCGTTGCAATTCCAGCTGCTATGATGGTTGCAGTAGGTTTTGATCCACTAAAATCTATCATCGCATGTCTCGTTGCGAACTCCGTACCAACAACATTTGGCTCCATCGGTATTCCAACAACTACTTTGGCATCCTTAACAAACCTTGATCCAAGCCATTTAGGTACATTCATTTCCGTACAATTATTCTTACTTAACCTTATCGCTCCATTCTTCGTTGTTATGATTATTGGTGGCGGTATCAAAGCGTTAAAAGGCGTATTCCTTGTTACATTACTTTCCGGTTTAGCATTAGCTGTTCCTGAAACTATAATCAACGCTGTAATGGGTCCAGAATTATCCGTAATTTCTGCATCCATCGTAATTATGGCAGTTATCATTGGTTGTGCAAAAATTATGCCTCCTAATGATCCTGAATATGCAGTTAAACAAACTGGCGAAGTTCCTAAAGTTTCTGGTAGCGAAGGCCTTATTGCCGCAATGCCATTCATCTTAATCTTCGTATTATTGTTATTAACTTCCAAATTATTCCCTGCAATTAATGGTCCTCTTGCATCCATTAAAACATCTGTACCTATTTACCAAGGCGCTGGTGCAAAACCTTACACATTCGTATGGATTGCAACTCCTGGTATCATGATCTTCATCGCTGGTATTGTTGGTGGTTTCATCCAAAAAGCAAAAGCTGGCGAAATCTTCGGTACATTGGGTTCCACAGTTAAAAACTTGAAATTCACATACCTTACAATCATCACAGTTGTTATGACAGCTAAATTGATGACTTACTCTGGTATGACTGCAGATATTGCGAAAGCAATGGTTGCTGGTACAGGTTCCTTGTATCCTCTATTCGCTCCTATCGTAGGTGCGTTGGGTGCCTTCTTAACTGGTTCCGGTACAAACTCCAACGTATTGTTTGGCCCACTTCAAATCGCTGCAGCTCAAGGTTTAGATCCTACAAACTTCGAAGACCTTGGCTTCTGGTTGGCAGCTGTTAACTCCGGTGCAGCTGGTATCGGTAAAATGTTGTCCCCACAATCCATCGCGATTTCTATTGGTGCCGTAGGTCCTGCTTTGAAAGCATACCTAGAAAACCACAAAGAAATTGGTTCTGAAGAAGCTCACAACTTAGAACATGAAATCGAAGCAAGCGTTATCATGAACAGCGCATTCAAATACTTCTTGATCTTCATCGTTATGCATGGTTGTATTTCCTTCTTCGGTCAACATTTCATCCATGAAATTCACCACTTCTTCTTCTAAGATTTGGTAACATAAAAGAACAGCTCTTGATGAGCTGTTCTTTTTTATTGCCACATATGAAAATACTATATATAACATGGCTTAATGATAATACAGTTTAGGGTTCACTAATTTGCTACATATAATTGTAATAATCTATTAATAAACCTCTTGCTCTACTTCCCATTTAGTAATGGTCCCAGTATCTGCATCAATTTCAAAATCATATTCATAACCGTTATAATGTATTTCACCTTCATACTCTAAACGGCCATTCTCATAATCGCGATTGAACTCAGTTACATTAGCCACCGTTGCACCTGGTACACGTGCTAATGCACTTTGCACTGCCTCATCAGAACCAATTGCTTCTACAGATGAAACCGTAGCGGTCCCGATTACTACAATTGCAGCTAACACAAAACCTTTTATTAAATATTTCATATAATTCTCCCATCGCCAATAAGCACATTGATTTTTTTAGATATAATTAATATACTAATTGTAATCTATAAATAGAGATATAGCAAACTCAATATTTCATATAGATATTTTTTCTCAATCATGGTAAAATACATCGTATCAAATAGAAAAAATTAAATGCAGTCTGCGAAGTGTGATATGTACCCATTTTCCTGGACACATATTATTTACTAGCCTAAACACATGGATGCTTCCCTGTATTTTACAGGAGGCATCCATTTTGTTTTTTTCTGGATCCTTTTGTTGTTGTAATAGTTAATGTATTCTTCTATTGCTACTGCAAAAGCATTAAATGATGAATATTCTGTTTCAAAACCATAATATATTTCTGTTTTCAATCTACCAAAAAAGGTTTCCATCACAGAGTTATCATAACAATTTCCTTTTCTA
Source organism: Veillonella orientalis (assembly GCF_018406505.1). NCBI lineage: Bacteria > Bacillati > Bacillota > Negativicutes > Veillonellales > Veillonellaceae > Veillonella > Veillonella orientalis. The sequence goes on from NZ_AP022322.1 coordinate 1,754,694, forward strand.
GACATAGACTGAATAATGCCATGTTCTTTAAGTGCTTGTCTAAAATAGTTATGTTGGTATTGCCAGCCTTGATCAGAGTGGAAGATTAATCCCGAAAGATTAGTAAACTTCTTAAAGGCTTTCTCTAACATACGAGAAATCTGTTCTAAGTTAGGCCTTAATGCTAAGTCATAAGCAATAATCTCATTCGTATTCATATCTAAAATAGGCGATAAATAGCATTTTCCCCACGAGAAATTAAATTGAGATACATCAGTAGTCCATTTTTGTAATGGTGCAGTTGTACTAAAATCTCTATTGACGATATTTTCTGCTACTTTACCGACTTTTCCTTTGTAAGAGTGATACTTTTCCTTCGGTCGCTTTCCTGCGAGTCCCATGCTATGCATAAGTCTTTGCACTCGTTTATGATTAACTACAAAACCTCGATTAAGAAGTTCTTGGTATACACGGCGTACACCATACCGACCTTTATGTTCTGTAAAAATCTTTTGAATTTCATCTTTTAGCTCTGTATTTCTTTTATCTACAAGATCTACTTTAGTAATTTCAAAATAATAGGTAGATTTGGACATTGGCATAGCTTTCAAAAGATGCTTTAGTTGATAGCCTTGTTGGCGGAGCGTTTTGATAATCGCTGCTTTTTCGCCTTGAGACGCGCAGCTTCCTTTTCTTCTCTCAAGGCAATCTCTTTTTTTATGACTTCATTTTCAGCTTTAATATAAGCAATTTCAGCTCGTAAGCGAATGAGTTCCTCATATTCACTCTCTTTGAGCTCTCGAGGTGAGATAGTCTTAGGTACTTTCATTTTGCAATCCTTTGGTGGTCGTCCTTTAGGTTTATTAATAAGACCATTGTATCCCAAAGTTTTGTATTTATGAACCCATTGATACAGTTGTCCAGAATTAATACCCGCTACAATAGCTACTGATCTTAAACCTTGACCTGAAAGAACTTGGCATACTAACTCAAATTTTTCTTTTGGAGACCAATACTTATTAGTCCCTCGACATTTATTAATATCTGAACCATGAAGTCGTTCTAATTTAACCCAGTCCCTTATTTGTCTATGAAATGTATCTGTCCTCACACCTTTAGGTGTCTTGGGCCATTCACCTTGATAGAATAATTCAATTGCTTTTCTTTTAAATTCATAACTATATCTCATGAAAATACCCCCTTTACTGGTTGTCCAGTAAAGGGGGTACATATCAGTGCGATTCGCAGGCTTTTATTTTTCCCATTTTAAGATAGGAGGATTGTATGACTCAAGAAAATTCTGCTAAGGTTTCCTTTATCTTGGTAGTATTCCTTGGCATGTTAACAGCTATTACACCGCTCGCAACGGATCTGTATTTACCGGCATTACCGATTATGCCTGGCGAATTAAATACAACAGCATCAAATATTCAAATGACCATTGGTATTATGACCTTTGGTGTTGCCTTAGGTCAATTATTTGGTGGCCCTATAAGTGACACAATGGGTCGTAAGGTACCACTTATTATAGGTAATTTACTATGTGTTATCTCTAGTATTATTTGTGCCTATGCGCCTAGTATCGAAATACTTTTACTCGGAAGATTTCTACAAGGCTTAACCGGCTCTGTAGGCGTTGTAATTGCCAAAGCCATCGCTCGAGACTTTGCATCTGGTCAAGAACTGACTAAGCTATTTGCTTTGCTCATGATGGTCAATGGCCTCGCACCTGTAATTGCACCTTTAGTAGGCGGACAACTGCTCTTATTTACTACATGGCGTGTAATCTTTGTCATCTTAGCAGTATTCTCTGCTATTCTATTACTAGGTTCTCTTCTTTTCCGTGAAAGCTTACCAAAGGAAAACCGCGTTACTGGCGGCCTTGCTACGGCTATAAAGAACTACTTTACACTGATCAAAGATAAACGTTTCCTGGGACAATCTTTAATTCAATTCTTTGCTTTCGGCGCTTTCTTTGCCTATATCTCAGGTTCATCCTTTGTATACCAAAATATTTTCCAACTTTCAGCCCAGAAATTTAGTTATCTTTTTGGTATCAATAGCTGCGGCATTATCTTGGCCAGTGCCATTAGCGGACGAGTAAGTAATGTCGTAACATCTCGTCAAATACTTACATTCAGTCTATGGGAACTTACAATCGGTTCCTTACTATTTTTAGTAGCCATGATTTTTGAATGGTCTCTCATTCCTGTAACAACAATCCTATTCTTTACGGTGTGTACAGTATCCCTATTCGGTTCCGCCTCCTTCTCTATGGCGATGACTAAATACGGTAAAATGGCAGGCAGTGCCTCTGCCATACTAGGCTTTGCAAGCATGTTTGCTGCAGGTATTGTATCTCCATTAGTTGGTATAGGTGGGGATCATACGGGTATACCAATGGGGATTACAATGCTAGTATGTGCAGTGCTTTCCTTATTGTGCTTGTATGGTTTGGTAGAGAAAGAATAATCTTTTTTAAACATTTGTGTGAGCCCTACAATGGGGCCCAACTACAACAGAATAATATTAGTATATAAATAAGATACCCCTTTCCTTGCTCAGTACGGCGCTACGCTTCGTAAAATCGCTTCGGAAAGGGGTATCTTATTTATATTAACACTACCTGTAGAGGCGTCCCATTGTGGGGCTATACAGCTTAAATTAAAATCTGCTAATTCTTTTTTACAAATACACTATGCACAATAAAGGAAAGCACCTGTCCAACTGATTGTAGGAAAAAGAGATGTGGCATAGCCACATCTCCTTACATCTATCCATATCTGCACTAATTATATTTTCAATGGGACGTCTTCAAAACGAGTGTATATAGAAAAGAACACAACCCTCTTTTCTCTTTTCCGTTAGATGTATTGCGAATTTTTGTAAATAATAAGATAAGAAATCCGATGGAGCTATTAGATATAGTAGATCGAATCATTTACATTTTATAATGGGACATCTTCGTAATTAACGTATATAGAAAAGAATACAGCCCTCTCTGCAGCGATTTTACGGAACGTAGTGACGTACTGAGCCAAGAGAGGGCTGTATTTTTTCTATACTAGTAATATGCAGTTGTATTCGGGCCCCATTATAAAATGTAAAGCACCTTATAGCTTATTCACTAAAGCTCCATCGAGTTACAAAACCATTATTTTAGCTAAAATTAGCAATACAGCTAACATAGCCCCATTGAAAATATAACAGAGCAGTCTTATTCAAACATTGTCGATAGTAATAGTTTTAGTCGGTTTGCTTGGTTTACTGCACTGGATCCTGGATCATAGTCAATAGCAGCAATGCGCACGTCTGGGTAGGCAGCGGATAGTGTTTTAACCATGCCTTTACCTGTTACGTGGTTTGGCAAGCAGCCGAATGGTTGCAAGCATACGATTTGTTTAGCCCCTTTTTCGATGAGGTCAATCATATCGCCTGTGAGGAACCAGCCTTCACCGCATTGGTTACCAAGGCCAATGTATTGAGCTGCTTCTTTTGCTACTTCTGTCATACGTTGTAGAGGGTCGAAGTGTTTAGACGCTGCTACGGCTTTAGCGTATGGCAAACGGTAAAGTTCAAGGGCTTCACGAGCCAATGTACCGAAGAAGCCAGATAGCCATGTACCATCAAGGTGTTTAGCACGGTATGTGCTGTCCATTGCACAGTACAAGAAGAAGTCTAATAATCCAGATGTAACGACTTCGCCACCTTCTTTTTCAATGAGTTCATTGATATGGTTGTTAGCACTTGGATGGAATTTAACGTAAATTTCCCCTACGACGCCAACGCGAGGTTTTTGTACATCTTTATTGACCGGCAAGTTATCAAAGTCATGAATGATTTCTTTGATGTACTTATTATACTGACGAAGGCTGGCAGATGTAATGTTTTCACGTAATTTTTTAATCCAGTAATCACATAAAGCATCTGTAGAGCCCGGGTTAGTTTCGTAAGGACGTGTAGCCAATACGCATTGCATGAGGGCATCACCGTAAACAACGGCTTGGATCATACGATGTAAGAAACCTTTTGTCAATTTGAAACCTGGTTGACGTTCCATATCGCTCGCATTGAGGGATAAGATTGGTACTTGCTTCATACCAGCATCGATTAAAGCCTTACGCAAGTAGCCGATGTAGTTTGTAGCACGACAACCACCACCTGTTTGAGAGATGATAACAGCTGTTTTATCGATATCGTATTTACCAGATAATAGTGCAGACATGAGCTGACCAACAACGATAATCGCTGGGTAACATGCATCATTATTGATATATTTCAAGCCCACTTCAATATCGTCACGCGTTGGTGCTGGCAACATTTCAAAGTTATAGCCTTCATTTTTGAGGACTGGATCTAAGAGGCTAAAATGCAATGGTGACATTTGTGGCACCAAGATTTTATAGGTCTTACGCATTTCCTCTGTGAACACCACACGATTATAATCGTAGGTTGGTAATTGCTCTTCCACCACTTCTGGTGCTTCTGGGTTATGATGACGACGCAAGCTACGTTCCATTACGGATTGCAAGGAACGTAAACGGATCGTTACAGCCCCAAGGTTTGTACCTTCATCAATTTTGAGTAAGGTATGAATTTTATGGTTTGCTGAAAGTATATCTTTTACTTGATCCGCTACGATAGAGTCAAGGCCACAACCGAAGGAGTTAAGTTCAACGATTTGGAAGCCTTCTGTTCTACTTACGAATTCAGCAGCGCGATATAAACGGCTATGGTAGGACCATTGGTCTACAACACGTAAATGCTTAATTTCATTGCCTAGTGGAGCAACACCATCTTCTGTAAGAACAGCCATACCAAGGGATGTAATAAGCTCTGGGATACCGTGATTAATACCAGAGTCCAAATGGTATGGACGGCCAGCTAATACGATGGTAGGAATTTGTTCTGCTACGAGGCGAGATACTGTTTTCTTTGTCGTTTCACGGTAAGAAGCCTTACAATTTTCTTGTTCTTCCCACGCTTTTTCAACAGCGTTAGCAATATCTTTCTTCTTGAGATTCAAGAAATCCAATGCTTTCACAAGAGCAGGAACAAGAGATTTCTTATCAGCCAATGGCAAGAATGGTGCGTGGAATGGAGTATCCCCTAGAACCTCCTGCATGTTGTTTTTGATAAGTTCTGGATAGGAAATAACCATTGGACAATGGTAATTATTGTCGCGGCTAAATTCCTTAGGACCATGTTGAATACAAGGGTACCAAACAAAGTCTACTTGTGCATTCGCAAGATCACGAATATGACCATGTACCGCTTTTGCTGGGTAGCAAGCTGTATCGGATGGAATCGTATCAATAGCCTTGTTGTATTGTTCCTTTGTAGTGTAATCGGAAAGGATTACTTCATAGCCAAGTGTATTAAAGAATGTAAACCAGAATGGGAAATCCTCATACATGTTGAGGACGCGAGGAATACCTACGCGCATTTTACCTTCGAACTCTGGAATATTTTTCTTCAAATAATAGTCGAAGTAACGACGCAATTTAACGTCTACTAAGTTAGGAACTGCTTTGCGTTCCTCTTGAATCATACCGCCCGCACCGCGGTCACAACGGTTACCCGTTACGTAAGTACGACCATCTGAGAAAGCATTGATGGTAAGCATACAGTTATTGGAGCAAAGTCCGCAATTACGCATTGTCGTAGATACTTGTAAGGAGTTAAGACCATCACTATCGAGCAAAGTGCTTTTTTCCTTTTGTAACTCTTCTGCCGTTTCAGCTGCAAGAAGGGCCATACCATAAGCACCCATCAAGCCAGATACGTCAGGACGAATTACCTCTACGCCCATCAATTTCTCGAAGGCACGCAATACGGATTCATTGTAGAATGTACCGCCTTGTACAACGATATGATCACCCAATTCTTTAGGGTCTTTTACCTTAAGAACCTTATAAAGGGCATTTTTAATAACAGAGTAAGCAAGACCTGCCGCGATATCTTGTACCGTAGCACCTTCTTTTTGAGCCTGCTTAACCTTAGAGTTCATAAATACAGTACAACGAGAACCCAAGTCGATTGGCAAGGATGCCAATAAACCTTCCTTCGCGAATTGATCGATTGGAATGCGTAGACCGGATGCGAATGTATCGATGAAGGAGCCGCAACCAGAGGAGCAGGCTTCGTTCAATACGATATCTTCGATATAGCCATCGCGAACCTTACAGCATTTCATATCTTGACCGCCGATGTCCAAGATAAAGGATACATCAGGGCAGAAGTAACGAGCTGCACGATAGTGAGCCATTGTTTCTACTTCGCCAATATCGATGCCAAGGGCGCGTTTAAGAAATGCTTCACCGTAACCAGTTACACCAGAATGCGCAATATACGCGCCTTTTGGTAACAGTTCATAAATCTTCTCGATCATTTCACGAGATTTTTCTAATGGTTTACCATGGTTAGGACCATAGTGAGAGAATATGATTTCCTTATTACTGTTGATGAGAACTACCTTAAGAGTAGTAGAACCAGCATCAATACCAAGGTAACAAGGACCTTGCGCATCTTCAATATTCGCTTTTGGCGTTACTGCCTTAGCGTGACGAGCGCGGAATTCTTCTAATTCTTGTTCATTTTTAAATAGAGGTTCTACACGATCTGTAGCCTCCATAGGAATACCGATGAGGGCACCAATTTCCTTTGTTAATTGACCAACCGTAATCTCACGACAGTCTTCTTTCATCAAAGCCGCCCCTAAGGCGATGAATAATTCACCGTTTTCAGGGATAATGCGATGCGCTTCATCTAGTTCTAAGGTATCGCAGAAACATTGACGAAGTTCAGACAAGAATGTCAACGGACCGCCAAGGAATGCTACATTACCTTCGATTTTATGACCGCATGCAAGGCCCGCAATTGTTTGGTTTACAATCGCTTGGAATACGGATTTTGCAATATTTTCATGAGATGCGCCTTGGTTTAACAAAGCTTGTACGTCTGTCTTAGCAAATACGCCACAACGTGCTGCAATTGGATAAATCGTATCAGCATTCATGGCCAGTTGGTTAAGACCAGATGCATCCGTTTGCAATAAAGTCGCCATTTGGTCGATGAAAGCACCTGTACCACCTGCACAAGAACCATTCATACGGTGTTCTGCCGTTTGACCTAAATAGGTTACCTTCGCATCTTCACCACCAAGTTCGATGATAACATCAGTTTCTGGATACAACGCTTTTACAGCACGTGTTTCAGCAATAACCTCTTGCACGAATGGAATGCGTACCTTTTCAGCCATCGCCATACCACCAGAACCGGTAATACATACATGAACTTGATCATTTTCATGGCCCACTTGAGCCTCTTGGAGCAAGGTATATACGGTGTCCAAAATGTTTGCATAATGGCGTATGTACTTTTTATACAAATAATTATCGTGTTCGTCTAATAGTACAACTTTAACAGTTGTAGAGCCCACGTCAATACCCATGCGTAGCATGTGTTGCATAAATACCTCTCTTTTCAAAAAACGTATGACCACACAAGATCATACTCATATTGTGAAAGTAGTACATTGAGCTTGAATCTAAAATAAAATGCACCAAACATCTAATTAAACTTAGACGAGGATAGGCTTTCACAAAAACATCTAATTTTTTAAATATCCTATACATATTATACAACAAATGTAGATAAAATCTATGTTTTTCTATATTCCAATGAGTTATATGGAATATAACTAAACTTGAATAATACCTCTACATCGAGATAGGATGTAACATTTATTATATCATTCTAAGATGAAAAAAAGTGTACCTAACAGCACATAACTTAAGCAATAAATAGGTAAATATTATTTCTATTTCTATTTCTATTTCAATTAACAAGAATAAGGGGATACAAAAAGAGGCTTCTATGAAATCATTGAAGCCTCTTGTGTTTGTATTGTTCATTATATACTTTTGAGTTTTATTATTCACTCTATATGGGTTACAAAATCTTTTTATATAATCCGATAAGATCATCATGGTTAGCTGGGTATGGATTAAATCGATAACACATATCCTCTAGTGCTCTATCTGCCATGAGGTTAAGTTTTGGTTCAGATATAGCCTTATCTACACCAAATTCAGTCAGTGTCATTGGACATTCTAAAGTTCGTTGTAGTTTTACAATCGCCTCTAGTAATGCACCTATTTTATCTCCATCGGATGCTTTATGCGATGCAAAGCCCAACTTAGCAGATAGATGGGCATACTTCTTGGCCACCTCTTGGTTACGAGAGCAATTAAATCCAATTACATAAAGCAAAAGCATACTGTTAGCTAGACCATGAGGCACATGAAATTGTCCTCCCAACTGATGAGCCATGGCATGAACTATACCTAATCCGGCCTTGTTAAAGGATAGACCTGCTAAACATGAAGCCTCATGCATAGACATTCTATCTTGCTCTGTAGCTGTTGGCTTATGACATCTTGGTAAGTAAGTAAAGACTAGCTCAATCGCCTGTTGTGCCAACGCATCAGTAAAATTATTTGCCTCTGTAGCTACATAGGCTTCTAGAGCATGAACAAGCACATCCATACCACTGAATGCAGTAACACTTGGTGGAGATGTTTTTACAAATAATGGCGTTAATAATGCTTCATCTGGTAATACCGCATCATCCACAAGAGGATATTTAATTTGTGTTTCGCTATCTGTAAGAACAGCAAAAGAGGTCACTTCTGATCCAGTTCCACTAGTAGTAGGAACAGCAATAAAGGATTTGATATCCATATGCTTTAACTTACGACCAAAGTAAGCAATACCCTTACTCATATCGATACAGGAGCCCCCACCTATGGCAATGATTACAGTTGGTTTATTACCTTCCATAAACTCAATACCCTTTACTACATGCGTTATGGGTGGATCAGGTACTACATCAGTGTAGATGGTTACCTTATTTTTACTGTCCATTAACCCCATCACATATGTAAGGCTTGGAGAATCTTTTAAAAATGGATCGCATATGATAAGGATAGATTCATTAGAAAACTCCGTAAGACGATTCAACGAATCTGGCCCTGCATAAATCTGGGTTGGAAAAGTCCATTTATTCATATGCTCACCACCTATCGAATATTGAATCCTGTTGTTAAGCAACATCTACGACGTCGCGCAAAGCAGCGAGCCGATGTAGTAGATTCCCCAGTAGGTGTAGCAATTGTAAAGGTTGTCGTACCCTCACCACTAAATCCAAGCCCTGCATAGGATGGACCATTCTTAACAAAAATGGAAGTTTTCATTTTACGAGCCATCCGGTTGAGGCGTTCCATATTCAAGGAATGCATTGTGGCCGTATGATGTAAGCCTGCTTCTAACATCAAGCATACATCAAGACCTTCGTCAAAGCTATCTACTGTAACAACAGGTAAAATAGGCATTAACATCTCAATTACTGCAAAGGGATGATTTTTTGGAGCCCGCATGATAATTAACCGTGGATCACCATTGTACGGAATATGTGCTGCATCAAGAATAACGCTTGCATTTTTACCGACAAATTTTTTATTTGGTGTCCCATTCGGTAACACTGTTAAATCGACTAGGCGTTGAATATCTTGTTGATTTTCAAGGAGAACACAATCTGCTTTTACCATTTCTTGAACTAGGTGTGGCTCGATTTGGCGCATGGCTACAACGCTCTTTTCAGCGATACACAGAATATTATTATCTAGACTAGCGCCGAGAACAATATCTTGAGCGGCCTTTTTAATATCTGCCGTTTCATCTACAAAAGCCGGTGGATTGCCTGCACCAGCACCGATAACCTTTTTACCACTTTGAAGCGCTTGTTTTACTACGCCAGGACCTCCAGTAACAACTAATAGGCTCACATCTGGGTGTAGCATCATCTCTTGAGCAGACTCAATAGATGGTTCACGAAGTGTAACAATAAGGTTTTCAATGCCAATCGATTTGGCGATGATTTGATTAAGTTCACTAACTAGCAACCGACTAAGATGCTTAGCACCAGGATGAACACTAAAGAATACAGCATTCCCTGCGGCTAGCATACCTATTGTATTACATATTAATGTTTCCGCCGGATTCGTGCTTGGCGTAATAGCACCGATGACACCATAAGCAGACAATTCGTATAGTGTCATACCATTATCGCCTGTTTCACACTCTGTAACGAGATCTTCTACGCCCGGTGTTTTATCGAGTGTTAGATTTAATTTTAGTACTTTATCCGCAACGCGGCCCATCCCCGTTTCGTCAACGGTTTTCTGAGCCAACTCTTGTACTCGTGGACGCATGGCAGCACGAATGTCTGCTATTACCTTTTCACGAGTTGCCAAGGTGCAATCTTCAAAGCGCGCTTGCGCTGCTTTTGCAGCTTGAATTGCTTCATCAACCGTATCAAACACACCTGGCTCAACTTGACCTCTAGGCGCTTGTTTAATAGGTTGTGATGAGGCCATTTCTTGCTTTTGCCCCTGTAATATATCTATAACCATGGAGCGGATCATTTCTTTCAACTGTGTATTGTTTTCCATCATGAACCTCCATATAGGTTGCATTGCTGATGCAATGACCATGTCAGCTAACGGTGTCCACAATCAAGGATACATTCATGATGTGACACAATAACTAGGTTTAACTCTGGCACCAGCTATTTCCTATACAATTATTTTTCAAAACTATCAATAATACCCACAATAGCACAATCTACTGCGGTGCCTTTATCATCTTCGAAAATATGCCGTGCCGATGAGCCTCGAGTTAGAAGCACATATTCACCTTCACCAGCACATACTGTATCGACGGCGATTTCTATGCGCCCCGTCAACTCTTGTTCTCCATCGAGAATGTCCACCATCATCAGTTTCATTCCCTTTAGAGATTCATGCTTTTGAGTAGATACAATACTACCCACTACTTTACCGACTTGCATACTTCTCGTTCCCTTCAATTATTGTGATACCTAAGCGCTCGATTTCATCACGAGCAGCCATGGTGAACCGTTGTCCCCTATATATGACGATAATAGACTGACTTTCACAAGATCTAACAAAAGAGGCCGTTATCCACGCTTGATGACTGGCATATATAGGACGACCAAATTTATCTAGAAATTTGATAGGCCAATCTAAAATGACTGATGGATTCATCAACGAGGTTACAGGAACTGCTAGGTGTATCGTCACCTCACAGTCATACGCTAATGCACGATGTAAATAGGCAACCCAAGGCACCAATGTATCGCACATTAACTCTCGTATATGACCATAATCTATACCAGCGAAAGAAATGAGTTGGTTCTGCAACAATATATGCTCATCATAGCTATTGCACTCTGTGACCATAAAAGTAGCAGTGGATGTCATGCGCTTTTCTAGGCGTTCTAGCACCAGTTTAACTAATGCATCCATATTAATACTCACTTCCCATGGCAATCCCTAAGGGCGTTACAAACTCTGGATATAATGGCTTATCTACGGGTAATCCTATATATTGACTGAAAGTCTTTGTGAACTCCTCAAAATTAGAGGCACCGCCCACAACAACAATAGGAGTCCCCTTTTCATAGCCGCCCTCTTGTAACGCACGCTTAGAAATAGCTGCCATTTTCTCTACAACCGGCCGTATGGTTGCATATACATCTCGTTTATTAGCTTCATTGCGCTTATAGGCCTCTGCTTCAGGGATGGAAATCCCATAGGCTCCGCTAATAACAAGGTTCATATGGGTGCCTCCTGTAGGCTCATCTACGGTATATACAACTCGGCCATCTTTTAAAATGCTTATGCCCGTAGTACCACCACCGACGTCGATAACAGCGCCATCGGTGATGCCTAGCACATTAGCAGCAGCGGTAGGTTCGTCTAGAATGCAGGTCACTTCAAAACCGGCACTTTCAAGAACATGACCTACTACCTCTTTATTCTTGCCTATCGTTCCAGGTGGAACAGCTGCTGCGGCATATACAAGTTCTGTACCTAAGGCTGCTTCCGCCTTAGCCTTTAGCTCTCGCGTAATCGTAACAGCTCCCACATAGTCAACTACAAGGCCATCTCGAATAGATTCGTTGTATTCAAAAGCACCATATATAGGTTTACCTTTATCGTTTACTACGGATAGGACAATAGATGATGTACCAAGGTCGATGCCTACGCGCAAATTCTTTTGATTATGAGAGCTCACTTGTTTGGACTCTACAAGATCAAAGAACTCTTGCAAGGTATTATTTGCCTTTTTCAAACCTTTCATCATATCACCTACTTTACTGTATAATTCTCGCCATCACTGTACCTTGTACATTGGCAGCATTTGCCTCATCTGTATCAATATGGAGCTCTAGAACAAAACCGGGTACGGCCCGAACGATGACATCACCAAATACAGTGGTGCGCTCTGGCGTTTGAAGTTCAACATTAACGCTATCGCCATCGTTTACAGAAAGTCGTTTTGCATCATCAGGTGACATATGGATATGTCGTTTTGCAACGATGCAAATAGGTTTTGTAATTTCCCCATTTTCAGTACATAGAGTAATCTCTGCGGCTGATTCTAAATGACCAGATAGCACAATAGGAGGTTTTATACCCAATGCACGAGCATCGGTCAAAGATACCTCTACTTGTGACTGTTTTCTAAGAGGACCTAATACGCGGACGTTTTGAATGACCCCTTTAGGCCCCACTAAAGTAACTGTTTGTTCTGAAGCAAATTCTCCAGTTTGTTTTAAGTCACTTTTTTTAGTAATAGCCTGGTTAGGGAATAATATATCCCAGTCCTCCTGACATAGATGGACATGTCTATTGCTCACACCTACGGGAATGGACGATTCGAACATGGCTTCGATCACTTCTCGTACGATAGCACGAATCTGTTCCCGATCCATAAGCTATTATCCTTTCTTAGGTAAGATCAATTCTACATCGCTATGAGGGCGTGGAATTACATGAGTAGATACTACTTCACCTACTTTTTGTGCTGCTGCACAACCCGCATCAACAGCCGCTTTTACAGCGCCTACATCACCGCGAACCATCACTGTTACAAGACCGGAACCGATTTTTTCAGTACCTTCTAATGTAACGTTAGCTGCTTTTACCATTGCGTCAGCCGCTTCAATTGCGCCTACTAAACCTTTTGTTTCTACCATGCCTAATGCGTTATTCATGATAATCTCCTTTATTATTTACTACTTTATTTCTTTTTAGGGTTTTTCTTTGGTGTTATTTTCTTTGTACCTGTTGATTTAGAACTTTTCGGTTCCATGATCGTAGATACTATCTCATCTAACACCTCAACAACCTTTTCATCTAATTGGGGTTTCTCTGTTTCATCAGCTACCTTAGCCGGCTTATCTGTAAAATCATCATTAAAGGATTCGACTAAGCCTTCTGCAGGTCGAGGAATTACTTTGTGAGCTACATACAAGTTCATACCTTTTGTAATCGCCACACCGGTTTGAACAGCTGCTTCAACAGCTCCCACATCACCAGCAACCTTTACGGTCATCCAGCCAAGTCCTCTCGCCTTTTCTATTCCTATGAGCCGTACATTTGCAGCTTTAACCATTGCATCTGATGCGGTGATAGCCCCCAGTAAACCAGCTACTTCTAGTAACCCTAGTGAATCTTTCACCATGCCACCTCCCGACGTTTATTCATTAGATGATGTAAGCATTACCTTTGTTTTTAGGTCTTTCTCCCATAGTTTCTAGTAACGCTAACCCCACATCACGTGCTGCTTTTACAGCTTGTTTAACAGCGCCAGAGTCACCAGAAATTAGTAAAACAACTTCATTTGACATATCTGAGCTCGATGGAGACTGATAATCTACCACATCTACATTAGCTGATTTAACTGCTGTATCTGCCATAACTACACCTATTGCTGCTGGGGCACCTACTAATAACCCAAAGGCTTTACCTTCTGGTGTCCCAAAAGCAGTGACTAATGCTTCTCCTGCACGCGCTGTATATTGCACCTCCACATGGCCTGCGTCATTCATATATACTTCGCCAAAGGTGCGTTCTAATTCACGTAATGCTACTTCCACAGAACGTCTTACATCGGATACGTCATCGCCACCAAATATGATAAGGGAACCAGAACCAGCGCCACCTTTCATATCACGGGCCAGTTCAATGCTAACAATCTCTGTATTCGTTGCTTTTACAGCTTCATCAGCGGCCATAATTTGCGGCCCTGCACCTGTACGTGAACCTAAGATACCGATGGATCGATATGACTTAGTGAGCTTCATAGCTTCCAATACTTGACTATCAACATTGGCAATTACGAGACCAATTGTATCGCCTGTTGTAGTGCTACCTACGTGTTCAGTAATCATAGAAGTTTGTAGTTGACTTACAGCAGGTGAACTTACAGGTGGCGAAGCACATGATGCATTACTAGTCGCGCCTGAAGTTTTGCTTAAATCAGCACTATCGATACGCATCAATACGCGCTTTAAAATCTCATCTACCATACTATTAGTATCGGCCATAATTATTCACCCTTTGTTGGTAAAATACCTTCTACATCTTTATGTGGTCTTGGAATTACATGAGTAGAGATAACAATACCTACCCGTTCTGCAGCAGCTGCACCTGCGTCTACAGCAGCTTTTACAGCACCTACATCACCACGAACCATAACAGTAACGAGACCAGAGCCAATTTTTTCATTGCCTACGAGTTCCACATTAGCTGCTTTAAGCATTGCATCAGCTGCTTCAATAGCGCCTACTAGACCCTTAGTTTCCACCATACCTAATGCTTCTTGTGTCATCTGTTTTCTCTCCTTTTACAATACATAGAATAAAGATTACAAATTTATTTTTCTAATAGTTCCACCATAGTACCTATATTCATAAAGGCAAAGTGCGCTGTTTTAAGTAGTTGTACCATGAGTACAGCACCAGTACCTTCACCTAACGCCATTTGTCCATGGATTGGAACTTCATCAAGACGAATATTTGCATAAGCCAATGCTGCGGCCATCCCTACCTCGCGAGAATAATGAGATGGGATACCATATAATGGAGCGTCTCCATTCATTTGAGTAGCACAAGCCATGGCAACGGCTGTAATATATCCATCGATTACAAATGGGATATGTAAGTCTGTACAAGCTACCATAGCACCTGTAATAGCGGCTATATCAAAGCCACCTACGCGGCTAATTACCTCTTTAGGACTATTTAAGTGTCCCTTATGATGAGATAGTGCAGTACGTACAAACTCTCTTTTTTGATTCATGTACGCCTCTTCATCAGGGCCAGATCCAGGACCTACAGTTATCCGTGGGTCTAGTTTTGTAAGACCACTTAGGACAGCTGCTGAAGTAGTCGTATTACCAACACCCATTTCGCCAAAGGAAAATAAATTGATACCCGATTCTGCATAGTAAACAACTCGGTTATATCCAGCTTGGTATGCTAGGTCAAACTCTTCATCACTCATAGCAGCACCATCTAATATATTCTTTGTGCCTTGAGCTACCTTTCGATTTATCCCAATACCTTGTGGGCACGCAATGCCTACATCTACCACTTCATAAGGAATATGGTTAAAGATACAGTAATTAGCAACTGCACTTTTACCATCAATCATATTCTGAGACTGTTTACGAGTAATCTCATAGTTATAACCGATTAGGCCATCTACGGAAATACCATTATCTGCAGAAAAGATAATATGCTGAGCCTGAATCTCAGGTTTCATATCTTGCCAAGCGAGACACATTTTTTTGAAATATCGTTCCCATAGACCCAAGCTTTTTGGAATGATCGCCTTATTTAAAATAAATTGATTAAGTTGTTCTTCAAACACTTTGTCCATGGAAAAACCTTCTTTCAACTAACCGTATATGTAGTTACATAATTGTTTTAACGACTCTTCGTCGTGAACTGATATTTCAAAAATATTAGTGGCTCCCGCTAGTTTAAGATTGCGCCGAGGCGCCTCAACATCTTTACCCGTATCCACCTTTGATACAACCCCTATAACCTCGCGATTTAAGGAGTTTCCAAAGTTTGGTGGGAATATGGTTGTTTCATCACCTGCAGGAATCATGAAAATCACTACGTCCGCATCATAGGCGTGCAAGATAATGCCTCGATAGTAATTAGGATTCTCCATATATTCTCCAGGGGTATCGATGAAGTTTCCCACTCTCGTTATGGCTTGTGTCTTATGATACGTAGCCGAGCCATGAGTAATCGTATCTGCTAATGTAGTCTTACCACAACCGCTACGACCTACTAGAAGGATGCGTTTTTCTTTCTTTTCGGTGCTCATAATTACCCTTTCATTAGGATCTAGTTAAATCCGTTGGGAAAAAGCCTAAAATACGTTGAAGACCTTCAATTACACTGCGCAATGCAGATTCAACAGCAGATACATCACCAGTTATGAGAAGTGCCCCCGAAAATCTATCGATGAAACCAATTTCGATATCACCGGATTTACTTGCAATATCGGCTGCAATAATGGTCCCTTCGCCAGGTGTTATGGTAAGAATTCCAATGGCATTGCGTCCTTTTTCCTCAAGCCCCATTTTTCTAAATAGATCTGGCTTAGGATTGGCAATAACATGAGCTATCGTAACCTGCTTTCCGGGTACAAACTCTTGTATGATGCGCTGTTTTGCATCAATTACCTCTTGAAAGGCCATATAATCTCCTCCTAATGTAATATGTATTCTTTAAACTATACTGACATGTTATAGTTTGTCGTTGTTTTATATACTCTAGCTATAATTAAGGTGCCACTAATTGGAAGAACAATACAGCTAAGCCTGCCCCAATCAATGGGCCAATAAATGGTACCCATGCATATTGCCAGTTCGCAGTTCCTTTATTAGGAATCGGTAATAAGAAATATGCTAACCGTGGACCAAAGTCACGGGCTGGATTTAATGCATATCCAGTAGTTGCACCAAAGGACATACCAATGGATGCTACCAAAATACCGATGACAATAGGTGCTAAACCATCGGCCATTTTTCCTAAGCAGAGAATCGCTAGCATAAACATAAATGTTGCTATAATCTCAGATATCAAATTGAAAGGTTTATTATCGATTGCTGGACCTGTTGCAAAAATCCCTACACAGTTTCCTTCGTCAGGACCGGTTACTTTAAAGTGTGGATAATAGAACAATGCAGCAATAGCAGCACCTGTAAAACCACCTGTAATTTGAGCTATGGACATTGGAATGACTTGATCCCAAGGGAATATACCTGCTACAGCAAGAGCAAAGGTAACGGCAGGGTTCAAATGCCCCGGGCCACCAAGTGTAATCCCTACATATACACCAAAGGCTACGGCAAATGCCCATCCGAAGATAATGTGTAGCCAGTTAGTACCAAAAATACTAACAATAGTTTTCTTTAATAAGATAGATGCATTGGTAGTATTACCAAATGCAATTAAAACGGCAGTACCAACAAACTCACTAATATACATTTGCGTTACGTCCATTGTTTTCACCTCATTGAGTTAACAGAGATTGTAATGCATGAGATGCAATGTCCATATCCTGTGCCACGGTACCACCGCTAATGCCTAGTCCACCAATCATTTTTCCATTAATCATGATTGGATATCCGCCACCAAAGGTGCAAATTTTACGGTTTACCATGGATTCTATGTTGAATAGATCGCCATCAGGCTGTGCGCTTGGATGTATTTCATGAGTTGCTGATTTAAGCGCCACTGCGGTGTACGCCTTTGCCTGTGCGATGTCGTTACTGATGAGCAATGCATCTGACATACGTTGGAAATACATTAATATACCGTTTGCATCTACTATAGATACAACGATAGGTACGCCTATGGACTGAGCGTAGTCCATTGCCGCTTGTGAAAGCTTCGTCATAATATGTTCTAACTCTGTTCCAGTTGACATATCAATAACTCCATTTTCAGCAGTATGCTCTATATTACCTACGCCTTGATTGCTTTCTGTCAGTATTTCCTCACGACTAGTTGCTACACGTTCTGAAACGCGTTCTACAATTGTTTCTACAAATTGTATATAGTCTTCCATGCGAGCCATGATATACAGAGCATCAGATAGTCGATTAATAAATTTACGAACCTCATCGCGAATTGGTTCTACAGAACCTAAGCTAATAAGTAACCGTTCACCACGACGACAGATTGTGCGCGCCACATGTAGCTCTGCAGCAGATAAATAATTCCCGCTTAATATAAAGCTATGTTGCTGCGGCAATCGCTTTGTATAGTCATCGATCAAACGTTCTAAGTCGCTTATATCTTGTTGTGAAATCAAATTGCTACTTTCACTAAGATGTTCCACATGAGGCGTGGCTACCTCCGCACATAAGCGGAATAGCTGATGTTGTAATGTGTGAAGCACATGTTTATTGTCTGGTGAGACGACTAATTTCTCACATACACTAACCTGTGCATTTAATTCATCAAAGGTTCCATATGTGTCCACACGAGGTGAATTTTTAGGTACTCTAGTGCCATCAAATAAGGCTGTTGTGCCTGCATCACCGGTTTTCGTATAAATAGCCATATGCACCACCTCTAAAGTTAGTTAGATTTAAAAAGCTACTTCCAGTCGTTCATCAGAAACGAAAGGATTACCTTTTACAAGGCGGGCTGCATTGACACCTAAGGTGCGTAAGCTATCTGGATATTGAGCATAACCCGTAAGTCGATAAATAAATTGATCCGTTGGTATGTTTTTATAGGTCAACACAATCGCCTCATCATCAACGCCTATCCCAACAGATAAAGCGGAATTACGAGATGCTAGGTCAGCCAATGTCATATGCGTACCACTATGAGACTCAAAAACAACAGGTAGACCTTCCTCTTCAATTCCATATAGAACGGGTTTTAGTATATCCTCACTGATATGCTCTGTAGCATACAGCAATATGGTTGGCTTACTTACGATACTTTGATCCATCATAGGCCTCCCTTCTGTGCATAGGATAATACCAATCCTGTTGCTACCGCATTTCGTGCCCCTTCAACGCCTCGAATATTGCCTCGCCCCGCTACTAATGCATATTGTGAAAGTGCATCGGTTACGAGTTGAGGAATTTCAAAGTCTAATGCAGAACCACCTACGATAACTACGAATGGTATATCTCGCACATTATGAGTAGGACTAACAGATGCCAAAGCGCGGAGTGAATTTGTGACAAATACCCGTTTCTTTGCGGTTTGACGAACACGCTTAATCTTTTCTAGAGGGATATCTCGCTCTACAGGAACGAGCCCATCTGGCGTTACGATAACAACGCGGCCAAACAATGCTGCTGGAAGTAGTTCATTAAAGAACTGCACCGTTCCATCTTCGTGACGAATGTGATATACACTGAGCACTTGAGCCAATGGATCTCGTTTAATAGATTCCGCAATATGCATATCCTCTAAACCAAGTTCGGAGTTAATTAGCATTGTTACCATATTTCCTGCGCCCGCAAGATGAATGGCTTTAATTTTTCCTTCTTGATTGATGATAGATGCATCGGTAGAGCCTGCTCCTAAGTCGAGTATGGCCATTGGTTTTGCTGTCCCTGGTGTAGTCAAAGCCCCTAAGATAGCTGATTCAGCCTCTTCACCACCGATTTCAACTGGTACGCCTAACTCTTTTTCTACCTGCTTTGCAATGATTTCCATTTGTAGATGATCTGACTTAACCATGGAGGCAATGCCTACGGCTTGTTCCATAGAGAACTCACCTGCAAGGCCACCCTTTACATTGATAGGAACAGCTACATCTACAGCTAGCAAGTCTTGGATGAATACATCTCGGGGGGATTTATTCGTCAATTGAGCCATTGTAAGGCGAACCTTTTCAAGCATGCCACCTACGTTCGTACCTGCTTCCCCGCTGATATCATCGATAGGATGAACAGATTCGAGGGTTTCCATAATTCTCTCTGCCCCAGCAGATACATCGACGGATACAGTTCTATCATTCCCCATAACAATGATAGATCCTGCTGGTATTACCCGCTCCTTAACGTCCCCTGCTGGTGTTTTGATGACTACAGCTGAGCGATTTCCGATAAGAGCTCTAGCAATAGGCACAATATTCTTTGTTTCCTCTGGAGAAAGCTCAAATACAGTGGCAATTCCATAAGGATTCGATAATTGTGATACCACTTGCCCCGGGTCTACAACCTCTACCGCAGAAAGCATGCCCATTGGGATTTTATCGATATACGCAACCTCGTCTACGATAGGAATTTTATGATCCAATCGATTGTTAACGAGTACGCCGTCATCGGCTTGAAGAATGGCAGCTCGAATATCATAACCTCGCTTACAGTACGCATTAATTAGCTGTGCTACCAATTCAAAATCGATAATCTTTGGAGCTACCACGATGTATGGCTGACCTTGTGGCTTATCAATCAGTTGCTCAATGGGAACTGTATAGCCTACGCCAAGGCCTAAACCACCTGGAGTTTTAGGATTGTGACCAATCATGGTAGATTCTGTAATTATGGTTTCTGTAATCGTTTCCATAGCCACATCACCAATAACTGGTGTAGCCTCATTAATACGAACTAAGTCAATGTCTCGTAGTGTAAGATTAGCAGACCTGATTAGCGACTTGAGGGCATCCATAAGACCTACGATATTTTCGCGTGTTCCTTTAATACCTGTGGTACTAGCGATGGCAGAAGATAAGAACTTTACCTCGCCATTGCTATGAATTTCGGCCAAGGCCACTTCTGTTGTAGAGTTTCCGATATCGATGCCAACAATTCGTTTCATAATGACATCTCCTATAGGTTAATTATCACCTTTAAGTTTTTTACGACGTTCGTAATTTTCTGCAGCTTCTCGTACAAAGTTTGCACAAATTGGAGCCCCTAAACCATCAAGTTCGCTAGCAATATCTAACAGTTCTTGTTTAGAAGAACGATATGGACGAAGTGCATTGTACATTTCAAGTAAACGTTTATCACTTACCTTCGTCATTTCTGCAGCGCGAGAGAAGTTGAGTTCAATTTGATCTCGGCCCCCAGCCTTAGCAATTTGACCTTGAGCTTTCAAAATGGATGGAGAAATTTTTAAATCGTCCATTGTGATATGTCCGGCCATTACGTTATCCATCGTAATATGGCTTAAGTCTCGACCTTGACCAAGATCAATCCATTCTGGATGTTTTTTAGCAATCGGATAATCTTCGATTGTAACTACTCTATCTACTGTATTCGTTGTAGATGGTGTATGAGGCGCTGAATACTGTGTTGTACTACCTTTCGCCCCTTCTATTTCAGATACGATCTGCCGAATTAAGGCTTCTAATTCGTTAGCCATAGTAAACCTCCTTATACAGTAACACGAACTTCATCAGCTGGCTTACCTTTTACTACATGCTTAGTTTCCTTGATATGAAGCAATGCAGATAATGCTTGATATTTTGGACGAGCCATTTGATCGTTCAATGTTGGTACTGGTGTTGGGGATTCGCCCTTAGCATATTTAGCAGCATTTTTACCGATAGCACGGTATGTTTCAGCTGTTAATAGCGGTGCTTGAGGGAATAATTCCAAATTTGAAAGTGGTTGTAAATCGCGTTGGTGAATCAAAGTAGTACCTTTAGATTGAATACCGATGCATACACCAGATCCAGAAATAGAATCGCCTTCAACGGCTACGGCCGCTACGTCAGAGGAACGGTATACGCGAATTACACGAGCTTTTAAACCTTCTTCTTCTATACCAGCTACTAATTGGCGAATCACCTCTTGATGCGGTACACCAACGATAGTTTGTCGTTGACTACGGCCAAAGGCAGGGCCAACAGCAATAACTACTTCATCTGCGCTTGTACCAGGTTGTGCAGGGCCACCAGTTTGGAGCCAGCTATCGTCACCAGTTGGATCTTCATGTCTAGGAGCCGCACTTGATGTTGTGCTTTCACCAACACTAGCCTTGAATTGTGGTGCCTCATGAACACCACCCATTTCTTGTAAAACGTCTAGGATAATAGAACGTAATACATCTCTGTTAATTTCAGCCATCATGACACCTCCTTATATATCCCGTGGATCAATGGCGTTTGGAATATCTTTAATGCGTTCCCAATCTTCACCTTCCACACGATAACCTGTGCCAACACCTTGATAGTCATTTCTATTGTTAATCGCGGAGATAACATTGAAATCACGGTCAAAGATGGCCGATGTTTGTAAGTAATCGCCGGAGATTTTTTGTTTTAATAAGTTCAAAATACTTTGTGCTACATCTTGATGACCTTCTTTAGCTAAGCCTTTTACGAAGTCAACGCCTGTAACACCACGGTTCAACAAGTCTTGAGCCGCTTTAATATCTGCAACCTTGTCGCGAGGAGGCATATCTTTAGAGCCATTCGCATAAGTAGCGGCCTCTACCTCTTGATCTGTAATTGGAGGCAAACCTAATGCTTTGAACAAAGCTTGTAGTGCACGAGCCGCTTTATTACGAACTGCTACTACTTCTTCTTCGCGAGCAGGGATAAGACCGCCATTTACCTTAAGGTCACGTTGGATAACTGTCCAGTCATCATAGTCCTCTGCATCCCAGTTGGATCCAGCAAACATGTTGTCATAGTTTGGTGTAGAGCTATAACCAGAGCAGATAAAGTCAGTACCTGGTGCAAATTGCATCAATGTACGAGCTGTTCTACGCAAATCAGAATGACTAAATGTTTGGTCATTACTAGATGCACATTCTAGGTCGAGCATAGCTGCTACAAGGTTTTCTGCTAATACAGCGCGGATACCAGAAGGTACAGCTGCTGGAATACCGATACAGCTTACAGAACCATTTTGGATACCTTGTACGCCAGCGCCTTTTGTGATGTATAGGCAACGGATTTCAAGGTACAACATAGATTTACCTTCTGCTTGGCCCATTTGTACTTCAGAACCTGTACCAGAGGTGAAGCGCATTTTAAGACCACGAGATGCATAAGCAGATGCGAGGAATCCTTTAGACCAAGGTGTATCATCACCATCGGTAAATACGTCTTCTGTACCATATACGGAAATTGTTTCTGCATAGGCTGTGAAGCCACGCATGCCAAGTTCCAATTCTGTCGCTTCTTCCAAGGAGCATTGAGTCAATACACCTGGACGACCACATTGAGAGCCTACGAGTAAGCTAATCGCATTGAGTGGTGCGTAACGAGCAACAGCTACTGTTGTTTCTTCTTCTGCGAACCCACGAAGTGCACCTTCCGCAGCATCCGCTGCGATTTGCACTGGATTGTCGTTTACGTTCGTTACATGGGCTTGGTTAGCCATTGTACGACGAGCACGCATTTTTTGCATACATTGCATCATTTCAACAACGTTCATAGTAGAAACAACTTCCAACATTTTCGCTGGAGTAATAGATTTACAAATCTTAACGATTTCTTCACGAGGCACTGATGGTGTAAGCATCATATTAGCAATCTCTTTTGAATCCTTTGCCATTGCTTCTTGAGCACCATCGAGAACGATACCGTAATTTGCAATAAATGTATCGATAAGATCAAAATCTTCGCGGCGTTTACCATCGAGTTCAACGATGCGACCACCTTCGATTTTGAGGCTAGGCTTTGGATCTTGAGGAGATTCCATGGCTATAAAACCTTCCTCTACCCATTCCTTTACATAACCATCCTGATTGACAGGACGTTGACTTAAGACTTCGAAACGTTTTGATTTCATAGGGCATACCATCCTTTCAGATTAGATATAGGAAGGGGCTCCGTTCACTGGTTCGTCACCCATCGTACCAAGCAATTGTTTACCTACTTCACGAGCAGAAATAACCGCTTGTCGTACAGCCCCAGAATCGCCAGAAATCTGTAAAATTACTTCGTTAGAATTACTTGTACCTGCAGAAGGAGATGCATAACCGATTACATCAACGTTTGCAGATTTAACAGCTACATCGGCCATAACTACGCCAATCGCTGCTGGAGCACCTACGATAAGGCCAAATGCTTTACCTTCAGGAGCGCCAAATGCTGCATTTACTGCATGACTAGCGCGTGCTGTATATTGAAGTTCAATATGACCAGCATCGTTTGCGTATACATCGCCAAAGGTGCGTTCCACTTCAGCTAGTGCTACTTCAATAGCGCGTTTTACATCGGATACATCATCACCACCAAAGATGATTAACGAGCCATGTCCTGCGCCACCTTTAGTATCACGAGGTAATTCAATGCTAACGATTTCAGTATTGGTTGCTTTTACTGCTTCATCAGCAGCCATAATGTGTGGGCCTGCACCAGTACGAGCACCTAAAATGCCGATGGAACGATATTTTTTCTTTAGTTTCATCGCATCTAATACTTGTTGATCTACGTTAGCAATTACGAGACCTATAGTATCACCAGTTTTACTAGTCCCTACAAATTCAGTTAATCCACATG
Source organism: Veillonella orientalis (assembly GCF_018406505.1). NCBI lineage: Bacteria > Bacillati > Bacillota > Negativicutes > Veillonellales > Veillonellaceae > Veillonella > Veillonella orientalis. Next base: position 1,779,065 of record NZ_AP022322.1, read on the forward strand.
TTGTCGCCATAATACCCTCCATACGTATAATGAAAGTATCAAAGTATCTATGTACAGAAAACTATGTTGCGGTATACCAATTTATATTTTTTATCATTTCTTTAATCATTCATATGTATGCAACCCTAAATTCTGTACACCATATATTACTATAGAGCATGCCTTGCTATTCAGTCACAACCCATCGGACTCAATCCTTTCTAAATACATGTACTATAAGGCTTTTATCTACCTTTATTATAAAAATTATTAAATGCAACTTTTTTATGTATATTCGTAAAATGCGATTTTTCTATTACTAAAATACGACAATCCTGTTATACTTATACATATAAAACAAGAAATAACGTAATTTTATAGGTATATGAATTTTAGGTGGTATGTCACTTTTCTCTTTTCTCAGGTTTAGAGCCTGCCCTTTAGATAGAGAGCAAGTAGAGCTTTTTTAGCGGTGTGCTTACTAGCCCTCTTAACACATTTGTGATTGGAGGTTTTACCATGATTTGTACGAATGAAGATACTAAGCTTATTAATGAAATCATGCGCGATTTCACAAACATAACAAAGATTGCGGCTATTTTTGTTAATAATCGTGGAAAAGTGTTATCTCAAGAATATAACTTTTCCCCTTTTTGCAAGGTTGTAAGGCGCAATCCAGCTTACGCAAAACGCTGCAATCAATGTGACCTATATGGTGGACTAGATGCTACAAAAGAACTATCCTCTTGTCCGTACCGCTGTCACATGGGCCTTATAGATTTCTCCGTGCCCATCATGAAAGATGGCGCCATCTTAGGCTTCATCATGGCAGGACAAACAAAAACAGAAGATACGACGATCAAACCTATTCTGCCTACCCAGACCGATTGGCATGATGACACTAAACTTCGCGCCTTATATCGGACCTTACCAGTTTTGACAGCCGAACAAATCTACAGTGCTACAAAGGTTTTACGGATTTTGGTAGAACACTACTTCCCATTTAACGATGCCATAGCAGAAGAGATGCCTTATGAACAATTGCCAGACTTTGTGGAGTCTGAACGACCTATTAATCGTCCAGAAATTCGAAAGGCTATGTTATATATAGAAAAAAATCTGAGCAAACGAGTGTCGCTCAGAAGGATTTCGGAACATATTCATTTAAGTGAGTCCTACTTCTCTAAGATTTTTAAAGACGATACGGGACTTTCAGTAGTGCAATATATAACACTATTACGCATACAAGAAGCGAAAAAACTATTAGTATATTCCCAACTAACAGTTAATCAGATCAGTAAAACATTGGGCTATAACAGAACTAGTTATTTCTGTAAAATTTTCAAAATGGCTACCACTGAAACACCACATTCATATAGAAAAAAATATGCAAAACCAATTCATCCTTAATATAAGATGAATTGCAATAAGTAATGCGACAAAATTAAATCAATTTTCTAATCTCATGTTTAAACATGTCAAATGGTGTTTTAAACCCAAGGCATTTCCTAGGTCGATTATTAATCAACATTAATGCTTCTGTTAGTTTATCTAGTGTAACTTTAGTTAAATCGGTTTTCTTAGGAAAAAATTCTCGAAGTAAACCATTACTATTTTCATTAGAACCTCGTTGCCATGCTGCATAGGCATCGGCAAAATACATGGGGATTCCAAACTCGTTTTCAACCTGTTCATAGCAAGCAAATTCCTTACCACGATCCACCGTAAAGGTTTTAAGTAATTTGCTGGTTAATGTATTGTACAGAGAACTAATAGCTAAAAACATAGAATCTTTAGATCGATCATTCATTTTTATGGCCACATAGAATCGTGTTTTACGTTCAACAAATGTAGCTAAACAGCCTTTGCTTTGACCTCTGGAAGAAACCATTGTATCTAGTTCCCAATGACCAAAAATCTCCCGGTTTTCAACTTCTTGAGGTCGTTCTTTAATGGTCCTTTTAACATTGAAGCGTCCACGGGTTTCCTGTGTGCCGGGCTTTTTTCCTTTCCGGCGAAGTACTTTCTCTGTTACAGCAAGAAAACCACGATGGATCCAAGAATATATTGTTTTAAAGCTTAGAACCCCAACTAATTCAGAACCAACTATTTCTTCTGGAGACCAAGTTTGTTGTAACCTGGATTCAATTAAAGCCGCTAATTGAGGGGTTAACTTTGTTGGTCTACCTTTATTAGCAGACTTACTAATTGCTAACTGTTGAGCTTTAATCGCAGAATATTCACCTTTAACGCGATTTAATTCTCTTGCTACAGTAGAATGGTGGACACCGATTAAGCTAGCAATTCTACGAACAGAGTATCCTTCTTTTCGTAAAACTTCTATTTGACTTCGTTTTTCTATGGTAAGATGTATGTAGCTCATATTAGAGACCTCCGTGTCATGTATTTGTGGTTATTTACATTTTACACGAGATCTCCAATATGAGTCTTTTTATTTGTCGCAATATATTTTACAATTCATCATAATAAAAAAGGCGTAACACCATTGGTGTTACGCCTTTTTCGTATCTATAGAGTTTGTCATGAGAAGGTATTGTATCAGATACATATATTATTAACGATCAATTAGAACGCTGGGATGATAGCTCCCTTGTAGTGTTCTTCGATGAACTTCTTAACTTCTGGAGATTGTAATGCTTTAGCTAATTTTTGGATAGCTGGTTTATTTTCATCACCAGGGTTAACAGAAAGAAGATTTGCATATGGAGAGTCAGCTTTTTCTACGAATAAGCCATCTTTTGTAGGATTAAGACCAGCTGGCAACGCATAGTTAGCATTGATTACTGCTGCATCTAAGTCTTGGATGGAACGAGGAATTTGAGCTGCTTCTAACTCAACAATTTGGATGTTTTTAGGATTGCTAGTCACATCGAATGGTGTGTTAGTCAAACCAGTTGGATCTTTCAATGTTACTAGACCAGCACTTTGCAACAAGAGAAGTGCACGAGCACTGTTTGTTGGGTCAGACGGGATAGCTACTTTTGCGCCATTTGGCAAGTCTTTCAAGTCTTTAATTTTTTGAGAGTAAATAGCCAATGGTTCGATGTGAACTGGTGCAAAGCTTACAAAGTTTGTACCATGATCTTTATTGTAGTTATTTTGGTAAGGTACGTTTGCAAAGAAGTTTGCATCTACTTCATGGCTAGATAGAGCCATATTTGGTTGGATGTAGTCTGTAAATTCAACGATTTGTAAGTCTACACCTTCCTTAGCCAAAATAGGTTTAACTTGTTCTAAAATTTCAGCATGAGGTACAGGATTTGCTGCTACCTTTAATACCTCTTTAGAGCCACTAGAGCTCGCGTTATTTGTGGAAGATCCACAACCACTAATCAATAAGGACGCACCTAGTACGGCCGTCGCTGCTAATGCTAACCATTTTTTCATGTAATCCTCCTATCTACGATGAAAACCTACATCTCGGACGAGGACTCATACGTATACAACATTCGTAGATATTATAATAAATCTATTTTTCTTATCTTGTATCTACATTTGATTATTTAATATTTTCGATGTAGTAAGTATATCAATTTAATTCCTACTCGTATAATAGATTTTATATATATATTAATATAACTTTAATCTATAGCAAGATAAGAGTAATTACATTTAGCTATGCCAGGTACATAAAAACGGTACTAAGCTGATTCCCCGTACTACTAGGTAATATACCTAATAAGTTCAATCAAACTTAGTACCGTTATACATATCGCTCTATATAATAAACAATCTAATCAAAATCAAAAAATCAACTTATTGAGTTGACATTGTTTGCTCCACAGAAATAGTTACAGGTGCTGATAATTTAGCCTCTAACCAAGCTTTTATTCGTTTCAAATCTGCATCAGATATAGTGGAAGTAGTATGGATAATCACCATATATTGACTCGCTTTAGGCTGTTCTAGATTATCTATCAAAGGCATACCTTCCACTTTGCTTACAAACGGGAATAACGCCTTTGCTTCAGCTTCTGTCGTTTTCATAGTATTTATAGTTTCACTTACTAATTGATAAGTCGGTTGGTACAGATTAATCAAGTTTTTATATGTTCCAAGATTCTCTGAAGATTTATTCAAGTTCGTCTTATCCATAGTAGATTTTTGCTCATCTACGCTATTAACAAATCGTAATGTATAAGGTTGCAAGTACTCATCCTTCTGTAACTTGTCATCCAACTGGGCTTGCTCCTCTGAAGTCACAGGAGCTCCTATAACTACTATGTTTACTAGCTTATTCGTTTGATCCAGTGAATAATCAATCACTTGTCGACGTCCCTCTTGATTAATATCATTCTTAATAAACTGCTCCATATGATTTGACTCAGAATACTTGATGGTCATATCATAGCCTGCATAAATACTTGGTATAGCCATAATAAGACCAATCACGAGAAATATTAGCTGGTTACGACGATTAACCTCTTCTGCTTGTTTATGGAATGGCAAACTATATACACCTTTTAAAACAATAAAAGCTGCAAAGAAGATGAAAAATGCATTTATAAAGAATAGATAGCCAGCCCCAATGAAATAGTGCCAATTTCCATTAGCCAGTCCATATCCTGCCGTACATAGTGGTGGCATGAGTGCAGTCGCAATCGCAACACCTGGTATAACATTATCTAAGGTCTTACGCGTTTGCCCAATAATCCCAGCTAACCCACCAAATATAGCAATGAACACATCAAAAATATTCGGTTCTGTACGTGCTAATAGTTCAGATGTAGCCGCCTGAACGGGAGAAATATAAAAATATAAAGCAGATGCCAAAACAGCAATCGTAACCTGTAAGGACAATCTTAAAATACCGCTTTTTACAACTGTAAAATTAAGCGTAGCAAAGCCAAAACCAGTTGCTAAAATAGGTCCCATCAACGGCGATATAAGCATAGCACCAATAACAACTGCCGTACTATTCATATTCAACCCAATAGAGGCGATAAATATGGAGAGAATCAGGGTAACCAACGCAGGTCCCTTAATCTTAGCCCCACCTATCAATCTTTTAGCAATAGTTGCATCATCGGCGCGCTCAAAATGTATATCAAAGTATTTATTTATTTTCATTCTTTCTCCTTATAATTTCATCAAATCCGCAAAGGTGCCCACATGTACAAACATATGCTGTGTAGTTTTGAGCATTTGTACCATCAAGATGGCCCCCGTGCCTTCCCCCATCGACATTTGTGCTTGAATAGGAACCATGTCTTGTGTAATATCTAACTCTGCTAAAGCTAGCTCTGTGCCTTTTTCTCGAGAGTTATGAGATGGCAATGCATACTCCTTAACACAATCATTCATATGTACCGCACAAGCTGCTGATACAGCTGTAATAAAGCCATCAATGACAAAGGGCTTTTTAAACTCAACACAAGCGAGCATAGCCCCAAGAATAGCTGCAATATCAAAGCCCCCTACATGGGCTACGATTTTACGAACTCTTTCAACTTCACTGACAGAAACGATACTAGTCTTATGCTTATCTAATACAGCGCGCACAAAATCAATTTTTCGTTTCATCAAATCTGGTTTATTCGGCCAAGAACCGGGTCCTACTGTTTCAGTGGGATCAGCTCCAGTTAAGGCAGACAACACACAAGCAGAAGTCGTCGTATTACCAAGTCCCATTTCACCAAAGGAAAAAAGATTTATCCCTTGCTTTACATAATGTTGTACCCGTTCATAGCCAGCTTGAAAGGCACTATTAAATTCATCCTCAGTCATAGCAGGATGGTTTAATATATTCTTTGTTCCCTTTGCGACCTTGTGATCCACTCCGATGCCATCATCTGAGGCAATTCCTACATCCACAACTTCATAAGGAATGTTGTTAAAGTTACAAAACTGTGTAGCCGACGAACGACCCAAGAGCATATTACGCGACTGCTTTTGCGTTACCTCATAGTTATAACCTACATAGCCTTCCATATTACAACCATTATCGGCCGAAAATATAATATGTTGAGGTCGAATTTCACCACTAATCTCGCCCCAAGCTGTACAAATCTTGCGGAAATAATCCTCCCACAAGCCTAGGCCACCAGGGATAAGGCATTTTGGTTGAAGAAATCTATTTAATTGTTCCTCAATTGGTAATACTGACTTATCTTTCATTCTAATCTCTAGCCTGCACAGAATATGCCAACTAGCCTTCTATTAATTCGATATTATTCTATATAGAAGTATAACACAAAACTCATATCTAGTAATGTGAGGTTTGTTAGCTTTCACTGTAGAAATAAATTTATTGCAAACAAAAAGGTTATCCCTTACAGGATAACCTTTTATTTGAGTTATATATTCAAGTATTGTTCCAAATTTTATATACAAACTCTGCCCAACTCTAATGATACATATCTATATCTACAGTAATCATTCGCGTTCGCTCTGGATTAAACATAAAGTAAATCACTCTTGGCTGGTCATGATCAAAGTTATGGTAAACAACATATACTACATATTTCTCAGCTGATACTCGAGTGCTATAATAAAAATCTTCATTAGGATCATCACCGACACTCTGGCTGCCATCAATTAACCAGGAAAATAATTTCCAGTTTTGTCGTTGAATAGTGATAATCTCATAATAATTCTTTATGTCACTAACCAATACATTTTTATCTTTTGGATATGTAAACGAATTAAGTACTTCAACTGTAGTATCTTTATCCCTGCCATTTATAAACGAATACCAAGCATTAGATTTAACAGTTTCCTCATACCTTGAAATCGTTGCTTTATCACCATCTAATACTAAACAGCTTTGATTCCCTCCCATTCCAATTACTTCAGCAGAAGAAATCACTTTCAAACTCTCAGGTAAAAACTTAGGTGCTTGTAATGGAGACGGAATATACCCCGCCTTAGATGAAGGCCATGTAGAGTGCCACCGTTGAGTATCATAATGGGATATTCCTACAGCAGAAAATACTAAAGTAACAGCTAATGTAGGAAGCATACACAGAAAAAAGATAACATAAAAATATGATAAAAATCTTTTACGTACAGTTTTCTCACTATCAATAACTCTACATTTTTCAAGCAATAATACAATCGTGGCGATTAATAAAATCAGATAGTACACCCCAGAATACGAGATATAATCTGAGAAGAAAAATGTTAATACCCAAAGAATTATAAAAAACCATATACTCTTTCTATAAGGATTAGAAAAAAACAATTTCTTTAAGTAAATTAAACACCGTTGCATTTACGATCTCCACAACAATACCTACTCAAATTACTTAGATTGATAAAACACAGCTCGTGTCCCATCATTACTGATCAAAAGTTCCACAAAATGAGGTCTTTTAGTATTCCCATCGTCTACAAAGACATATAGTCTATGATTTTCAGTAGAATTATATGTGTCGTTCACCACTCTTTTCGTTTCTTTTCGAGGTGCAAAGCGTAACCACTCTATAAAACTCCGTTGTGGCAAGTTTAGAAGTTCCTCCTCAATACTATCTATGATGCGGTAACTGTTAGGATGAGATATAAAACGCTTCAATTCTCCACTTTCAAAATCGAGCAACCTATTATATTTATCAATTTGAGCCATATAGGCTGCATATTGTTTTGCAATTTCCTCATATTGAGCAATTACTTTAGGGTCTCCCTCTAAAACTACATAACGATAAGGATACGCAGTAGCCCAAGCTACATCTGTTCGTACCATAGATACCTTATCAATACCTTCCGGAAGCTGCTCAGGAGATGTAAGACCTTCTGGTAATTCCTTATTATTAGGCCATCCTCGTTTCCAATCAGTTGTACTGTACTTAAAATCCTCAAACTGATCAACAGTTGTATTAAGATCATATTGAACCCAATCAGCTACGAGCCAAGATATACTAAGGGTTACGACAATAAACAAAGCACAAGCCAATCGGCTATGTGTTTTTTCAGATATGGACTGTTTCTTAAAGCGCCTATATTGAAGTAACACACTCAACACTATGGCTATGCCAAAAACAATGTAAGTAATTGGGGCTATGTTAAATAGCACTACTACAATTACAAACAACACGCATAGCAGAACTGTTAGTAGGCCATAAAATCCTTGGAACAAAACTCTCTCCTATTATGACAACACTTAAAATAACTTCAACACTTAAAACATCTTTTTATACAACGCTTCTATATCTTTACGGCTAATTTCAGCTACTGTATTAGCAATATTACCTGTAGCAACAACGTATACATTATCTACAAGCCATGGAATGTCTTTTTTCGTAAAGCCTAATTCTGTAAGGTTTGTAGTAAGGTCTAGGTCATGTACGATCAATCGTAATGCTTCGCCTAGTTCAGAGCCATCTCCATGGTTGAATATACGAGCCAAGGCGTCAAATTTATCAGGGTTCGCACTCCAAGTGTATTCCACAGCAACAGGTTCAATAATAGCAAGGCCTACTCCGTGGGTGATATCTTTAAGTCCACTGGCTGGATGTTCCATACCATGCGCTAGTGTTACACCAGCTGTATTGATAACCATGCCCCCAATGGTGCTTGCTAATGTAACAGCTTCCCAAGCTTTTGTAAGTTGTTTTTCATTGAGTACTACTGGTTTACCTTCAGCCGTTGCTTTCACATGTTTATATAGAGGTACAAGGTATTGTGCTAATAAGGTTACAGCATAATGAGCTAATGCATCGGTGAAAGGTTGCGCTGTTTTAGAGGTATAGGCCTCGATATTGTGGCATAGGGCATCAAAGCCAACAGATGCCAATATATGAGGAGGCATAGTGCCCATCACACCAGGGTCTACAATGGAAACCTTAGGCACGATAGCGTTACAACGCAAAGATTTTTTGTCCCCTGTTTTAGGATTAGTAAGGACCCCAAAACCATTGCCTTCAGAGCCGGTACCACAGGTTGTAGGAATGACAATAAGAGGCAACGCATTATCACTGACTTTACGATTGAAGATATAGTCGTTGATGTCGCCATCATTCACAGCCATGAAGGCGATGCCTTTTGCACAGTCCATAATAGACCCTCCGCCAATAGCAATCACCATATCACAGCTTTCAGATTTAGCTAAAGCAGCGCCGTCTAACGCTGTTGTAGTCAACGGATTAGCATCAACTTGATCAAAAAGGACATGATCAATATGCGCCGCATCAAGCTTGTCCACTACACGGTCATATAAGCCAGATTTTTTCGCACTACTGCGACCGGTTACAATAAGGGCTTTCTTGCCATACGGTGCGGCAAAATTATCAATATTATCTACTTTATTCCAACCAAATTGGATGTTTACAGGTAAAAAATAAGAGAATTCCATGTGATAACCTCTTTTCTTTGAAAACTAGTTCTTAAAGTTATTGTAATGTATATTTGAGGGCGTGTAAAACCTCATAGGGCTTTCACCAGAAAACAGGTATACTAATAATAAGAGGGGGTATTTATATTTATAGAGGGAGAGACATCTATGAAATTTGCCATTAAACATTTATGGTCTTCGCTGCGAGACCTAGCAATGCAGTCGCCTATATTACTGGTATTGATTGCCGTATTTTCATGTACACCGTTGTATATTGAACAAGATTGGTTTTCCGAAATCGATCTTAAGCTATACTCACTATATTTCTTTATCGTTATATTACAAAGCTATATAACAAGGGCACGAAAGTTTTCCATATTATATACCTTAGTAAGTATCGGAATCAGCGTTGGCCTTTATATGATTCACGAAACCTATGGCTATGTGCGGGGCATTGAGCTAGCCACGGAAAATATATCGTACCTATGGCTGTACTCCATGATTGCCTTATATTTCACATCGCCCGGTGAACACTACATCGGCGAAATCATTAATCGCATCAAGCGAATTGGTATCACCCTTGTTACGTCTACGCTATACAACATTGTTATCATTATGAGTTTATGGTTCTTCTTCATCATCGTGGACCAACCATTCAACTTTGAAGAAACCATTTTTAAAGTGCTCGCATCCATTAATATATTCATTTGTCTATCTATGGTATGTTCTTACAAAGAGGATCCAGCAGGCCCTCCCGCACCGAACTCATTCTTTACCGTCGTATTCGGCATCATCTTGCCAAAGGCATCCATCATTACAGGCATTCTAGCTAATATCTATTTAGTCTTGATCCTGTTGGGACTTCGCGATGACACCCGCTTCTTCTACACGTACTATCCGTATGTAGCCATTTTCTACTTATTCTATTTAGCTAGTTTTAGATCTAGTGAAAGTAGCAAAACGCAGCAAATCCTGTGCTTCCTATTCATTACGCTCACTACATTGTGCTTAGCCCTTATCGGTAAGCGTGTGATTAATGAACCAATTCTCTGGCTCAATACGATTTACGTAAGTGCATTCAATCTAATTTTCTTAGTACATAATGTATATTCTCTTGTGAAAGGTTTAAAACCTTCTGTCCACACCACAGTTATGGCTCTTGCCTTAGGTGCGGTTCTCTTGACGCCATTCATAGGCTATACAACGTATCGTGAATTTGTTACGTATACTAAAGTTGATGGCGAATGGCATGCAAGACTACCAATAGCTGCTACCTTTGACCCTAACTTCACGGACTATGGCACACCATATGTACCTGTAGATGATTTAAAACTACCAGATACAACCCCAGTGAACGGCAGACGCGTCGAGTATATCAATTTTGATGCTTTGTCTGCACCAAAGGTTATCTCTATTGCAGGCTACGATAAATACATTGAAAACATCGAGTTAATTGTATACGAACAAGACCTTAAGGAATACCAAGTAGAATCGGCTAACTTCGACTCTATTTCCTTCAAATTCCTTAACCATGGCCTTGATCTAGAAGTATCTTTACCAAATGGAGTAACAGAGGTACATCATATTTATGATAAGTTCCTTACAGTCGATAAAACAGCTATTGATCCTGTCATTATAGAAGGCACTGGATACAAGCTATTGATTACATCGTACTTCATAAACCAATTCGATACACGTAAACTTAAATTTAATGTGCTGTATAATTAAATTGAAAGTATTATAAATACAATATAAACTTAGTACCCTATTGTAATATTACAAAAGCAGTACCCCGTAAGGGGGTACTGCTTTTATTCATTAATTAAGCTTTGTAAGAATATCTTTTGCAAATTCTTGTGCCGCTTTACAATCGTCTTCATTTGGGTGTACTGCAGCTTGTTTGTGTCGTGCATCTCTATCAGCAGATTGGCCATGGCTATGTCCCTTAGGGAACATTTTGTACATCATTTCGATGACCTTAGGGTCTACCTTACCTTGGCAGATAAATGTACCAACCGGCTCTACGCCATCGGGCAAACAGTTCGCCGCATTGACTAGACTTTCCTTGGCATGTGCCATTTGCGGCGGCACACCAGCTGTGGCAAACAAAGCAATATGAGGATTATGTAATGTAGCGAGTACATCACGAGCTTCTTTATTTGCGGTTCCTTTATCCACCCAAAAGCCTGCAAATACAAGATCATAGGATGCTATATCGGAAGGCAATTCTTTCATAGACACACAGGGTGTACCTACTGGCAATACGCTAGTAATAGCCTCTGCCACTTGTTTTGTATTTCCCGTAAGGGACGAATATATAACAATAGACTTCATGTCTTACCTCCTAATTACTATATATCTATTATAGGACATATATAACATGCTTTTAATAAAATAAATCACAATAGTATATAGAACGAAATTTGATTTACTGGCACATACAATTTTACTATTCTCAAAAGAGATATATCATTCAAAATCATCATATACGCGTCCCATATAGTACTTTCTAGCATTTACAACTATATCGATAAATTTAAGCATACTATATTTATAAATTTCTAAATGTCAATATTGAATGTATAGAATTTTTTCGCTATAATCGTAACATAATGTATAAGCTTAATAAGAAAACTACCATATATTGTAGTTTTCTTATTTTTCTGATTAGACTTAACTTAAAGATATTTTATACTTTTTGGTCTAATCTTATATATGCTTAATTAACAGTTTTATTGATTTTAGTACTCAAGGGGAACAGTAATGGAGATTATGATCAAGAAACGGGATGGCCATTTCGAGCCGTTGTCCGTTGAAAAAACGAAACGTATGATTGCCTTCGCATGTTTGGGGTTAGATTCTTGTGATCCACTAGAATTAGAAATGGATGCGAAGTTACAATTCGTTGATGGTATGACTACTAAAGAGATTCAAAAAACTTTAGTACAAACAGCCATTGAAAAAGTTATCTCTAAAAAAGACGACGGTTTCGGCAACCAAGTTAATAAAATGAACCAAGATTGGCAGTTCGTAGCGGCTCGCCTCTTCTTATTCGATCTCTATAAAGAAGCTGCTATCACTCGCCGTTATAAAGCATTCGGCTACGGTAACTTCCCAAATCTTGTACATATGCTTGTGGAACAAAAAAAATACGCAGACTTCTTCGTTACAGAATATACACCTGACGAATTACAAGAATTGGGCGACTATATCAAACCTAAACGAGACTACCTCTTCAACTATGAAGGTCTTAAATTGTTGGCTGACCGTTACTTGGTAAAAGGATTCAACAAAGAAATTTACGAATTACCTCAAGAACGTTTCATGGCTATCGCTATGCACTTGGCATTGGTAGAGGGCGAAAACAAAGTAAAGTACGCTAAAAAATTCTACGATTTGATGAGCCAATTAAAAATGACAACTGCTACACCTACATTAGCAAATGCTGGTACACCATTCCATCAATTGTCCTCTTGCTTCATCTCTGGTGTAGATGACAACTTATGGTCCATTTATGACGTAAACAGCAAGTTCTCTCGCGTATCTAAACACGGTGGTGCTCTTGGTATCTACCTTGGCAAGGTTCGTGCATTGAACTCCGATATTCGCGGTTTCAAAAACTCCTCTGGTGGCGTTATTCCTTGGATTCGCTTGTACAACGATACAGCTGTTGCGGTAGACCAATTGGGTAAACGCAAAGGTGGCGCTACAGTAACACTCGATATTTGGCACAAAGACTTCTACGAATTCGTAGAACTTCGTACAAACAATGGTGATGACCGTCGTAAAGCTCACGATATCTTCCCTGCTATCTCCGTTCCAAACCTCTTCATGGAACGTATGATCGCTCGTGAAAACTTCACGTTATTTGATCCTCATGAAATCTTAGCGGTAAAAGGCTACGCTTTGGAAGACTACTACGACACTGATGATAATAAAGAATTCACAAAACGTTACCTTGAATGTGAACAAGATCCTAACTTACACGGTATCGAAGTACCAGCATTAGATATGATGAAAAAAATCATGCGCTCCGCTGTTGAAACTGGTACACCGTTCATCTTCTTCCGCGATACAGTAAACGCTGCAAACCCTAACAAACATGCAGGTATGATTTACGCATCCAACTTGTGCCACGAAATCGCGCAAAATGTTGGCTTCACTAATCTTGCTGAAGAAATCATCAACGAAGATGGTACTATCACTACTAAAACAAATACAGGCGACATGGTTACATGTAACTTGAACTCCATCAGCCTTGGTCGTATTACTGACGAAGAATTGGAAGAAAACATTGCCCTTCAAATTCGCATGTTAGACAATGTTATTTCCATTAACCAAGCACCAGTACCAGAGTCTCGTATGACGTCTGATAAATACCGTGCTATCGGTCTTGGTACTTCTGGTTACCACCACTACCTCGTAAACCACGATATCCAATGGGAATCTGATGAGCACATTGAATTAGCGGATAAATTGTTCGAAAATATCGCTTACTATGCCATCAAAGCGTCCATGGAATTGGCTAAAGAAAAAGGTGCCTACCCTGCGTTCAAAGGTTCTGAATGGGAAACTGGTGCATACTTCACACGTCGTGGCTACACATCTGATCGTTGGAAACAATTGGCTGCAGACGTTGCAAAATACGGCATCCGCAATGGTTACTTGATGGCTGTAGCGCCTACTGGTTCTACTTCCAACATTGCAAACACAACGGCTGGTATCGACCCTATCTTCAAAAAATTCTTCATCGAAGAAAAGAAAGGTTCTTTCACACCAAAAACAGCTCCAGATTTGAACAACAAAACATTCTGGCTCTACAAAGAGGCGCATACAATCGACCAACAATGGTCCATCAAAGCTTGTGGCGTACGTCAGCGTCATATTGACCAAGCACAATCTTTCAACTTGTACATCACGCCTCAAATGAAAGCGAAAGAAATTCTAGACCTTTATATTGAGGCGTACAAACAAGGTATCAAAACAATCTACTACATCCGTAACCAATCCCTTGAAATGGATGAGTGCACTAGCTGCTCCTCCTAATATTTAATAGGTGTTTTCTACTCAATATAGGATATGGTGAAAGTTAAAAATATCATTGCTATATTTTACAAAAACTATACACTATAAGTAGAGAGTACTAAACTTGTGAAAGATACTTTCACCAACACTATAAATCTGATGACGACCTATAGCAGTATAGGTCGCATCGTTGTATAAAGGAGTCCTACTATGGATAAAAAACTGATCTTTAACGAACATGGTGAACGTGGCACGCAATCTATGATTGGTGGCAATACCACAAACCTTCGCGAATGGAACCGTATCAAGTACGACTGGGCTAACCAAATGTACCGTACAATGCTCAACAACTTCTGGATTCCTGAAGAGATTTCCTTGAACGAAGACGTTAAGCAATTCCCATACTTAACAGATTACGAACGCCGCGCGTTCGACAAAATTATTGCGTTCTTGAACTTCCTTGATTCCATTCAATCTGAAAACTTGCCAAACTTGAGCCGTTATATTACAGCATCTGAAGTGGCATCTTTATTGAATATTCAAGCATTCCAAGAAGAAATTCACGCTCAAAGTTATTCTTACATTTTGGACACTGTAACAAATCCGATTACACGTGACAAAATCTATGACGAATGGCGTACAGATAAAACATTGCTTGAACGTAACCGTTTCATCGCCGATGCATACCAACGTTTCAGCGATGATCCTAGCGAAGCAAACCTTATTCATACAATCATTGCGAACTATATCTTAGAAGGTATCTACTTCTACTCTGGCTTTAGCTTCTTCTACACATTGGCACGCCAAGGTAAAATGACAGCTACATCCACTATCTTCAAATACATCAACCGCGACGAAGTAACTCATCTTGTATTGTTCCAAAACATCATCCGCGAGTTACGCCGTGAACGCCCTGACTTGTTCACACCTGAACTAGAAGCGAAAATTACTGACATGATTCGCCAAGGTGCGGAGAACGAAATCGCTTGGGGTCAATATATTACTGATGATAAAATCCTCGGCCTTAACAACGTTCTTATCGAACGCTACATCAAATACCTTGCGAATATCCGCTTAGAAGCAATCGGCTTACCTCATTTATATCCTGAAATCAAAGAAAACCCTATGGAATGGATTGAAAGCTTCTCCAACTTGAATAGCACAAAAACTGACTTCTTCGAAGCAAAAGTTACAAACTATACAAAAGCAGCAGCATTTGATTTTGATGACTTAGAATAATAAAAAATGATAAAAGAAAAAGTGATTCTCACGGTGGGAGAATCACTTTTTTCATTATAAAGGTTATTCAGTTAATAACGGTTAGCCAGCTGTATATGGGCCGAATCGACCTGCAAATAGATAGGAACCCATTTTACCAAGTTTGGCAGCAAAGATAGAAGCTACGATACCTAAAATAATCATAATCCATGCGTTATCAGTATTTACACCGTTAGCAATAGCGATGTAGGCTTGTGCACAGGAAAGAATAAAGTAGATAACTGTTAAGTAAATCTTTGCTTTAGGAATTTTAGATGTTCCTGTTTTGTAACGTAATTTACTACCAATATAACCAGAAATACCACCAATGATAACGAGAAGTGGTAATATCATTGCTACTAATGTAATGGCAGGGAATAATACATTTGCAATAGATGGAATCAACAATGCAATAACAGGTACTAAGAAAGAAGCTGCTGTTGCTGCGATTGGGAAATGTACCGCAATTGGATGTAAATGAAGATCTAGCAATTTTTCACGTTTTGTATCAATGCGACGTGGCTTGTAATCCATCCAAACTGTTGGAGGAAAACCACATGTTGGACAAGGTTGATCCCTGTACTTAGCATCCTCAATATATCCGCATACACGGCAAATTATCCATTCGGTACCTTGTTCAGGTGTTGGTTTAGCTGCGGTAGAACTTGTTGCTGCCGTAGCTGCTTTTTGTTCTGCTGTCATAATGAAATCTCCTTACTTAAGAAATTCTATATAATTAAATAATGATTATTATTTAATTATATTATAACATAATTCACTAAGTAAAAAAGTAAAATTTATATGCTTATCAAAAAATTAAATATACCGTAGTACTAACGTACCTATAATCAAAGGTAGCGGTATTTGATTTCCATAAATTAGAATAATAAGAAAAAAGATACCCAATCCAGATCTTTGAATTAGGTATCTTTTTATCGTTTATATTTAGAAATAGTCCCCAACGCCACCCTCGTTTTTACAGTTGACACATGGTAATACATTGTAAATTGTATCAATACATTTGTGCGCAAATAGGCCTACACTGTAGATTTTTATTCGCCCCATGAATGTATTCATCAAACGCTTGGTAAAAGCAAAAGTTTTGTGTCCCCCCTGTATCAAACTACCAACTATATAGATATTAGCTTTCAATCAATTCAGTGGTCCAGTTAGCAGACTGCAATAGATTGTCTAATAAACGAACTTGTTTTGCTATATTGTCAGCTTCTTTTTGGATATCTCTAACATTAACAGTCGGTATTAGTTTAATCTCAGATCCTCTTGCACGGAAATTGATACTACCCGCACTATTCGCCAATGTCCGATATGCACTAAGCCGCATCGCAGCACTATCTTTTTCCGCAATGATTTCAGTAATAGAACGACCTTCTACAATAGTTTTACAATTTGTTAAATTAATATCTGCAATTAATTTTTGAAGTCTAGTTACACATTGATCTAATGTTTTCAAAAGCTCTTCAGGGTTCTCATTCGGTACTTCCCCTTCTTGCACTAAACTATTTTGAGTCAAACGAAGCTCTAAATCGCTTATTTTATAATTCAAATCAGCTCGCTCTTGTAATGCTTCTGCTAGTTTCATAAACTCTCACCCTAAAAAAAATATCAGTTTACTTATAAAATACTATGTACAATACACATATCTACATATTCTTATTATATAACGCTATTAAACGACTTATAAAATCTTCCGCATCATCACGTGAGGACATCCTTCATCAAGGTATTCTTCACCATCAGCTTTATAGCCAAGGGATTCGTAGAATGGTTTTGCCTGTACTTGGGCTGACAAGGAGCAAGTCTTAAATCCATCGCGGCGAATGCTGTTCTCTGCAGCCATCATAATCTTGGTGCCTAGATGTT
Source organism: Veillonella orientalis (assembly GCF_018406505.1). Taxonomy (NCBI): domain Bacteria; kingdom Bacillati; phylum Bacillota; class Negativicutes; order Veillonellales; family Veillonellaceae; genus Veillonella; species Veillonella orientalis. The sequence goes on from NZ_AP022322.1 coordinate 1,796,496, forward strand.
GACCACGATATAGCTTGCGTACCGCCATGCGACCAATATGCGCATCTCCAGCTACATCACTTGGAAAATATCGACACGTACCTGCTGCTTTTCCATCTATAGATAAGAGAACAAACTTTGCAATATCATCGATTTCATCAAACTCGTCTGTAAAACCTTGTTCCTTCATGAACACATCAATACGAATTTGTTTTATTTCATCAGTTAAATGATCTAAAATTTGAATAATCATATTTCCTCCACAGCTATTCATATATCGCTATTTGTGTAAAATCATTTTTGTTATACTGTACCTAAGAGAGTCAATTGACGTGAGTTAGGTTCATCACCGAAAGGTGGTGATACTATGACAAAACATGAAATTACATATGTAGTTATCATAATTTTGTTATCCGTAGTTACTATCATTGCCTTAGTTAAATAAGGTAATGAAAACGCCTAACGTAATGAGGTGGCTAGACCTCTAACACGTTAGGCGCATCATTTTTACCCAAATTTTAGATGAGCCTAACGCTACCGACACGTTGATTGGCTCTCTTTATAAACTCATTATACTACAATTTAGTGATGAATAGCAAAAATCATTTTTATGCAAAAGACCTTATTATATCTACATTTCTAACAACTCACTAAACAAATTATTTTTAAAACTTCCATGAATTTTAATTTTAAGTGTTGCATAATTTTATCATTTGGGTTTATACTATACCCATAATTTTTAGAAAGGAGCAACCAAAGATGACTAACCAAATTAGCCTAGCTACAAAACAATACTTTTATTGGTTCTTTATCCAACGTACGGGTAAGGAACTATTTGTGGTACGCTAATTAAGATTTAGTCATTATTAGTTGCTTAGAATAGTAAAAGGGCTACCCGTATTAAACTACGGGTAGCCCTTTTTTGTTTGCTATCCCGTATGGTGAGCCCTACTATTCACTGTAGTTTACAAGGAGGATTTATCATGATTATTACATTAAAACAAAACGCAGCAGAGACAGAGGTGTCTCGTTTACGCAGTGAATTAGAGGAAAAAGGCTTCATTATCCATCCAGTAGAAGGCGCACGCTACAACATCTTAGGTCTTATCGGCGATACTGCATCTCTTGATGCTCGTCAAATCGAATCCCTTGATTTCGTAGATAAAGTAACTCGCATCCAAGAACCATACAAAAAAGCAAACCGTAAATTCCATCCAGATGATTCTGTAATCAACGTAGGTGGTGCACTTATCGGTGGCGGTCACTTCGCAGTAATGGCAGGCCCTTGCTCCGTAGAAACGCCTGAGCAAGTATTAGAAACAGCAAAAGCTTGTAAAGCAGCAGGCGCTACAATTCTTCGTGGCGGTGCTTTCAAACCTCGTACTTCTCCATACTCCTTCCAAGGCATGGGTCCTGAAGGTTTGGAATTATTAGAACTTGCTAAAAAAGAAACAGGTCTACCTATCGTTTCCGAAGTTATGGATATCTCCCAATTACAATACTTCGATAATGTAGATATGCTTCAAATCGGCGCTCGTAACATGCAAAACTTCACACTTTTAAAAGAAGTAGGCAAATTAAACAAACCAGTTCTTTTAAAACGCGGTTTATCTGCTACATACGAAGAATGGTTGATGGCTGCTGAATACATCATGTCCGAAGGCAATGAACAAGTTGTATTATGCGAACGTGGTATCCGCACATTCGAAACTAAAACTCGTAATACATTAGACGTGACAGCAATTCCTATGATGCACGAATTATCTCACTTGCCAATCATCATGGACCCTAGCCACGCTGCAGGTATGAGTCGTATGGTTCGTCCACTTTCCCTTGCATCCATAGGCGGCGGTGCAGACGGCCTTATGATCGAAGTTCACAATGATCCATCCAAAGCATTATGCGACGGCCCACAAGCATTACGTCCAGACCAATTCACTAGCCTTATGAAAGAAATTATCGCATTGCGCCAAGCATTGGTAGAATGCACTAAATAATCTTAGATAGCACACAAATAAGCTAGTATCCGTTATAATAGGTACTAGCTTATTCTTTTATGAAAGGAACTGTTATGACTCGCATTCATATTAACGCGTCCACACCTTATGACGTTGTCATCGAGGAAGGCGCTTTACAACGCATCACCGATTATATTAAACCGTTAAAACCAAATTGCCGTGTTATCATCGTTAGCGACAGCAATGTGGCACCGCATTATTTGGATTCTGTGAAAGCTAATATGGAACGTGCGGGTTATACTGTTTGTGATTATGTATTCCCTGCTGGGGAAAGCTCCAAAAACGCTCACCAACTCATCGATTTAATAGAGTACATGGCAGCCCAATCGTTAACGCGTAAAGATCTTCTCATCGCCCTTGGCGGTGGTGTTGTAGGCGATATGGCAGGCTTTGCAGCAGCTACATATTTGCGTGGTATAGATTATGTACAGGTTCCTACCTCCCTATTAGCTGCTGTAGACTCCTCTGTAGGTGGTAAAACAGCAGTCAATCTCGAATCGGGTAAAAACCTTTGGGGTGCTTTCAAACAACCTATCCTCGTCCTCTGTGATCCTACAACACTTAACACCTTGCCAGACATGGAGTGGAAAAATGGATGTGGAGAAATTATTAAATATGGTTTCCTCGATGTACCAGGGTTATTAACCCAACTCGAACATAAGCCATTAATAAAGCATCGTGATAGCGTTAGTGCCGTTATCGCTCGTTGCGTTCAAGCAAAGGCGGATATCGTAGAGCAAGACGAACGTGAATCTGGTGTTCGTGCCCTCTTAAACCTCGGTCATACCTTTGGTCATGGTATTGAAAAAGCGAGCCACTTTGAAGTCCACCATGGCTACGCCGTTGCCATTGGCATGGTCCTTATGGCACAAGGTGCTGTCAAACATGGAGAATTAGATAGAAAGGCATTAGACAAATTAAAGGCCCTCATCGAAGCACACGATTTGCCAACTACTACGACCATAACAAAAGAAGAAATCCTTGCAGCTGCTAAGCACGATAAAAAAAGTGAAGGAGCAACTATAAAAATCGTAGTTCCTACAAGCTATGGCCATAGCGAGCTCAAGGTGGTAACACACGAAGAGCTTGCCACTTATTTAGACTAAGATATAAAGGAGATTTATATGCATTCCGTAACGAACGCCATTCCTACAGGAACGATTGCGTCCATCCCAGCAAAGGCACATGCACACCGCGCATTAATTTGTGCAGCCCTTGCTAACTCTCCATCTACTATACTACTAAGCCGTACCTCTAAGGATATCGATGCAACAATGGACTCCTTACGAGGCTTAGGAGCTCACGTAGTATATGAAAATAAAATTGTTACCGTTACTCCTGGCCCCGCTCCTGCAAAGGGCAATGTAGTACCTCACGAATCAGGCACAACATTACGCCTTTTATTACCTGTAGCAGCATCCATCTGTAATGATGTAGATGTAGATGCCAAAGGTCGTTTACCAGATCGCCCACTCGAACCTATGCTAGGTGAAATGAAAGCGCATGGCGTAACATTCTCCCAAGATAAACCGCCATTTACTATGACAGGTCGTCTTCAAGGGGGCAATTTCTCCATGGTAGGCGATGTAAGTAGTCAATTCTTCTCTGGTTTATTGTTGGCAGCCCCTCAAATTGGCTTATCTACTATTACGTCTACGACACCGCTTCAATCTAGCGATTATGTAACATTAACTACTGAAACAATGCGAGATTTTGGTGTCGAAGTAGAACACACTTTACCAGACACAAACATCAATGAGGCTTTCACAGTACCATTTGGTGCGTCCTTCATAGGTCGTGATAATTACCAAATCGAAGGCGACTGGTCTAATGCAGCAATCTGGATGGTAGCCGCTGGTATGACGGGCAAACCAATTACGATTACAGGCATGAACAAAAACTCTGTACAAGCTGACCGTCGCATCATGCAAGTTATGATTGATGCTGGTTGTGATGTAGTATGGGATGGTATGAATGTGACGGTCACAGGTCGCGCTTCCAAGCCGATCCATGCAGATCTAGAGCAAATGCCAGATATGTTGCCTGTTATGGCAGCCCTCGCTTGCTCTATTGCTGGTGAAAGTTCCTTTATTAAGGGTGCTCGCCTACGCTTAAAAGAATCTGATCGCCTTGTAGCTGTTGCCAATCTCGTAAGAGATCTAGGCGGTACCGTTCGCGAAGAAGGCGATGACCTATACATCATCGGTAGTGGTATACTTAAAGGTGGACAAGGTGATTGTGTAAATGACCATCGCCTCGTTATGGCTGGCACATTGATGGCTCTCATCAGTGAAACCCCTGTTACCTTAAAAGATAGCGAAGCTATCACAAAATCCTATCCACACTTCTTTGAGGACTGGAATTTACTAGGCGGTAATGCACAACCAGTTTAGATTTCTAATTGTATCTAGTGTAATCTAATAGATAATAGAAATAGTACGTACTATATAGTAGGAGTTAATATAATGGCATCTAATTTCGGTAAAACCATACAGGTATCTACCTTTGGCGCCTCTCATGGGTACGCCATCGGCGGTATTGTAGAGGGTCTACCTTGTGGACATACCATCGATATCGATGAGTTAAAAGCCTTTTTAAAGCGCCGTGCGCCTGGGCAAAATCAATTAACAACACAACGTAAGGAAGCCGATACACCTGAATTTTTAGCAGGTATGGTAGACGGCATGCTCAGTGGTTCTCCATTGGCATTTATGATCCGCAACACATCTCAACACTCTAGCGATTATAATAACTTACGCGATATCCCTCGCCCCTCTCATGCGGATTTTACAGCCCGTATGCGCTACGGCGACAAGGTAGATATGCGCGGAGGTGGTCACTTCTCAGCACGCCTTACAGCACCTCTATGCGTAGCCGGTGGCATTGCTATCCAACTATTACGCGAAAAAGGCATCGAAATTCACGGCCATTTAAAACAAGTGGGAACAATCCAAGATGCTCCTATCAACATGGTTCACCCAGATATGAAAGCATTAGCTAGCATTGCTACAGAGCCAATTGCTATGATTGATCCACAAAAACGTAACGAAGTAGAAAACCTAGTTATAAACCTCAAAAAAGATGGGGACTCTACAGGTGGTATCGTTGAAGTCGTTGCTACCGGTCTACCAATTGGCCTTGGCAACCCAAACTTTGACGGTATTGAAAACCGCTTAACTCGCGTAATCTTTGGGGTACCCGCCATTAAAGGCGTATCCTTTGGCGGTGGCTTTGATATGTGTGCTAAGCTTGGTTCCGAAGTGAATGATGCTTTCACCATGGACGGTGACAAGATTACAACGACAACGAATAATAGCGGTGGTATCCAAGGTGGTATTACCAATGGTTTACCACTCGTTATGCAAGTGGGCATCAAGCCAACACCATCCATTTATAAAGAACAACATTCTGTATCACTTTCACAAAAAGAGGACACATTGCTCACCATTCAAGGTCGTCATGACCCATGTGTAGCGCTTCGTGCAGTACCGGTTATCGAAGCCGTAACAGCCCTCGTTATTCTTGATTTCTTAGGAGATATTGACCATGAACTTAGATGAAGTACGCGTTAAAATTAACGACATAAACGATCAGATGCTCGAATTATTCAAAGAGCGCATGGAACTCTCCAAAGACGTTGCAGCGGCAAAGAAAGAAATGAATAAGGCCATTTACGATGCCAAACGGGAACGCGATATCCTCGACAAAGTAACTCGAGATGCAGGTCCAGACCTCGACCTATACGCACGCCGTTTCTTTGAAGCATTATTCAGCTTGAGCCGTACGTATCAGTCTGAACAATTATTCCAAGATAATGAGTTCACTGTTAAAATGAAAAAGGCCATTGAGCAGTCCCCTACATTACCTCCACAACGTGGCAGCGTAGCTTGTGCTGGCGTCTTTGGTAGCAATGCGCAAGTGGCGTGCGATAAATTATTACCACTCAGCCAAATTCACTATGTAACAGGCTTCCGTGCCGTATTCGACGCTGTTGAGTCTGGAGAATGTCAATTCGGCGTATTACCTATCGAAAACAGCTCCAATGGTTCTGTAAAAGAAGTGTATGACCTTCTAGAAGATCGTAAATGCTATATCGTACGCGGTACTCGCCTATGGATTTCTCACGATTTACTCGTGAAAAAAGGCACAAAACTAGAAGATATTCACACTATCATCTCCCATCCTCAAGCGTTGGGCCAATGCAGCCACTTCCTAGAAAAATTAGAAGGTGTAGAATTGCGCTCCTTCGATAACACGGCTCGTGCAGCACAGCTCGTAGCGGCTAGTGACGATCCAGGTGTAGCCGCTATCGCCGCACCTCAATGTGCAGACTTGTACAACTTGTCTCCGTTGATGCGCAACATCCAAAACAGCGATAACAACTATACCCGCTTTATCTGCATCAGCAAGGACTTCCATGTATACCCAGGGGCTAATAAAATCTCTGTGGTAACCACAGCAAGCCACGCTCCAGGTGGTCTTGGTACATTACTTACCAAGTTTGCTAACATCGGTGTCAACCTTACAAAACTTGAGTCTCGCCCTATCGTAGGCCATAACTTTGAGTTCTTGTTCTACCTCGACTTAGAAGCATCCCTAGCAGATCCAAAGGTATTGTCTGTACTAGCAGAGCTTCATACATCTCAAGATAAGTTCCGCTTGCTCGGTAATTATCCAGAAAACTAATATATTTATCCGTACTAGTGCCGATAAGGTCATATATAGTACAATGAATATAGTTATAAAATTCGAATGGCTAATAGGTACCAGCCTATTAGCCATTCTATGTATATTGACCTAGGAGGTCCTATGAAATTTGGTTTACTTGGCCGTACGTTGGGCCATAGCTTCTCCCCTCGCATTCACAGTGCGTTAGGGAATACAAATTATGAATTATTTGAACGCGAACCAAGCCAACTACAAGAGTTCTTCGCTGATCCAGAACTACAAGGCATTAACATTACCATTCCTTACAAGGTAAATGCCCTTGAAGCTTGTGATGTTGTGGATCCTCGTGCAGAACGCATCGGTTGTGTAAATACAATGGTTCGCAAGGATGGTAAATGGCACGGCTATAATACAGACTATGATGGTTTCGTGTTTACCCTACAACATGCAGGCATCGATGTATCTGGCAAGGAATGTATCATTCTTGGCGATGGCGCTTCCTCTGCTACCGTTCACGTAGCTCTCGAAGATTTAGGCGCTAAAAACATCGTTCATTTATCTCGCAAAACAGCTCCATTCTATGGTGATGCGCCAAACTATTATGAAACAGCGCAGATTATTATTAACTGCACCCCTATCGGCATGTATCCTCATAATCCAGCCAATCTCATCGATATTACGCAGTTTTCTAAATTGGAAGGCGTTATAGACCTCATCTATAATCCACGCCGTACGATTTTACTGTTACAAGCAGAAATGATGGAAATTCCTCATTGTGATGGCTTGCCATTCCTTGTAGCCCAAGGCGTTGAGGCCGCTAACCATTTCCAAGGTGAAAGCTTTGGCACGAAAGAAATCGAGCAAATCTTGCGCGATATGCGACGTGAAAAGGAAAATATCATCCTCATTGGCATGCCTGGTGTAGGTAAAACAACGGTTGGTAAAGCCCTTGGCGAAAAAATGGGCCGTACTTGCATTGATGTGGATCAAGAACTAGAAAAAGAAATCGGTGACATTTCTACCTATATTACGGAACAAGGGGAACCAGCGTTCCGCGAAAAAGAAGCAGAAATGATTGCAAAACTCGGCACTCAAACAGGCCTTGTTATATCCACTGGCGGTGGCTGTGTAACAGTGCCTAAAAACTTTGCACACCTACGCCAAAACAGTCGTATCTACCAATTAACACAACCTATAGAAAACCTATCTACCACCGGCCGCGTACTCTCTAGTGGCGGTATCGAGCGCTTACGCGAGCTCGAAGAAATTCGTACACCAATGTATGAAAGCTTCGCTCAATGCATAATAGAACATAACCGCAATGCACCAGAAACAGTAGCAGCTATCCTAGAAGACTTCGAAGCAAACTTATTGTAAGAGCTTATATATCAAATTTGTAAAATACTTTACATCTGTATTTCTAGATAAAACTAAAACTCATATCATGACATCAATGATATAAACTGAAAAGCAGTAGCTATCCTATTGATAACTACTGCTTTTTTATTTCCCCTATGTTTTATATGTATTTGTAAAAATCCACATGTGCAATTACAATGTAATTACAAACGGAATTAATTAACTTAACAAACTTTTAATATAAAATCAATAATATGACCAACGAATTACAGTCACAAGCCAAAAGAATACTAGGAGAGATACTATGAAAACAGTAAACCTACAAGTCCGCATCAACGAAGATCTAAAACAGGAAGTATCTAGCATATTAAAGGCACAGCGCCTATCCTACACCTCTATGCTAGACGCACTATTTCGTCAAATTATAAAAGAACGTCGTATCCCATTTGCCATTGCTTTACCAACAACTCCTACCGAAAAAACACCAACGCCTAGTACACTCAAGAATGACGGCACCTACGAACAACCTCGAAGAACATTAAAGGCCTCAGATACTATAAATACGTACGGAACATCAACAGAAAACGAAATAGAAATATCCTTTGATAAAATTGATAAAACAGGCATACTCAATATCCGTATAAACCCTAAAGTTAAGACACTAACTACGGCAATTCTAAAAGAAATGGGATTAACCATATCTCAAACCGTCACACTTGTATCTAAACAAATACAATTCACTAACGATATTCCTCAAACTATCCATCGTCCAGAATGGATTGATGCTATAAATGATGATTTATGGACTAAAGAAGATTTAAACACAAGAATAGAGATAGGACTTAATCAAGCAAAAAAGGGAATTGGCGAACCTGCTGAAAAAGTCTTTAATGAGCTCCTTAAAGATTTATAAGTATGGAGGTTAAAATGAGATATACAATAATTTTGACCCCTACTGCTAAATCTGACATAGTAAATCTTAAACTTTCATTAAAGCAACGCTTTATAGACACTGCGTTTATCCAAAAAGAATTATCGCAAATTTACCAAAAAATATGTTCATTATCTATTTTTCCTGAGCGCTATCCTATTGTAGATAGTAAGGAAAAATACAGAAAATTATCATACAAAAAGTATCTTATTCTATATAAAGTTATAGGTAATTATATCTATATTTTCTATATTCGACCATCTCGTATGAATATATTACAAGAACTACAAGACAATCAGAACCACCCGTAAAACGGGTGGTTTGCTCACGGGCTATAAGCCCGTAGTACTAGGCCAGCGTCTAAAGGCGCTGGCTTTCACTACGTTCAAGCCGCATAGCCATTGACTCGTAACGCTCCCCTTAAAGGGGATATGTATTACTTGCTACCCTTAAAAGGGTCCTCATATTCTTTTACACTAAGTTTATCTTTCATCTGGTCATGTAACTCTTGCTCACGTATATATTTTTTTACGGTAGCTTCATTTAAACCTACCGTACTTACATAATATCCCTCGGACCAAAAGTGTCTATTTCCAAATTTATACTTTAAGTTTGCGTGTTTATCGAACATCATTAGTGCACTTTTACCCTTTAGATATCCCATAAAAGATGAAACTGATATTTTAGGTGGGATTAATACTAGCATATGCACATGATCTGCCATAAGCTCCCCCTCTATAATCTTGACGCCCTTATATTCACACAAACGTCTCAGTATTTCACGTAAACTATTTCTGTATTGATTATATATAACTTTACGTCTATACTTAGGTGTAAATACTATGTGGTATTTGCATAACCATTTTGTGTGCGCAAGGCTCTGTGTCTTTGTTGCCATATAAAATCACCTTTCTTTTGCATATAATGCGGCTTGAACACCTACATTATACTTAAGCAAGGTGATTTTTTTGTATAACTTTCGTTGCCGCACCCGCATAGCGGGTGGTTTAATGATTCGCGACTACGTCGCGAACCAGTCTAAAGACAATAATTAAAAAAGTCGGCTATCGCCGACTTTTTTAATGTACTTTTACGCGTTTATGTTGTTGTTCATCGAATACGCCATCTACGTCGATGGTGTCAAGAATTCGTTTTAGTTCATGTACATCGATTTGGCCTGGTGCAGATGCTTTGCCTGCAGAGGCAAAGGTCATAGCATTGCCGAACAGAGCGCCTGCAGCTCGTGTAACAGCACCTAGTGGGCCCATTGCCATCGTAATGATTGGATCTGATGGATATAAGGCTTTCACTTCAGCCGTCGCTTCGAGGAGTGTAAGAACATCGCCCGTTGTATGCGGCATAACGGCCATCTTTGGCACGTCTGCTAAGAATTCTTTCATTTGGATGAGGCGATTTACAATAACCTCATGACTTGGGGTGCCATTAAAATCATGGTTACTCATAATGATCGTAATACCATGTACCTTGGCAAACTCAATGGTTTTGAGCATTCTATCTTGATCAAAGAATAGTTCAATGTCGATAGCATCTACTAATCCAGTAGGAATAATACGCTCTAACATTGTGAAGTAATCTTGTGAGGAAATAGATTTCTCCCCACCTTCCCCCTTTGTGCGCCATGTAAATAATAAGGCACGACCTTTCAATTGAGGCTTGATGAGCATTAACAGTTCAATAATAGCGTCAATGGAGTGGGCCCGCTCGTAATAGTCAATGCGTAGCTCCACTACATGACACGGTGTATTACATGCAACTGCAGTGGCATCTAAAATTTCTTTCATTGTTGTACCTACAATAGGCACACATATCTTTGTACCCTTTTCGCCGAGTACAGTATGACCGATACGGACCATAATAACTCCTTTCCGTCCCACAGGGTGAGACAAATGACTTACCTTAAACTAACTATATACCAATATTTTGGTAAAAGCAATCAATCTACCTATATTGGATTGCTATTCACAAAAACCGTATGAAAGCCGGTTATTATGCACTAAAACCGTATTCTTAGATTAACGATTAACATAATTTTTTGTTATATCCTATTTTCACGGTCTTATTAAAATTGGTCATATTATTCAATCCTAATGAGTATATCTAATCTATCTAAATAATCTGTCCAAATAAAAACTCCACACATAACCGTGTGGAGCTTTCTTTTATGGTATTATTCGTGCTTGGCAGATAGTTTTCTAGATTGGAATGCCATATATAACAATAACAAGCCTGTAATACTAAATACATAGGATATACCTATATAAGTGGATACAATACTGGCAAATACAGGGCCAACCATAGACCCAAATTGTTGAGCTGTCGTAGTCATACCAAACATTCGACCTCTAAAACTTGGGTCTGTATTGAGGGTTACCGCTGCACTTAAGGATGGGTTAATCCCTACAATACAAGAACCAATTAAGACTTGTAACACACCAAACCACCAAATACCTACTGGCAAGCTTTGGAGTAAGAGGACAACACCACTCCCCATCATACAGTAGGAGATAGTCTTAAAATAACCACGGCGTTCACCAAGGCGGACCCATAGGTTCGTCGTTAAGGATCCTGCTAAGCCGCCAATACTGAGGATGGTGCCAGAAATAATAGCAGCCCCTTCCATAGTGCCTTGCATATCTCCTACATAGAGGGCCAAAATAGGTTGCAACATCATAATAGCGCATTGCATGAAGAAGAATATCCAAAGTAATCGTACTAATACAGGCTGTTGTTGAACCGCTTTAAAGTCTTCACGTAAGGATGTAGATTTGGTATGGTGAGCAGCTTGTTCTTTTCCATCGGCACCCACAGCATGTAATTTTGGTTCTTTCACAAAAAATAATACGGCCAAAGTCGCAATAAATACAACAATACCAGATACATAAAATACAGGTCGCATGCCTACAACACTCTCAACAGCGCCACCTAAAAACGGGCCAATGACATTGCCTAAGATAAGACCCGTTTGGAAAATACCTAGAGCTCGACCAACCTGTTTCTCATCAACACTGAGGGATACCATGGTCATTGCCGCTGGATAGAATCCATTAGCAAAACCAACGAGGGCACGACCCATGAGTAATTGATATTGGTCTGTAACTAAGCCAATTAATACATAACAGATAGCGATGGCAAAGCCAGCACGCAAGGCCATCCGCTTTTTCCCTTTATTATCCGCAATCTTGCCCCATATAGGAGCCATAATACCTGCAATGAGGAAGGTAATACCGAAAACGAGGCCCGACCAAAGAGCTACGTCAGCCTTTGGAACGCCTAATTCTAAGAGATAGATAGGCAAAAACGGAATGATCATAGTGTAACATATGGCTAGCACTGTCATGGCCGCCGTAATAATCCATACATTGCGCATGCCACCGCGAGCGTCATATGTAGTTGTACTCATTCGGTCCCTCCTTTCATATATAAAAGTATATATAGCAAGATACTTTTACATTCTATATAAATAAGAGCCGCATATGATACGCGACTCTCTCATTTATTCCGTTGGAAACTTGTGATCCATTACATCCTGTAAGGATACGCGTTCCATAACGTGACGGAATTCATCTTGCAAGTACTGCCACAATGGAGCAGTCAAGCAATCGTTAAACATCGGACATGGCTCTACATCGTCTTCTAAGCAAGATACGAGAGCAATGGAGTCCTCTGCAGCATATAAAATTTCATATACATTGTATTCAGCAGGCGATTTCACCAAGCGATATCCACCGTATTTACCACGTCCACTTTTAACGAGGCCAGCGGAGGATAAGCGAGATACAATCCCCTCTAAGTATTTATCGGAAAATCCTTGGCGTTCTGCAATCTCACGAATTGGTACATTTTTTTCTACCCCGTGCTCTGCAATATCCGCCAATATCCGTAAGGCATAGCGCCCTTTTGTAGATATTTTCATAAGTTAACCTCTAAGTCATTCATAATATATTTATAGTATATCACAAATTCATACAAAAAATGGTGGGAAATATGATACACTATACATATATCGAAATATTTTATTTGGGTATTTTTTAATTTCATATAGGAGGATGTTATCTAATGTTAGATAAACTATTTCAACTCAGTGAACGCGGTACAACTGTTAAAACCGAAATTTTAGCTGGTATTACTACGTTTATCACGATGGCGTACATCCTATTCTTGGCGCCAAACATTCTTAGTCTCGGAGGGATGGATAAAGATGCAGTCCTCATCGCTACTGCCTTAGGTGGCGGCCTTGTAACGATTGCTATGGGTTTATTCGTAAACTATCCGATTGCCCTCGCTCCTGGAGTTGGCCTCTTAGCCTTTTATTCCTTTACCGTAGTTCTCGGTATGGGCGTATCCTGGCAAACAGCATTAGGTGCGGTATTCATTTCAGGTCTCGTATTCCTCGTATTAACACTTACGTCGATACGACAAATGATTGTTGAAGGCATCCCTGCCTCTATGAAGGTTGCCATTACCGTTGGTATCGGCCTCTTCATCGCTATCATCGGCTTGAAATTGTCCGGCTTGATGGCTATCTCCATTAGTTTGTCTCCAAACTCCTTAGGTCAAGTTGTGCAAACACACGGTAATTTAGTGCCCCCTGCGTCCGAAGCACTCTTAACGCTCGGTAATTTGCACAGTGGCGAAACATTGTTGGCTCTATTCTCCCTCATCTTTACAGCTCTATTGATGGCTCGTAAAATTCAAGGTTCCCTCTTGATTGGTGTGGCAGCAACAACAATTCTTTCCTATGCTACTGGCCTTTCCACAATGCCTGAGAACTTTACTGTATTAGCAGTTCCAGATTTCTCTAAAGCAGCATTCCTTCAATTAGATATTCCTGGTGCGCTCCACATGGGCTTAATCACGATTATCTTCTCCTTCACCTTCGTAGAATTGTTCGACTCCATGGGTACGTTGATTGGTACGGCTACAGAAGCGAAAATTGCAGATCCTAAATCTGGTAAATTCCCAGGTCTTGGTAAAGCTATGACTGTCGATGCTATTGGCGTTAGTGCTGGTGCATTGCTCGGTACTTCTACAATTACTGCCTTTGTTGAAAGTGCAGCAGGTGTAGGTGCTGGTGGCCGTACAGGCTTAACGGCGGTCACAACAGGCGTATTATTCTTAATTTGCTTGTTCTTGGCTCCTATCGTATCCTTGGTGCCAAACGCAGCCACATCACCTGTTCTTATCATCGTTGGTGCCCTCATGTTAGGTGCTATTCGCAATATCGATTTCGATGATTGGACAGAAGGCTTCCCTGCATTCCTCGTTATCGTTTTGATGCCGTTCACATACAGCATCGCTAACGGTATCTCTGCAGGTCTTATTGCATACCCTCTACTCAAAATTATTGCAGGTCGTGCAAAAGAGGTTAACTGGATTATGTACGTATTGGCGGTACTCGTCATCATCCGCTACGTATTCTTCTAATTAATAACTAAAAGAACCTATCTCTAAAGATATTAGTAAAATATCTAGGAGATAGGTTCTTTTTTATTACTATTTAGTATTAACGAATTGTTTTTACACCAATTAAGTCTGTACGACTTGGATCGATATCTTTTAATGGCACTACATGATTTCTATAAAAGTCTGCTTCAGATGCTTTCACAGGCACTTGGAAGAACAAGAAATACGCCATATTATCCTTGTACCACGTAACACTGCGTACTAAGCCCTTATCTACATCCCCTGTATATTGAACCTCCCCTATTGGAGTGGAGTCGCTCCACTGTACGTCATGGTACTCCCATGGGATATATTCTTCAGGCCATACAGTATCCATAGAGTAGCTCATGCGGAAGACCATCGTATGAGTTACCCAACGACCGCTGCGCTCTTGATACTCTTCACCTTGCTTCCAATATACAGTTTCTAATACATCATTGTCATAAAAATGTGTAGCATAGTATGTATAACCAAGCGGTAAATAACTTGGTACAGATACGTCATAGGACACCTTATGAGATGCATCAATTACACCACTTGGTAAGCCCTTGGATTTACTGGTAAGTATAGGCCATACGGAATTCGTATGTGTACGCAATGGCAACCCAATCGATTCATAAGGAGGCCATTCAGGCTCATCATTTGGTTTAACCTTTTTCGCATCGTTTTCTTCAACATGTTGCTTATCATTGCGATCACCACGTAACCTAGTATCATCAGCGGCTACGTTACTCACAGGACCTACAGAGTCTACAATTTTGCTTACAAAGCTTTGGTTCCTTGAAGAAGCAAAGTAGAGCATATAAACTTTATTATCTTTTTTCCAATAAGCAATTTGAATAGCGTCTTTACTATAACCTAACGTATGTACAGCGATCCCATTAGGGGTAGTAAAGCTAACTGCATCCTTAGCGTTGTAATTTGTCTTTTCTAATATAGGTGTTACCACTGTATCGATAGCCCACCCCATGCGATATACAATATCTGTATTAGAGAAGGTTAATTTCGGACCAAATTCTCCATCACGGCCCGTTTCTGTATAAACAATTTCTAATACGTCATGATCCTTGGCCTTTACATCACGTACTGCATAATCCTTAGGCATATAAGACGGAACTTGTATAGGATAGCCAAATTCCTGCGCGGTACTCTCAATATTAGTATTAACTAAATCATAATCATCAACTTGATCATACCAACGATAACGATCAGTGAGTTTTTTATTATCATCGATGAGATTTTTATCATCTACATCTCGTTCAACAGGAACGGTATTACCATTTTTATCAATTAATGGGTATGTGGCACTAACTGGCTGCACACCAAACGTACTTACTGCAGTAGCCATCGCGGCACATAAAACAGCAGATGTTATTAGTTTCTTCATATTCTCTCCTCTTCGAGCGGTTACACAGATTTCCGCTTTTCCAATATCGTATATTTATATAGCCGTATAATTTACAGGCTCCACATGCTCCTTATAGAATTCAGCATCAACTGATTTCACAGATTCTAAGAACAATAAGGAATATGCCATACCGTCTTTTGTCCATGTAATGCTGCGAATTAGTTGCGCTGCTGGATCCCCAGTGTAAAAGATCTCACCGGATTCACCTTGTTCAGACCATTCAAAGTCCTTATACTCAGCAGAAACATACGGTACGTCTTTTACATCGTTCACTGAATAGCCCATTCTATAAACGAAAATACTACCAGAGTTTCTCTTCCCAACTCGATATGTTTGGGAATTTTTTATAAAATATACAACCTCTAATACATCATTTTTGTCTTGCCGCACTGTATAGATTTCATAACCATAAGGGATATAACTAGGTGCCTTAACTTCATATGGAAGCTTCTGAACTGCCTCTTTTAGTTGTCCCTTAAAAGTATGAGCCTTTTGTGTATTCTCTATAGGCCAATCATGAAAGTGCCACTGTAGGGTATCCATTCTAGGCTCAACATTTTTAAAGTTATGTCCTAGCTTAAGTGTTTTAGTGGATCCAGCCTGATCTGTAGTATCAGGAGTATCTACCGTTTCTGCTGTGGCCATTCCTACAGATAATAACCCAGCAGCAATAACAGCTAAAACGGACTTACATATTAATTTTCTCATATTCTCTCCGCTTATAAAATTTTATAATATCCTTCACACATATAATGATATATTTTCTTATTTATATCAGAATCAAGAAACCTATTCTGTATCCCTAGCTACTTCATAAAACTTTTATCTTTCCTTTTGTGAAAGCATAGGCATCATCAACGAATGTATCTAATACTTAGGTTCGATATAAAAAAATCCTACTGAACGCTATATCATAATAGAGTTCAATAGGATTGTTGTGTCATTATTTAGTTAATGGAGGCATAATAGTATCTTGTTCAAGTTGTCTTCGTCTTTTGGCCGTATAGTCGACAATTTTAATTTGAACTACGCCCACAGAGTTTATCATGGCTTCCGTAAAAGTGAACTCACGAGCTGTCTGATGTTTCATCAATACTTGTAAGCCATGAGACTTTTCATCAATAGCCTCTAAATAGGTAGCCTCTCCACGACCCATCACACTAGAGTATACCGAGCTATATTTACATGGTATATCTCCACCTGAAACGAGGGCTTCATCGCTACCATCAATTTCAATAAATACATGGGGATTCGCTTGAATCAAACTAAACTTTTTCCCCTCATAATGGCCATGTACATAGATATAAAGTACCTCATCTATAAATTCATATCCAAAATGTAAGGGTACCACGTAAGGGTAATCACCATCCATCAAACCTAGGTGAATGATACGAGTGCTATTTAAAATGCCCTTAATTTCATCTATATCTGTAACCTTGCGATCTTGTCGTCTCATAATAGTCTCCACAGTTTTACGTAAAAAATAATCTATGTATCATTATAGCAAATTTTAGAAACTTTTTAAGGCTAAGTATTCTCTTTAAATGAATAATTTCTCTTTTATTCGTATATTAATAATACTATTTTTCCTATGTGTCCACTGTATAAATACATTTGACTTTTTGTAATAGATACTGTATTATAAGAAAATAGTTTTATTGATTCTATAGATTATAAAAGCTATGGTCATCCATGGCTTTTTATATTTGTAGATAGTTTGTAGAAAAGAGGTCTTTACTATGTCTGATACGCATCAGTTAAAACGGGGCCTTAAGAACCGGCACGTACAGTTGCTCGCCATCGGCGGTGCCATCGGTACAGGCTTGTTCTTAGGCTCCGGCCGTGCCATTCACTTGGCAGGTCCATCCATTATTTTCGCCTACCTTATTACAGGTATTATCTGCTTCTTCATCATGAGAGCATTAGGCGAATTGTTATTATCCAACTTGAATCACCACTCTTTTATCGATTTCGTAGAAGATTATTTAGGTGATCGAGCAGCCTTTATCACAGGATGGACATACTGGTTCTGTTGGCTTTCACTAGCCATGGCCGATTTAACAGCCGTAGGCCTCTATATGCAGTTCTGGATACCGTGGCTACCTCAATGGATACCCGCCCTTGTCGTCTTAGTGGCATTGCTATTAATGAACTTAACAGCCGTAAAATACTTCGGTGAAATGGAGTTCTGGTTTGCCTTGATTAAGGTAATTGCCATCATCTCCCTCATCATCATCGGTATCATCATGATTGTCACAGGTTTTACTACAGATGCAGGCGTTGCCGCCTTTAGTAATATGTGGAATTATGGGGGCTGGTTCCCGAACGGAACGATGGGCTTTATCTTATCATTCCAAATGGTTGTTTTCGCTTTCACAGGTATCGAGCTCGTAGGTTTGACAGCTGGTGAAACAGAGGATCCTGAAAAGGTTATTCCTATGGCCATCAATAACATCCCATTACGCATTATTTTGTTCTATGTGGGCTCTTTGGCCATCATCATGAGTATTTACCCTTGGACAGCCGTTAATCCATCTGCTAGTCCATTTGTAGCCGTATTTACAGCAGTTGGTATTGCAGCCGCTGCAGGCATCGTAAACTTTGTAGTTCTTACATCTGCTGCATCTGCAACAAACTCTGGTATCTTTAGTACAGGCCGTATGATTTACGCCCTTGCTAAACGCGGTCATGCGCCAAGCTCTATGCGCCGCTTAACACACAGCAGTGTACCATACCAAGCAACGATTTTCTCTGCTGCAGTACTATTGATTACGGTTGTACTCAACTATGTAATGCCAGAAGCAGTATTCGTTATGATTACATCTATCTCTACATTCTGCTTCATCTTTATTTGGGCCATGATGGTTATTTGTCACCTTAAATATCGCAAGAAAAATCCAGAATTAGCAGCACAATCTAAATTCAAAATGCCTCTATTCCCTGTGATGAATTACATCATCCTTGCATTCTTTGTTTTCATTCTAGGTATTCTCGCCTTAAACGAAGACACTCGAATTGCCCTCTTGTTTACACCAATTTGGTTCGTTATTCTCTGGGCCTTCTACTCCATGCTTAATACAGATGATGAAGATGCTCTCAGTGAGGAACTTATCGAGATGGCTGGTGTAAAAGAAATTTACAAAAAACCCAAAAAAGAAGATTCTGACGATTACATAATCTAACAAAAAGGCCCGTGCTATGCACGGGCTTTTCTCTTACTTCATAGTAGGGAAGTTTTGTTGTTCATACTGTTGTTGATAAGCAGGTAGATTACTTGTATCTTCGCCATAATTAAAGATCGTCTTAGTACGATATCCGCCTTGGGTAATAATAAGATCAATGGAGGATGGTACCTCTTGACCATTTTGTTGTAAATGATTTACTAATTCTTGTAGCGCTTCAACTTGTCGCAACGAACCAGTCATATATTTACCTTTAGATAGGCCTGTATTTCTAATGACTTGGCCATTATATACTTGACCATTTTTATCTGTGTAATAGAAACGTACAGCTGCTTTATCTCCTGTAGGTACAGCTTTAATATAGATGATTTTCCAATTTTTCTTAACCATCACTCTTGTAGCATCTGCTAACTTATTAGATAAACGTTGTGTTTCTTTATTTGCAGATTTAGATACACCATTGACTTGCTGAATTTCATCATTCATAGGCATATCAATAAGTGCCATACTAGGATCTTGTTGTACCTTTTTCGCATCTGCAGGCTGAACCGCCAACACACCAACGGCCGCCATTACAGCTAACGTTGTAAGAGCAAATTTCTTCATTATATCTCTCCTCATAAAGGTCTCCAAAACAATTTACATTTTATACAATATATTATATTCACTTAGGGAATAAATTTCAAGTCAGTCTATTTTCTAAACTTGTATCCTTAATTACCTAGTTTCATAGTAATATAAAACTCCCTCTCTCTTACTTATAGTATAGCTAACTTTATAGTCTAATAAAAGAAAAAGACTTTTACCAATTTTTGACCAGATATTCTATCAATCATCGGTAAAAGTCTTTTATCTTATAACATAACTATATTTTTTGAACTAGTTACTAAAGTCAGTATCCACAATAGCAAATTGTGTATATTCAGGGCAGCGTTTTTGCATTTCTGCTTTAATTTTTTCTAATGTGCCATGCGGATCTTCTTCGTCAAAGTCAAAGATAATATCATAGTAGATAACTTTCTTTTCTTCGTGTACGTAAAAGGCATGTACTTGTACTACATGAGTATATAAACTTACAACTTGATCAAGAGCTTGTCTAATTTCAAGTACTTCCACACTTGGTTGGTTTTCAGCATATACACCAACGGTCATAGCAATACCAAATTTTTTATAAAGATGAACAGCGATACCTTTTGTTAGTGGATGGATATCCGCCATCGTCATCGTATCTGGCACTGTAATATGAACGGATCCAATTGTTTCACCAGGACCGTAGCTATTTAATACTAAATCATATACACCACCCACATTTGGATGTTGAGCGATAGTTTCTTTAATTTCACGAACTAAGTTATCATCGGCACGAACGCCAAGCAAGTGATTATACATTTCTTTTAAAATGTCATAAGATGCTTTCAAAATCAATACGGAGATAGCAGCCCCTACATAACCTTGAATATCAAAGTTAAAGAAGAATACTAAGCCTGCAGATACCAAAGTTGCAAAGGTAATTACCGCATCAAAAAGGGCATCTATACCAGACGCTACAAGAGCATCGGATTTATATTTTTCACCTTGCGCCTTAATATAACGGCCCATCACAACTTTCACCACAATAGCGACAGCGATAATGGCCAAGCTTGGAACATCAAAGGTAGATACCTCAGGGTGAAGAATTTTTTCAATAGATTCCTTGAGGGATCCAATGCCTGCACCAAGGATGATGAAAGCAATGGCCATGGTAGTCATATATTCGATACGACCATGACCAAATGGATGCTCCTTATCGGCACCCTTAGCTGCTAATTTTGTACCAACAATAGTTAACACAGAGGACAAAACGTCTGTTAAGTTGTTTACCGCATCAAGGATGATGGCGATAGAGTTAGATGCAAGGCCTACAATCATTTTAAAAATAACGAGAACGACGTTACCTATAATACCTTTTATACTAGCAAGCGTAATCCCCCGATTACGTGCTGCACCATTTTCTTGCAAAATCATATTGAACTACACCTCTTACATTCAATTCACTAAGCTACAAATCGAAGCCTATCGATTTATTTACATTTCTATTATAGCTTATCGATTATCATTTGTCATTATATTTTTTGAAAAATTTCTATAAAATCATTGATTTTACTGAGTTATCAATAATTCTCATTTCTCAATTAGAACATTTGATGTATTGTGACTTCACAATCTATAGTGTAGATCTATTGTTAATAAACTACTATCTAATTATTAATACGTACTATATATTACGCACTTCTTAATACTTACCTAGTGATAAGTATCAAAGTAATTAGAGGTAATTATGCAGTAACCGTAATACGCTCGCCTGTGCGCATGTGTGTAAATACAACCTTTTGGGCACGCAATTGGAACGGCTGCCCCGTTGGCTGTGCGCCATATAAGGTATCCCCTACGAGAGGGTGACCTATATGGCTGAAAGCCACACGAATTTGATGTGTTTTTCCTGTGTACAAACGGACTAAAACCTCTGTATATCCACATTCTTGGAAGTTATACACAGATTTGTCCACATTTTGACCACTTTTATCCACATCTGATAGTTCTATATCCACATTTTTTGATGCTATATCCACAGAATTTTTGGACTTATTCACAGACTTATCCACAGGCTGTGATTGATGTCTACATAGGACGGAATAATCTGTACGAGTCTCTTTTCCCTTAGGATTTACTTCGTAATGAATCCCATCAGCACTGCGTTCCATAGATAATACCAAGGAATCCTCATCAGCTTCTACGATACCTTCCACAGTAGCCATATACCACTTTTCAAAGGTATTATCATCCATTTGCTGTTGATAAAGACTTTGAGCTAAGCCACTTTTAGCAATCACAATACAGCCCGTTGTATCTCTATCTAAGCGATTCAAGAAACGTACCTTTCGCTTAATACCATGTTCTTTAAAGTAGTAAGCCACACCATTGGCAAGGGATACTTGGCCTTTGGAGTTTACTGTCACACCAGCCGGCTTATCCACAATGAGGAGATCATCATCTTCATATAAGATATGTAGATTCATTTCAATTGGTTCATGATCTATTTTTTCCTTCGCCATGGCAATCCAAATCTCGTCACCTTCGGAGATAACATCCTTTGGCGTTGCTTTATGACCGTTGATGTGGATTAGTTTTTCCTCAAATAACTTTACTAAAGACTTACGAGGATATTTTGTATCTAGTACGTCACCTAATGTAACATCCTGTTTTTCACTACGTGCAGCGTCTATATCTGCAGCAGTTACGGTCCACAAAATATCATCAGGACGATGTGTTTTTCTCGCCATTAGTATCTCCTTTCTACGAGCTCATTGTCTCGTGGCATATAGTTCAGTAGCGAGCTTGGTTGAACCGCTCGACCACGTATATTCGTTTGTTCAAAGGTAATAGTCAGCTCTTGCTTAGGGCGCGTTATGGCCACATAAAACAAGCGCTTTTCTTCATCTTCACGCCCTTCTGCAATGGCAAACGGGCTTGGAAAGGTACCTTCGTTAAGGCCTGCTAAGAATACATGGTCAAACTCGCTCCCCTTTGCTTGGTGGATGGTAATGATAGGAATCCGATCTTCGTTTCGTACCTGTTGAGCTGGCTCACCTGCGGTAAGGGCCGCCATCTGCAAGATTTGATTTAATCGAGCTAACCCAGCTGGGCCCTCATAGGCAGCATCTAGTTTTTCCATAATGCGATATAGATCGCGTATATGCTCTACCTTCGCCGCTTCCCCATGGGATTTATAGTATTCTAGAACCCCCATTTGATTCATAATGTACGCCAATAACTTTGTTGGTAATTCTGTATAGGCCTTTCTACGTAACGTTGCCATTTGGGACGCAATATTGGTGAAAGCAGCCTTATACTTATTGATTGCCACCATACGACCAGTTGTTGTAGGCACGATATTTTCTTTCACTGCATAGATTAAAAGCTGTGCTGTGGCCAAGATATCGTCCATCGCATTGTGCGTAGGCTCATGATTGATAGGAAACTCTGATGCTAGGAAGCCCAATTTATGGTTTGGCAAATTAGGATAGAAACGACGGTAAATATCGAGTGTATCGTAGATAGCCTTGAATTCTGGATTACCTAAATTATGGCGTGCCAATTCATTAGTAAAGATAGTCACATCGTAGTTTACATTATGGCCTACGATAATGGCATTCTTGGAGAATTCCTTAAAGGCTTGTAGCACTATAGCTGGCTCTTCGCCGTGTTCTTGTAAATACGCATCAGAGAAGCCGTGTACCTCTTCGGATTGTCCCACAGGTACGCCGGGGTTGATAAAGCGTTCAAAGGTTTCTAGGATCTTTCCCTTTTCATCGATGCGGATAGCCGCAATTTGAATGATGCGATCCTGGGACGTATCGGTACCAGTACTTTCTACGTCATACACGACGACCTCATGATTTTCTAAACCACTGACGAGCTTCGCATAAGGCTCTGCCTCAAAGATAGGCATATCCATAAAGTCCGTCAATTTTAAGCCTACTTGTCGCGTCTCAGGGCTTTCAATAGCGGAGATACGCGCGTCACCGATACCAGCAACGTAACGTTTTATAATGCGCTTAGCACTGACCGAGTCATTCGGGTTCATAAGCAGTTTAAAGTAAGCCATAACATCTTTGATTTCTTGACGTCTAAAGAATTTAAACTCATCAATAATCATAAAATGACGGCGTTCGTCTTCAGGCTTTTCATTGTTGAGGCGTTCAAAGGAGTCGCTCAGCCGTTGTGCCTTTTTATTATCCCGCACTAAAACGCCAATATTGGCATCCTTTGGCAAGGCGCAGATAGCTTCATAGATATACCGTCCCTCAAGATAGCTATTTTTACAGCCTTTTATGAGAACAGGCTTACCCTTTCTTTCACTATTGGCGCGAGGCAATTCAGTATAAATAGAGCCTACCAGATCAGGGAACATATTCTGCAATGTTTTGAAAGCCATCGTAAAGAGAGTCCAGTTAGAGCGGTAGTTTTCATAGAAGATAATTTTTAAAGGCATAAAGTCCGCATCAAACTGCTTGAGCAAACGAAATGGATCAGACCCACGCCATTCGTATATAGTTTGGAAATAGTCCCCACATAATAGGACGTGATTACCTTCCCACAGCATTTCTAGAACCTTGTACTCTAGTACACCTGTATCTTGCATTTCATCTACAGAGATATAACTATAACGACTGCGCCATCGCTCCCGAACTACGGGATCTTGGAACAGGCGATGAACACCGCAAATGAGATCTGTGAAATCTAGACCATGTACAGAGGCTAAGCTTTCATCATAGCCGGCAATCCATTCGTGACCATGGTTCAAGAAATCATGAAGTTCACTATAAAGAACATTACCAAAACTAGAAAACTGTTGCTCAATAGCAGGACGCTGTTCCTTTTGCAAACGATCAATAGTTCGTTTATAATCGCCTAGGAGATCATCAGAATAGAACCCATATAAGGAACGATATTCTTTTACCATGCCGATGATGTTGGCAAAGGACATTTCTCGCAACTTACCTGGACGATACGGTTCAGACAATTCCTTACAATCCTCTTCATCAAAGATAGTTACATCCGTATATAAGGTTTCATTGCGCTTCCCCTCTTGTTGGAGCACGAAAAAGCAAAAGCTGTGGAATGTACTAACCTCCACAGCCTTTGCAGGACTGCCTACGAGCGATTGAATGCGGTCTTTCATCTCGTTTGCCGCCTTATTTGTAAAGGTCATGCACAAGATATTCTCCGCCTTCGCATAGCCGCCCTCGATGAGGTGAGCCACTCGATAAGCAAGTGTATTCGTTTTTCCCGTCCCAGCGGACGCTAACAAGAGGATATTCTGTTCAACTTCATCAATAACGCGTTGTTGTTCACGATTGATAAGCATGAGGTCCTCCTATTTTAAAAAGCCGTACCATCCGGCAGCAATGAGCATTGGAATAGGGCCTAGAATTGCTGTTAAAGCCCATACGCCCAAACCAATATCCATAGGAATATTGAGGATATGAACGCATACTAAATACGTCAAAATACCAGTTACTGCATTCATAGCCACTCGTTTAATGGTGAAAAATGCTACTTTGAAAGCAATGTAGGCTACAGCAACGGATACAACCGCCGATATAATCGGTGATGCTAATAAAGCTCCCATATTATCCTTTCATTTCTTGGCGGTTCACTACGGCACCGCCTAACGTTAATTCATCGGCATATTCGATATCGCCACCCACAGGAACACCGCGGGCAATACGCGTTACCTTAATGCCACTTGGGCTTAATAAACGAGCCAAATAGAGAGCTGTCGCCTCCCCTTCTACGTCTGGGTCAGTAGCGAGGATAACCTCTTGTACGACACCATCTCGAAGGCGAGCAATCAATTCTTTTACGCGAATATCGTCAGCACCGATGCCCTCCATAGGGGACAAGGCGCCTTCCAATACGTGATATAAGCCCTTATAGTCACCACTGCGCTCAATAGCAATGACATCGCGAGATGTTTCAACGACCATAATCGTCGTTTGATCGCGGTTCGGATTGCTACAGAATTCGCAAGGGTCTTGAGCTGATAAGTTAAAGCAAATAGAACAGTGACGTGTAGCCCCCTTCGCTTCTACGATGGTTTCCACGAGACGGTCTACCTCTTCCTTCGGCATTTCTACCAAATGATAGGCCAAGCGTCTAGCCGACTTGGAGCCGATACCTGGCAAGCGGCGCAGCTGCTCTACGAGCCGTTCTAAAGCGTTTGTCATTTAGAATAAACCTGTTGGCAAGTTAAGACCACCAGTTACTTTGCCCATTTCTTGAGCCAAGAGGTCGTCTACTTTTTTGCTAGCTTCGTTTACAGCAGCCATTACTAAATCTTCTAACATTTCTACGTCTTCAGGATCAACTGCATTTGGGTTCAACTTCAAAGACTCGATGATTTTTTCGCCGTTCATTACAACTGTTACAGCACCGCCACCAACGGAAGCTTCTACTGTACGAGTTTTTAATTCTTCTTGCATTTTCTTCATATCTGCTTGCATTTTTTGAACTTTTTTCATCATGCCAGCCATATTGCCCATACCTTTACCAAACATTGTAATTCCTCCTTTTAGGATCTTGTCCTTACTAACTGTCTATGCCCATAACTCTAACATGCGACATAGATTTTAACATATGTGTCACCTACGGCCTTAGGACCAACAGGTATACTCAAAAATTTATTCTTCAATGACCTCGACGATAATGTCGTGGTCTTCAGATAATTTCTCTAATGTTTCTGCCAAGAGAGGATTGTTTCGCTCCTCTTCTGTCATATGCTCTGGATCCCATGCGTATTCACGAGCTACCGTCACGCTATCGATGGGCGCCACTTCAATAGGTGCTTGTGAAAGCATAGCATGATCATCACTTTGATAAGGGGTTCCCTGTTGTTCGCCCCCATTAGACTTTGGGACAGCTTCTACCTCAATATGGGCACCGCTATCCATAGGGCGTTCTAAGACCTCCCCATCATCGCTAATAACAGTAACACTATCTAACGGATGTGGTGGCATATCATCTAAAGATGATACGTAAGATTCCTCCATATCGTCTACAGGAACATCATCAAAGGAATGAACTGGAATATCATCGCCTTCAATAGAACCTGCTAGAGACTCGATAGGGATTTCTCCATCTGGAACGGGTACAGACGGACTGCCATCAAAGGATGTAATCGGTACATCTCTACCAGTTGGTGATGTTTCTGCTCCGACCTCACTCGTATCAGCACCAGTTGTGGCACTTACAGCAGCACCGCCCGACTTTTTCGCCAAGAAGGCTAACGCTGCGGCCTTTGCCGCATCTACCGCTGTAGAATCAGGCTTACTTGATTGCTCATCAGTTGTAGGACCTCCAACTTGTGCGATAGGTTGTTGAGCTTGTGACGCGTTACTACCTTGAGCGCTATTAGCTCCTGCTGAGCTATTTCCCACTGGAGCATTATTAGTGCCTTGTGGTGCCGATGGATTTGTTAAATCCATTTGTGCCGGTTGACCACCAGAGGTTTTCTGTACGTCAACCATCGGTTCTGGTGGACGTTGCGGCGCTTTTACTTGGTGTTGCGTCGTACTACCAGAGGCCTTTTTATAGTCTTTGTAAACTTGTGTGAGGGCATCAACAATTTCTACATGTACTGGATAGCCTAGCGTATAGGTGAAAGCATCTGCTGCTTCTGCTAAGTTTACTTCGTTGGTCATTACATTGAGATGCAATGTATTTTTGAAGGCCATAACCGCCTTGCTTTGGTCTACGTATACAAGTTGACCTTGTCCAATTACGGTAGAGGTCATATTGCGATTGCTGTCCTTCAAGTATTTAATAACATTGGACTGTACATTGCGATACTCTTGAGCCGACAAGATTTGATCACTAATGATAGCCTGTGTACTAATACCTTTTTTACCACGACCTTTGGCTTGATTTCTAGCCGATCGTTCTGGCGCACTGCTTGTACTTGGTGGCGCCATACTAATACTGCCCATTGGAGGCGGAGCCATGCCTACTCCATTCATAGGAGGCGGTATACTACCTGGTGCACTCATAGGTGGAGGTGTCATGCCTACACTCGCAGGCGGTGGTGTCATCCCCACTCCACTTAGAGGCGGCACAGTACCAACAGTACTATTTTGAGTACTACTCATGGAAGCATTCTGTACAGCAGCATTATCTACAGAAACAAAACTATTGGCATAACCACCTGGCGGTCCAAAGGAATTAGCACCATAAGCAGGTGCAGTTACGGCAGCTGGACCTCGTTGTTCTAATTGAGCCATGCGATTCAATAAATCGTTGCGTTCAGATCGTTCTGAAGACTCTAATGCATACACACGGTCTTCTAAGCTTTCATCAACAGAGCCTAATTTAGCACAAAGCACCAAAAGGCCCATTTCGATAATAGTTCGTGGATTATCCACTTGTTTTGCATCATTCATGATGGATTGCGCACTGCGCACATACTGATTAAGCTCATTAAAATCGATGCTTTCAGCTTGAGCTAAAAACTCAGCCTTAAAGGCATCATATACCTTGAGCTCATCCGCATCAGGTGCGACCTTACCAACTAGTAAGGCCCGCACGTGCTGAATGAGGGCTTCCATAATCTGCGTCGCATCACGACCTTCTGCTAAGGCATCGTGGATATAGGACAACAATTTGGGACCATCCCCGTTGCGCAGCGCATCAAGGAAATGAATAATCCATTCCTTGCTAACAAGACCAATCAGTTCTTCTACTACTTGCGGCGTAATAGTGCCTGTTGCCATACCGGCACATTGGTCTAAGATACTCAACGCATCGCGCAAACCGCCATCTGCATGGACAGCGATGAGCTGTGCTGCTGCAGGATCTAAGCCAAAGCCTTCCTTTTCCGCTACATAGGATAAACGCTGTGCGATATCATCAGAGGTAATGCGTCTAAAGGTATAGCGCTGACAACGAGACACGATAGTAACAGGCAATTTTTCAATTTCTGTAGTAGCAAAGATAAACATAACGTGAGCCGGTGGCTCTTCGATAGTTTTTAAAAGCGCATTCCACGCCTCAGTTGTGAGCATGTGGGCTTCGTCGATGATGAACACCTTTTTACGGCCTTCAACCGGCATGAATTTGACGCTTTCACGAAGAGCACGCACCTCATCGATACCACGATTGGATGCAGCGTCGATTTCAAGAACGTCCATGGACTGACCGCTCAAAATCGATTTACAAGCACTACACTCGTTACAAGGATGATCCGTTGGCCCATGCTCGCAATTGATAGCGCGCGCGAAAATCTTAGCCATACTCGTCTTACCAGTCCCTCGCGGACCAGCAAACAAATACGCATGAGCCACCTTATCTTCGCGGATAGCACGCATCAATGTATCAGACACCTGATGCTGACCAACCACATCGGTAAACGTCTGTGGACGGTACTTACGATATAACGCAATATATGCCATTGGAACACCCCCTTTTCCGAAAATTACAATACTTTATTATACCATATTCACGGAAATCTTACTCATTTTATAGAGTTCTATCATTAATTTATACGCCCCATTTCCCTCTATCAATTAAGCATAAAAAAAGCGGCCCCATAGGCCGCCTTGCAATATTCGATCACGACAGCCCCCGGGTTCCCCGTGGCACATGAGGGTTACCGCTTAGTGCTGCTACCTCTCAGTCCTGACACGATTCACAGGCCCCCATTGCACAGGCCCGAGAACTGCCATGATCCAATATTGCAATACAAATATTATACATGAAAATGCCTCTATAGTCAAAGCTATAGAGGCATTTCATATGTCTTATCTAAAGGATATTCAATTAGATTAGAAATTATTTTGAATATTTTTCTTTGAATGCAGCCAATTGAGCTTCTTCCAAGGATAAGCCTTGTTCTTTATAGCGTTCAATAGCAGCGTGCATTTCTTCATATGCTACAGGTACGACTTTTGTAAATCTATTTACAAAGTTATTCCAATTTTCAAGGATGTGACGGCCTTTAGCGGAATTAGTGTGCAATACGTGTTGTTCTACTAATTCTTTAATGCGTTTAAGGTCATCATTATTAGCAGGACGTAATTCTACTAGACCTGTGTTTACATAACGTTCATCGCAATCGAGGATGTACGCATAGCCACCGGACATACCTGCTGCGAAGTTACGTCCGATTTTACCGAGTACAAGCACTTCGCCACCAGTCATGTATTCACAACCATGGTCGCCTACACCTTCTACAACAGCTGTGATACCACTGTTACGAACAGCGAAACGTTCACCAGCAACACCGTTAATGTAGGCTGTACCAGATGTGGCACCATAGAAGGCAACGTTACCGATAAGGATGTTTTCATCAGCTTCAAAGATGGATTTCTTAGGAGGATATACAGTAATTGTACCACCGGACAAGCCTTTACCGAGGTAATCATTCGCATCACCTTCAAGTTCTAATGTCATGCCTTTAGGAATGAAAGCACCAAAGGATTGACCTGCAGAGCCTTCAAAGTTCAACTTGATTGTGTTATCTGGCAAGCCGCTTTCACCATAACGACGTGTCACCTCAGAACCAACCAAGGTACCTACAACACGGTTAATGTTGTTGATAGCCAATTTAGCGCGAATTGGTTTTTGGTCCTCTATGGCAGGACGGCACATACGCAAGAGCTTGGACATGTCCAATGTGCGTTCCAATTCGTGATCTTGGTCAATCATGTGCATATGACCTACAGATGCATCGATGTATGGATGGAACAATACGCGTTTAAGGTCAACGCGAGACAATTTGAAGTTATCGTCTTGAGATTTTTGACGAACAAGGTCGATACGGCCTACAAGTTCAGCTACGGAGCGTATACCTAAGCGAGCCATGATTTCACGCAATTCACGAGCGATGAAGATCATCAAGTTTTCTACGTACTCAGGCTTACCTGTAAAACGAGCACGCAATTTTTCATCTTGTGTGGCTACACCATAAGGGCATGTGTTGAGGTTACATACACGAGCCATTTTACAGCCTACAGCAACGAGTGGCAATGTACCGAAACCGAATAACTCAGCGCCAAGCATAGCAGCAACGGCTACGTCGAAACCAGTCATCAACTTGGAGTCTACTTCCAATTTAACGCGGTCACGCAATCTGTTGAGCATCAATGTTTGATGAGTTTCAGACAAGCCTAATTCCCAAGGCACACCAGCGTGTTTTACAGATGTACGGCCTGCCGCACCTGTACCACCATCGTAACCAGAGATTAAGATATTATCTGCTTTTGCTTTTGCCACACCAGCAGCGATAGTACCAACGCCAGCTTCAGATGTCAATTTAACGGAAATACGAGCATCTTTGTTAACGCATTTCAAATCGTAAATCAACTCAGCCAAGTCTTCGATGGAGTAAATATCATGATGTGGTGGTGGAGATACGAGTTCAACGCCTGGAGTGGAGTGACGAGCTTTCCCGATTTCAGGGTATACTTTCTTACCTGGTAATTGACCACCTTCGCCTGGTTTAGCACCTTGTGCGCATTTAATTTGCAACTCTTTTGCATGAATGAGGTAATTTGCAGTTACACCGAAACGGCCAGATGCAATTTGTTTTACTTCGGAGTTCATGCTGTCGCCATTTGGCAATGGTTTGAAGCGAGCTACATCTTCGCCGCCCTCACCAGAGTTAGATGTGGAACCAAGACGGTTCATAGCGATAGCAATCGTTTCATGAGCCTCTTTACTGATAGCACCATAACTCATAGCGCCCGCTTTAAAGCGTTTTACGATAGATTCTTCAGGTTCAACCTCTTCGATAGGAATACCGCCGCCTACAGGGTAGTTCAATTCCATCAAAGAACGCAATGTTACATGGTAATCGTTGCGAATCGCTTTAGAGTAGTCTTTATATTTTGCGTAATCACCGTTAATAAGGGATTCTTGTAAAAGATCAATTGTTTTAGGGTTGAACAAATGCTCTTCCCCATCTTTTACAGGGCCATACCAACCACCTGGTTCAAGCACAGATTCATCGGATTTGAAAGCACGGTCATAACGAGCCAATGCTTCATTGGCAACGCCTACAAGACCAATACCGCCAATACGTGTTGGTGTATTTACGAAGAACTTATTAATAAAGTTGGTATTCAAGCCCAAAGCTTCGAAGATTTGGGCACCATGGTAGGAACGAACTGTGGAGATGCCCATTTTGGACATAACCTTCATAATGCCGCCTACAGCTGCTTTAATGTAGTTCTTTTCTGCTTGTTCAGGTGTAATATCACCAAGACGTTTACGAGCTTGTAAATCGCGTACAGTTTCAAGAGCCAAGTAAGGATTGATAGCTGTTACGCCATAACCGATCAATGTACAGAAATGATGTACTTCGCGAGGCTCACCAGATTCGAGGATAAGACCAATTTCTGTGCGCAATACTTTTCTAATTAAGTGATTATGAACAGCTGCTACAGCTAACAACGCTGGAATTGGTGCATGATTTTCATCGACTCCACGGTCGGATAAAATCAATACATTTTGCTCTGTACGTGCTGCTTCTTCTGCTTTTTCGCACAATTCAGTCAACGCATCACGCAAGCCATCCGCACCCTTAGTTGGGTCAAAGAGGATTGGCAATGTAACAGATTTCATTCGACGGCAGTCAAGAGCCTTAATGGACGCCAATTCTTGATTTGTAAGAATTGGTGTACGCATGGACAACGCATAGGTACCAGCTTTATTAGGATCTGTTAAGTTACCAGAGTTACCAAGCATAACACGAGTAGATGTAACCATTTCCTCACGAATGGAGTCAATTGGAGGATTTGTTACTTGCGCGAACATTTGCTTGAAGTAGCTGTATAACAATTGTGGTTTATCAGACAAGATAGCAAGTGGAGCATCGGCACCCATTGCACCTACAGGGTCTTTACCATCTTTTGCCATAGGTACTATCATACGCACAAGATCTTCTTGAGTATAACCAAAGGCTTGTTGCTTTTTGAACAAATCGTCTACTTTTGGAATATCGCTTTCATCAGCTTGCGTAATTTCAGACAAGTGGATTACGTGCTCTTTTACCCATTCATCATATGGCAATTCAGTAGCAACGCGTTGTTTGATTTCTTCGTCGGAAATAATGCGTTGTTCCTCTGTATCGATGAGAAGCATTTTGCCCGGTTCCAAACGACCTTTAGCGCGAATATTTTCAGCATTTTCGTTTACTACACCCACTTCGGACGCCATGATAACGCGATCATCAGTTGTTACATAGTAACGAGCAGGACGCAAACCATTACGGTCAAGTACGCCACCGATAACAGTACCATCAGTGAAGCCCATAGCGGCAGGACCATCCCATGGTTCCATCATGAAGCTATTGAACTCATAGAAGTCATGTTTTTCTTGGCTCATGAGATTATTGCGTTCCCAAGGTTCAGGAATCATCATCATAATCGCATGAGGCAAGGAACGACCTGTCATGTGCAAGAATTCTAAAGTATTGTCGAACATAGCGGAGTCAGAACCGCTGTCATCTACTACAGGGAATACCTTTTTAATATCTGGGAATAATGGAGATTCCGCTTTACCTTCACGAGCATTGATCCAGTTTACGTTACCACGGATTGTGTTAATTTCACCATTATGCACTAAGAAACGGTTAGGATGCGCCCGAGCCCAGCTTGGGAATGTATTCGTACTGAAACGGGAGTGAACCATAGCCAATGCAGATGTAAAGTCAAGGTCGCTCAAATCAAGGTAGAAGTCACGCAATTGACCAGGTGTCAACATACCTTTATATACGATTGTCTTAGAGGACAAGGATGCAATATAGAAATCACTAGATAATTCCTTGCTCAATGGAACAATGCGTTTTTCTGCTAATTTACGAATAATATATAATTTACGTTCAAATTCTTTATTATTAGTTACGTCTGGGCCTTTGCCGATGAGGATTTGAATCATCCAAGGACGGATAGCAGCTGCTTCTTTACCAACCTTTGTACCATCTACTGGTACTTCACGCCAGCCAAGAACAACTTGACCTTCTTCGCGTACAACCTCTTCAAAAATGCGTTTTTGCTCGTTACGGAGGCTTTCATATTTATGGGCAAATATCATACCTACGCCGTACTCACCAGCTGCAGGCAAGTTGATACCAAGCACTTCGCATTCGCGTTTAAAGAACTCATGAGGAATTTGTACCAAAATACCGGCACCATCCCCTGTGTCCTTATCGGCACCAGCACCACCACGGTGTTCAAGGCGCTCTAAAATACGCAAACCATCATCGATAATATCGTGGGATTTTTTACCTTTAATATTAACGACAAAGCCCATGCCGCACGCATCCTTTTCAAATTGGCTGCTGTACATACCATTAGCTTCTAGTCTAGCTTGATCTAGACGTTGTTGCTCGATTGTGCTCTGATTCATATCCATAACGTGCACTCCTTCATATCACTTGATCATCCCAAGCGCTGCGGCATCGTTCCGTTCGGTCTTGGTGAAAGTATAACTATAAACTACTTCTAAAGAATCCATTCTATAGTGATATTATCGGCTGTAACCGTCCATAACCTCATCTAAATTTTAAATTCTATAGAATTTTTGTCTATACATAGTATACTCCTGTCCACTGTGAATTGAAAATATAAAAAAAACATAGTCCATGACTTTAAGTCATAGACTATGCATTTTTATCACTATTGTTTTTTGTATACACAAATACACAATTACTACTTCTCACGACCAAAGTCGTCCCCTACTTCACAGGTTACCGTCATAGCCTCGTCCTTACCATAGGGTACAAAGGTGAGTTCTGACGCATGTAAGCATTGACGTGTATAGGGTTTATTGCGTACCCCATACATGGCATCTCCCACAATAGGATGACCAATGTGTTCCATGTGCACACGGATTTGATGTGTTCTACCGGTTAATAATTTAAACTTCAATAGCGTATGTTCGCCTTCGTGACCAAGAACGGTATATTCCGTTTGAGCCGGTTGACCAAACTCATCGATGACACGGCGATTATCAAATACTGGATCAACACCAATAGGTTCATCAACTACGCCATCTTCATTAATACAGCCTTCAACTAAGCCTGTGTAGATACGGTCGATACGACCAGCTTGTAATTCATCAGTGTAATATTGCTGAGCTTCCTTTGTTTTACCAAAGAGAATACAACCAGATGTATCTCGGTCAAGACGATGTACAGGGCGCACCTTGTGAACTACACCTTTTTTCGCATAATACCCAGCCACATAGTTACTCAATGTACCAGATTTAGTTTGTCCCGCTGGATGAACAAGCATGAATGGAGCTTTATCAACCACCAAGGTATGAGCATCTTCGTAGAGAACTGTAATAGGACCTTTTTCTACATCGACGCCATAGTCCTTATCCTGTGGTAATTCCAAAGTTAATACATCACCCTTTTTGAGAGAACGCTGGGAATGGGCTACACGACTATTTACTTTCACCCGTTTCTTGCGGAACATCATTTGAATATCTCGAGAGGATAATGAAAAGCGTTCCTTTACATATTTAGAGACCGTCAATTCTGTTGGTTCTTTCACTGTATACGTTTTCCAGCTCATATTACCACCATTCGTTAATATATGTTTTTTGTTCAGGATAGAGAATATCGAAGAATTCTAGCCATTCCTCATTAGCTGAAAGTTTACCTTCAAAAGCAAGATCACGAGCGGTTAATGTGCCCATTAAGAGTTGGCTTAAAGCGCCGACTTCAACAGTAATATCTATGTCCCCATCTAATGTGTCAGACACCTTTTTAACAGTTGGTGTCAATGCGCCGCCATATTGGACTTCATAGCGTCCTTCATTCCACTCACAAAGGCTATCTTTCACACCAAAGGTCATTGTAATAGGCATCATCAAAGCCTCTGGGTTTACAGGAATGGATTCGAAGGCAGCTTTCACATCTACAATACGGCTCATCATGTACGGCATTGTGGAATGTCCGCTTTTACCATCTGGATAGAAGCGATAGTATGTATCGTGAAGGCCCTCATTCCAACGAATCGTAGTGCCTTGAGAACGGTGATTATAGAAGTAGTTCAACAATGCTCGTTGTGCACGACGTGTAGTATAGACTAATTCGGATACTGGAATTTCTGGTTGACCTAAGCGATATACCGCATAGCCTTCAATACTCCCTTCATCATTGCGCACTACAGCGATATTCACGCCTTCCGCAAAGAAGCTGCCGAGCAAGCGTTTCCATTCCTTTTCACCGCGCTCTGCATAACCAGAAAGACGGGCTGTATATGTTTTATATACAGGATCAAGCAATGTCCATTGGTCAACGCTATTAAGTAAACCAAAGCTCAAGGATTTATCAGTCATAGGGCGCAAGTCTTCAAGAGACATAGCGTTCACCCATTGATGAGCATAGAGTTCCCAACCATATTGTTGGTAGAATGCAGCCTTGGAAGGCATCAAAATCGTCAATGCTTGACCTCGGTTGCGAAGTTCTTCAAGAGAAGCCTTTAACAACGCACCACCTACGCCACCACGACGAGCCGCTGGATGTGTGGCTACGCCAACCATATAGCTTGTAGGCAATACAGCACCACGAACATTGATATTATATTGACGCAAATGAACGGTACTCAATAATTGATCTTGTTCAAGACCAACCATTGTATTTTCTGGTTCATAGCAATTTGTAAAGTAATATTGGAAGAATGGATCTTCCTTTGGTTCAAAGCAGTACGCCCATAGATTTTCCACATGTGGCGTATCTTGAGCTGTTGCAATTCTATATTCCATAAGTATATCCTCGTTATAGTATAAAAACTACTCTCTATCTGTGGCATCACCATGATGATGCAAAATATAATCAAATAGATAGGCTAACACTTCTATTATAACAAAAATGAGCTATGAAGCGCATCGACTTCATAGCTCAGATTTTTATTTACCGCCTGTTGCATTATCTGCTTCATTAGCATATACTGCGTCATATTTTTCAGCAAAATGATCTGGATTGTAAGATTCTTTTGCTTGGCGAAGACCAGGCAAGCCCATGTCTTCTTCACGGTTGATGAATTCTACTTCGCTAAATTCATGACGAATGAATTCATTATTGATTGCTTGATACAAACCACGGATATCTGGATTTGCTTTTTCAATGTGAATCAACGCCATTTTATCATTCAATAATTCACCGATACTGAAAGCTTCAACGCGGCCAAACAATTTGATGGCGCCACCTTTAAGGCCTAGTGTTTCCCAATTATCGAATAATAAGTTAATAGCAACCAATTCATCTTCGATACCTTCTTCATGATGAGTTTCTACCCAAGATGCTGCTGTTTCGCGGCACAATGGAATGATATCTTCTGTAATTGGCATATATTCATAGTTAGAATATTGCATGCGGAATTGGTTCAAATGGTTTTTCTTTTGACGGAACTTCTTACCAGATAAGTTGATAAGATCTTCAGATTTGTAAATGTATTCGTAGTTGTCGCGGTCAGGTGTAAATTCATAACGCCCAGGACATAACTCTTCCATACGCTCTTTTACAACTTTGCTAACACCTTTGAAAAGGAATGGCAAATTATTTTCTACGAACCATTCTTTAGCGCGTAACAAACCATCAAGGAACTTTGCATCTTTACCGGCAAACGGAGGCAATAGGAATGGTTCACGTTTACCGCCACCTTGGATATACAATACGCCGTTTTCCTCAGCCCAACGAATACCATACGCATCTTGCCACATAAATAATGTAGTAAAGCAATTATCAGATGCTTCATAATGATGTTGTTCAAAATATTTGTCGATTAATGGTTTGTCTCTTAGTTCAAAACGTTTAAATTCTAAAATAATAATCCCTCCTATCAAATTCCTCGGTCGAGGTATTTACCATGGGTACCTATCACCACATGGTCGTTCATTATAATTTAACAGATTCGCCTAATTCAAAGTTTCCGTCGGTTGTAATTACCTTATCGCCTTCGTTTAGTCCTGAAATAATTGCTACATTATCGTCTTCTGTCATACCAACCTCAACGACACGTACGTCAACTGTATTATTTTCAGTCAATACATATACGTATTTGCCGTCTTGGTTTTCGCGAACCGCTTTGCTTGGTACAGTGAGCATCTTCGCTTTTATATCTGACTCGATGATAAGCGTATAGAATTCGCCAGCCTTGATTAGGCCTTTGTCATTGTTGAAAGTAGCTTTCACAAGAACGCTTGGCACATTTTCTGGCTGAGTCACATCTACATATGTCAATTCACCTGGTAACTCTTGGTCACCTACCTTGAGGAGTACCTTAATACCCTTTTTAGCATCTGGTGTACCCAATTTCATCGCCGCATCACGAGGGATGCTAAGAGAAGCTACCATTGGTGTAGATTGTTGAATCATCATGAACGGACGATCTGCAATGGCCATTTGACGGTCTTCATTGTAAATAGCAGTCACTGTACCAGCTATAGGCGCTACGATTGTAGATGCTGCCATTTGTGCAGATACTTGAGCAATTTGAGCCTCAATAGCTGCCGTATTGGCACCACCACCGCCACCACCAGTTGTTACCGTCGTAGTTTGTGGCTGAGACCGCTCTACAATGCGATCATATTCTTTTTGAGTAATCATACCCGCTTCACGCATCTTTTGAGCTTGTGCTAATTGACCACTATCCACAGATGCTGCCGTCGTAGTTGTAACGGATGTCGCATAGGACTGAGCTGAGGCTTGCGCTAACTGACCTTGTAAGGATGCTAGCTGTTGCTGTAAAGCCGATGTATCTACAGTGGCCAAGGTTTGACCTTGTTGTACTTGATCGCCTACTTTTACAGCATACGCGACCTGCCCGGTCAACGTCGGCGTTACCGTCGCCTTGTTAAGAGCTGTTACATTGGCATCATTATGAATCTGTAGCGGCATATCCTTGTATGTTACATCAGCAACGGATACAGTTTTCGTACCGCAACCAGCAATGGCTAAGGCCATCATCACAACACCAAGCATAGCAACTACCGAATAAATTCGTTTTAATTTCATTCTGTCACTTCCTGTCATATTGATTTTTATCAATACCTTAGTATATCATAAAATCAATTAGAATTGTATGAAAGCTAATTCCTTTAATTTATGGATATAACGGAGGTTCTTATGGAAGAACGGATGGACTTTAGAATATTAAATAACGGCAGCTTCATTCCTTCTATCGGTTATGGCACTTATAAAACAGGCACCGAAGGAGAAACGGAGCAAGCCGTTTGTAATGCACTTGGCGTAGGTTATCGATTACTTGATACAGCCGCCTACTACGGCAACGAAGAGGCCGTTGGTAGAGGTATCAAAGCATCTGGCGTTAATCGTACAGATATCATTATTACTACAAAAATTTGGCACACCGACGCAGGCTACGATAATACAATGCGCGCTGTTGAAAGCTCTCTAAAGAAATTAGACACTAATTATATCGACATCATGCTAGTACATCAACCCCTTGGCGACTACTATGGTTCTTGGCGCGCTATGGAGGAGTTATACGACCAAAATGTATTGCGTGGTCTAGGTCTCTCTAACTTTTACGAAGATCGCCTCATCGACTTGCTATACCACTGTAATGTAAAGCCTGTGGTGAACCAAATCGAGTGTCACCCGTTTAACCAACGTCAGTCCTTATTACAATTAATGCGTAAACATCAAGTAGTAGGTATGGCGTGGTCTCCATTTACTCGTGATCGCCAACCTGTATTTGACCACCCTATCATCAAGAGCTTGGCTGAAAAGTACGGCGTTAGTAAACACCAAATCATCTTACGTTGGCACATCCAACGAGGCATCATTCCATTGCCAAAGGCAAATAATGTAAGCCACATGGAGGCTAACTTTGATGTATTCGACTTCAAGCTTACTAACATCGACATGGACGTTATGGAATTATTAGATCAACAAGACTTCTTGGAAGACCACCACACCGCGCCAGGTCTAGAAAGATTATTACAATTAAAATAGAATATAAAAATAAAACCACTTATATCATCTTCCTTTAGGAATAGATATAAGTGGTTTATTTATTTTATTGTACTTTATTCTATTTAGGCACATTAAAGACGGCTTGTATAAGTATCATATAGATAACTGTTCCTGCCGCAATCGATACGAGCATATTACGTTTCCATAAATGTAATCCTACCGTAACTAGTAAGGCAATAAGCTCAGGAATACCATATGGATACGATAAAACAACGGTCTCCTTAAAGGTATATACTACAAGCATACCCATAACGGCAGTCGGCAAAGCCTTGCCTAAAAAGAGCACAAAGTCCGGTGCCTTTTTTCCTTGTGGAAACACGAGGAAAGCTCCAAAACGAGTAAGTAATGTACCTGCCACAACAATAGCAACAGTAATGACCATTTCTGTACTAGTCAAGATGTACACCTCCCCACTTGTACGCAATATAGCAGGCTACCAACATACAGCTCATAGATAAAAGCATAAAGAGTGATTTTCCCACCAACAAGAGCATCACGATCGCCATAGCTGCACCAGCTACACCAAAGGCTCTAATTTTGTTATTCTTTGC
The DNA here is from genome assembly GCF_018406505.1 of Veillonella orientalis. Classification (NCBI taxonomy): domain Bacteria; kingdom Bacillati; phylum Bacillota; class Negativicutes; order Veillonellales; family Veillonellaceae; genus Veillonella; species Veillonella orientalis. The sequence continues at coordinate 1,836,600 of NZ_AP022322.1, forward strand.
ATTAAGTAGCATTTCAAGGAATACCACAATGAATAGTCCAGGTAATACAAAGTCAATGCCTCGTAAATCTACAGCAGCCAATAGATTACCAAATAAACCGCCTATAAAGGTACTAAATACCCAGAATACATAGTTGAGCCAAGACACGTGGAAATAAAACCACTTTTCATCTACATCATCAGGCAATTTTGTAGCCATATTAATAGCAAAGCTTTCATCACACATCCAAGCTACGGTAGGGAACCATTTCCATCCCATATGTACATATTTCTGCAGCGCAGATAGACCATAGAAGAAGTGGCGGCCATTGACGAACATGGTCAAAACAAAAGCGTTTAACGGATCAAAGCCCGCCATAAGCATGCCAATAGTTACGAATTCCATGGAACCTGCGAAAATAGTGGCTGCTAAAACAGGCGCCGTCCACCAAGGGAATCCTTGGCTCGTAGCATATAAACCAAATCCTAAGCCTATGAAAAAGAAACTTATGCCCATAGGAACCATGATAGGAAATGCAAAAGAAAAGGCACTTCGATACTTTATGTCACTCAAAGGATTTTCTCCTTTCGAAATCATACATTATATATTATGTAAACGATAGTCAAAACTAATCTTAGTCCTCTTCTAGACGATAAAACTAATTTGAACAATAATAAAAGACACCATATGGTGTCTTTTATATAAGCTATTTTATTATACATTGTATATAATTAGTGTCAAATTTTGATGGCTTTAACCAAATGTATTATAAAGCGCGCGTTAAAATTTCACGAGCTACGTCTGGTGTTACATCGCCTTTTTCACCAAGTCGAGTCATGCCATGGTCTTCTAATTGTTTCACAACTTTATCAACTGCTTCTTCGCCTAGACCATAGTCTTTCAAATGTGTAGATACGCCAAGGGACTCGAAGAATTCACGCGTTTTAGCGATAGCCTTATCTGCTTTTTCTTCGTTTGTACCTTCTGTGATATGCCATACACGTGTAGCATATTGTGCCAATTTTTCAAGCTTGTCTGCTTTTTTCACTTCTAACAATGCAGGCAATACGATAGCTAATGTAATCCCATGGTCGAGATGGTACGCCGCAGTTAACTCATGACCGATAAGATGTGTTGCCCAGTCTTGTGGCACGCCGGCACCAATCAAGCCGTTTAATGCTAAGGTAGAGGCCCACACGTGGTTGGCACGAATATCGTAGTTTTCTGGATTTTCTACCGTTTCTTTGCCGATTTCAATCATAGTTTTTAAAATACCTTCACTAAAACGGTCTTGAATACGGCCCTCTACAGGATATGTTAAATATTGCTCTGTGGTATGCACAAAGGTATCAATAACACCATTCTTAACTTGTTTTTCAGGCAATGTGAAAGTCAATGTTGGATCGAGCATGGAGAACTTAGGGAATACTAAGCTACTGAACACAGGATATTTACCATCACCATAAGTAATAACGGCACCATTGTTCATTTCGGAACCCGTAGCAGGAAGTGTCATAACTGTACCAAATGGTAATGGATTTGGCACCATTTCCACTGGAACCGCTGGTACACCAGCTTTCATAACCTCAATAACAGGACCATCATAAGTAGCGCCCATAACGATAAGTTTTGTAGCGTCTACTACAGAACCGCCGCCTACAGCAAGAACGAAATCTACTCCATGTTCTTTAATGAAAGCTACCGCACGTTCACACGTTTCAAGAGATGGGTTTGGCTCAATACCGCCGAATTGCTCTACCTTACGATTACCAAGTGCCTTTACAATGCGGTCAATAAGACCACTGCGCACAGCAGATCCACCGCCGTAAGTAATAAGCACCTTTGCATCCTTTGGAACCAATGTATCTAATTCACCTAAACGATCTTTACCAAATACGATATGTGTAGGGTTATAAAAATCAAAGTTAAACATGGGGACCTCCTAAGTATTATGTTTGTATTCCACCATTTTAATTGTATAAAACTTATCTTTATTATATCATATTTCGATTTTTTTAGATATATCTAGATAACGCTACTTTCGATTACTTAATAACGCTACTTTACAATCATCGTAAAAGCCATAGTTTTAATCTATAGCCAACCCCTATATTTTTATCTATATACAAAACCCCATTTACATGATAGGATATATCCATTATATATATATAGAAAGGGATGTTCACATGAAATTAAAAAAATTTATTGCCCCTCTTCTCGTTGGCGTTTTAGCATTCGCCATCGCAGGCTGTGGCACAGATACAAATCAATCTAGTCAGGCACCAAAGGAAATTAAAATCGGTGCTACTGCTGGTCCTCATGCTCAAGTTGCTGAAGCCGTTGCAAAAGAGGCTAAAAAACAAGGTATCGACCTTAAAGTTGTAGAGTTCTCCGATTATGTAACACCAGATAAAGCCCTCGCTGATGGTGACATTCAATTGAATGCGTACCAACACGTGCCATTTATGGAAAACTTTAACAAACAAAATGGTTCCAACTTAGTAGCAATCGGTAAAACCCTTTTAGTGCGTATGGGATTATATAGTAATAGTGTACATAGCGTACAAGATGTACCTGAAGGCGCTACGGTTTCTATTCCAAATGACCCTACTAATGGTGGTCGTGCATTAGTATTATTAGCTAAAGCTGGATTAATTACGTTAAAAGATGGTGTCGGCTTCAAAGCAACTGTTGCAGATATCACATCTAACCCGAAAAATATAAAGATTCAAGAATTAGAAGCAGCTCAATTACCTCGTAGTCTAGATGATGTAACAATTGCAGTTATTCCAATGAATTATGTACAAAGTGCTGGCCTTAGTGTAGAAAAACAAGGCTTCTTCTTCGAATCAAAAGATGAACCACTAACAGTTATCGTACTTGCGGTACGTAGTGAAGACAAAGACAATGAAACTTACAAAAAAATTGCAGACATTTACAAATCTGATGCAATTAAACAATTCATCAACGATACTTTCAAAGGTAGCATTACCTCTGCAAACTAAATAAACAAGAACCGACCTCTATCAAATTAGAGGCCGGTTCTTTTATTTATAATGCTAAAAAGCGATACCCTAACTTTTTAGAGTATCGCTCTTATTTTATTCTTTAGTATCACTCACGTTTATTCTTCAGTGTCGAATGTAACGTCCAATGGTTGTCGTTCCACAATATTGCGGTAACGGACCTTTGGATAGCCCATCAAGATACCACCAGCAATGATTTTATCCTCAGGTACACCTAATAGGTCCAATAATGGTTTATATTCTGCTTCTCCAGCATGTTCAAAGAAGCCTGCCCAACAAGTGCCTAAACCTAATGTTGGTGCATACAACTCTGCATAAGACAAGCAAGAATGACCACTATCGTGAGTACGATGAATATCCTTTTTAGAACCGATAGCCACTACTAACGCAGGCGCATCACGCAAGATATATTCCTTACCTTTATCCACTTCAGCTTGTGCTGCACGAGCATAAAGACGCATAATAGGCACAGTTTTTGCAGCTAAATGCATCCACTCAAGAACGAGATCTGCAATGCGGCGCAACTTTTGTTTATCCCGAATAACAATATAGGAAATACCTTGTGTATTTGTCGCTGTTGGAGCCATTCTCGCAACGTTTAATACCTTGCGAATAAGCTCAGCAGGTACTGGTTTATTTTGATAATTACGAATAGAGCGACGGCTGCGTAAGAATAACTCAGCTTGCTCTGGCGTTAATTTTTGTTCTTTTGTGATATCAATTTGCTCTTTACGTGGTGTCATATCACTATCAAGAGCAAGTGTAGGGCATACAGAAATACAATGCCCACAGGAGATACAACCTCCTTTGCCAGTTACAGGTCCATTTTCGGACATCACTAGCAAGCCTGTCGGACAGTCAGCTACGCAAAGGCCGCATCGTGTACAGACTTCTGTATTGACGGTAAATAACATCTGATAAATCCTCCAAAAACTACTATAAAGCTTATTATAACACACAAAATCATATGATATCTAGTTTTAACCAATCAATCTAATTGTAATGGAGCTAATCTCTATTTCTACATTTGCCTTTTGGATGGGGCCCCGTTTCGTTAGTACAACTTGGTAAAAAAAGTAAGTATACACTTGTTTGCTCCGTTCTTCGCAATGTCGCTGCACAAGTGTATACTTACTTTTTTATCACTTTACTTATAAAGGTGTCCCATCCCAAAGGCAGATATAATCTATCTATAAAACTAGCCTAGCTCCATTACAATTAATCCCTAAAATAAAACTCAGAAAACACCATGATTTCACGCATCATAATAAACTTTATAGTAGTGGCGCCACGCCCTCCAACTGATAAAAACTTTCTTATATCTCTATGAGCTAAAGGTAGTTTTAATTCCTCTTAATTTGATTAAAGTGATGTGATTTCATTCCGTCTATATGTTCAAATAAATCAGGCGAAACATGAGCCCATAATGGGTCCAATACAAAATCTACACCTTCACGTCTTGCCAACTTAGCAGCAGGAACAAAATCACTATCCCCAGAAATAAGAATGATTTGATCTACTTGTTTTTTTAATACTAAACTCGCCACATCAATTCCAAGTTTCATATCTACACCTTTTTGCTCGACTTTTAGTTGTAGGTGCTTTTCTTCCAACTCGCCAATACGACCTTGTATAAGCTTTTTAGTAGTATCTACCGATAAATAATATCCTGCATGTGCATCCGATAACTTTCCCAACCGCAAAGCCACTTTTCTTTGTGATCGTAATGTATCTATAAAGCTATGCATCCAGGAATATAACTCACTTTTACTTAAATCAACGGTTTTTCTCGTAATTGGATTAAAAACCTTTTTACCACTTGGTAAGCAATCATAATAAAAAATACGATATAAGGTTTTTGATTCTTCATTTTTCCCTTTTGCTTTCAAATGGGACAAACAATATTTCATCAAAAACTTTGCTGCAGTATCCGCATCAAGATACCCTAACTCTGAATACAATCGCTTTACAAAAAAACCTCCATCAACCATAATGGCAACCTTTTGCATGATCCCCTCCCGATTATATCAAGATACAAAAAAAGGCCGTAAAACGGCCTTTCTATGACTGGGTTTCGAAACACTCACAATATTGGAGGATTTACTCGCCAATCCTTATATTGATTTAATAATAAACCTTATTAAAGGCTACGTCAACAAAAATATAAATCTAATTGACATATATCTTTATATACAATCCAAACTCAGAACTGTATCAAACCTCATAAATATAACCGCCCTCGCCCCACAAAAGTAGATTGAGTAAATATCAGATGTAGCTTGTGATGGAGAGTCGTCAATATATAAAAGGAGATTAGTCGCTTGCTATGGGACTAATTCATAGTAGGTGTTATAAAAATAAAACTAGGTATTTCTGCAGCGACTTTACGAAGGACGGAGCAAGGAGATACCTAATTTTCTAAAATCTCCCACCCCAAAGCAGATTGAGTAAATGTCAGATGCAGCTTGTGATAGGGATCATCAATATATAGAAGGAGATTAGTCGCTTGCTATGGGACTAATTCATATTAGGTGTTATAAAAATAAAACTAGGTATTTCTGCAGCGACTTTACGAAGGACGGAGCAAGGAGATACCTAGTTTTATTTTTAATTAAGTTGTCGTAGTGAAACGGGGCCCCATAGCAAACGACATAATATCTACTCAATTGCTGGGGCCCCATCACAAGCGGAAAGGATTTTACTCAAATGCTTTTATAAGTTCCATGTATTCCGCTTTGTGTGTCATTCTCCAGGTACCAAAGTCTGGTTCTGGAGATTGGTTAAGAATGTTAGCCAAGGCTTCTAGAAATTCTGGGATTTTTGTAGCTACGATATTACCTGCCATTTTACCAAAGTTCTCAGAACCCATATGTTCTGAGCCACCGTCCACAAGAATAAATGCCACAGTTGGTTTTTTATCTACTAGTTTTACAGCACCATGAAAGCCAATTTCACCGATTTGGTGTGTACCACAGGAGTGTGGACAGCCAGAGATGTGTAAACGGGGTATTTTTCTTGTATCTACGCCTTTTTCTTCAAGGTGTCCGAAGATATCTTTCAACAGACCATTGGAGTCTTGCATACCGATTTGACAAACCGTAGAGCCTACACAGGATACGGAGCGGCGGAAGTCATTTTCTGCACTATCATCTGTTAATTCTGCAATTTTACGAGCCTCATCAGCAGTAAGGTTGATGAAGAACAATGCTTGGTCTGGCGCAATACGAGCCTCCACTTGATCCAGTGTTACTGCATAGTCGAGAGCAGCCAATAGATGTTCTACATTAGCATCGCCACCTGCCGGATGGTATTCTACATAGTATAAACCTTCTTGTTTTTGACGGTGAATACGATCATTTTCCACAGAATTATCACGCTTACCTGTTTTCGTAATTTCATACGCATAGTCAGCTGGATTAATGGTTAATTGCTCAACTTCTTTCACCATTGCCAATGTTTCTTCATAAGTCTTGATGAAAGCTTCAGCCCCGCCCATTTCAGCAGGCATGTAACGGGTACGAGCCTTACCGCGGTTTTTGAAATTGCCATGGTTAGCAAAAACCATAAGCATAGCTTTCACATGATACAATACATCCTCAGGTTGCACATCATGTGCCACAGGAATACCAATGCGAGGATTTGGGCCAATACCACCACAAGCGTATACATCAAAAGTATTGTGTTTCGTTAAATTGAAACCAAGGTCCTTGAATGTAGCATGAGGCGTACTATCAAAGCCATTGTCGATGCCCATTTTGAACTTGCGAGGGATTTTGATATAGAACATTTGCTCTAAAAGGAACTCGCTAATAGCCGTTGCATACGGCGTTATGTCGAGGGTTTCACGAGGATCAATACCGCGCAAAATACTAGCCACTACATTCGGATTGTCTCCACCAGCACCGCGATTATAGATACCATGGTCATAGCATTCTTTATAGAGGTTTAAAATAGTATCGCCATCGAGGCCATGCATTTGTAAGCATTGGCCGGTAGTGAAATGTACGTGTTGTAAGTTATATTTACGAATAGCATCTGCTAAGAACTGCATGTGCTCGCGCGTCATACGGCCCCCATTAAAGCGCCAACGGCTCATACCGGAGTTAGCACCGCGTTCGGCGTAACTACCATAAGCACCAGATTGGCCTTTATAGTCCGCAATAGACATTTCTTTCTTATAGAATTTGTGCGTCATATCTTCAAACTTTGGATAATCTGCAATTAATCGATCTTTCAATTCTTGTGTAATCATACTATTACCCTCTTGGCTTATATCTATTAAGCATAATACAAAACTTTGTATTGGTTAGTATACCATATACGCATACATATGTTAGTAGCCAAGCTCACAATTTTAATATCAATTACAAATAATATGCTTTACAATCTGTAATAATAATCACTTTTAATTAGGGTATTGAAAAATCCTAATCACATAAAAAAAGAACAGCCCAAAGGCTGTTCTTTCATTATTATTAAATTGTACTGTGTAGAGATAATTCTAAGTCTACCTATTAAACTCGACCTTCATTAGGATTGTTATAGGCATCTTTATCGATAGTGCCCATGATTTTATCTACTACAAGCGCATTTGTTAAGGAACCAGATACGTTCAAGCATGTACGGCCCATGTCGATTAATGGATCGATAGCAAGGATTGGGCTGATAGATGTGAAGTACGCACCAAGGCCTGTACCACTAAGGGATACAGATGCAGCCATTGTAGCAGTACCAGGAACACCTGCGATACCAACGGAACCGATTGCGATAACGATAACACTCATGATGTACATAGTCAAATCGAATGGAATATTTGCTACATTAGAGATATATACAACTACGAGTGCTGGGAATACGCCGGCACAACCTTGCATGCCCGCAGTAGTACCAAATGATGCTACTGTATTAGCTGTTGTAGCATTTACACCAAGACGTTTTGTCAACGTTTCAACAGTCAATGGCAATACGCCCATAGAGGAACGAGATGTGAAAGCTAACAAGAGTGGAGCTTTTGCTTTTTTGAAGTATGTAATTGGGTTGTAACCAAAGCTAGCAATCAAGATAGCTTGAACAACGAACATAATCAAAAGACCAACGTAAAGCAATACTACGAATAGACCCATGTCTAAGATAGCTTGCAAGCCACGTGTTGCCAATGTAGATGCCAACAATGCAACTACGCCGTACGGCATAAGACCAATAATGAAGTCTGCTACCCAAGAAATCAATTGATGAAGTTCATCAAATAACTTAGTGAAGATTTCCATGCTATTTGTGCCTGTTTTCTTCAACAAACGAGCAACACTACCCAAGATAATAGCAAATACTACGATGCCAATAACATTAGTTTCAGCAGCTGCTTGAATTGGATTGCTTGGAATCAAAGCACGGAATGTATCAACCATTGGTTTGATTTCGCGGATTTTTTTACCGGATTCAACGATATCAAAGCCTTGACCTAAACCAAAGGCGTTACCTAAGATTAGGCCAACCACAGCAGCAACTGCTACCATGCCGAGGTTTGTAGAAATCATTGCCACTACTAATTTCTTAAGATTAGCACCTGCTTCCATGTGCAAGATAACGTGTACAATAGAGATAAAAACGATAGGAATAACAAGCATACGGATCAAATCGATGAAGCCGCCCCCTACTAGAGAGAACCACTTGGTACTTTCTTTGATGTAAACCACTTTAGATGGATCATCTGGGAAGCCCGCAATGATTTGAACTGCAATACCGAGTACGGCACCAACAATGGTACCAATAATAACGAGATTACCGAAGGATGTGCCCTTGCGTTGCAACACATAAATACCAATTAACGCAAGTACAAACACCGCGATAATACCAATACTTAGTGGATTGCTTAACATGAGGTAATCTGTAAAGAATGGAATATTCATAATACACCTCTTTTAATTCATATCATAATAATAGGTTATAAGCTTAGTATAGCATATATCGAAAAAAATACAAGTAAAACAATTAAGATTCTCTAAGTTTAACTATGCTGATTCTGCAATGTACTTTACAATGATAAAGTTTTTTAGAATCGTAAGTATATAAAAAGGCGACCTTCCAAGGAAGATCGCCTTTAGTGTATCTAGTTGTTATATTATCTGTTAACTAAGATATATGTAACACGGATAGGACCATGAGCACCATCTACAGTTACCAACTCGATATCAGCCGTACGGGACGGACCGGAAATCAAGCAAACGTTTGTAGGGAATTTGGATGGATCGTTATGGTAACGTTCAGCCAAATGTTCCATAGTTTGTGTCATACGTGGGTTGATTGTATCAGTATATAATACAGCAACATGAGTTTCTGGCAACAAGCTGATTGCACGACCAGATTCTTCAAAAGATGCTTGTACTACAGTAGCTGTTTCAGCAATACCGCAGAATGGGAATGTAATACCGATATCAGCATTAGCTGTGTTAGAAATATTTTCTTCACGACCTTTAGCTGGGTCCCATTGGAAGTACGTACGAACACCACCATTAGAAGCTGCGTCTTTTTCGAATAATTCTTTTAATTTATATTCTTCAACCTCAGAAGTACTTGGGAAGATTACCTTACCATTACCACGTTCTTCGATAACAGCCATAATAGTTTCACCCAATTTATCAGGTGTAGTATCTACGAATTTTGTACCTACTCGTTCACATTGCTCTTTGAACATAGTGATAACTTGTTCACGAGATAATTCTTTGAACATATTTTCTTGAGGACCATGGCTATAATCAAAAGCCGGTACAGATGTAGGCACTTGATCACGGCCTAATGCACGAGATAAACGTGCAACAAATTGATTACGTTTAACTTCATCCATTATTTTTTCTCCTTTTTCTTGTTCTTTTCATGTTCAGCATACAAATCACGGAATTTCTTGAACTTCAATGTACCCATTTCTTTGGATTTAGTCCAGCCATTCATTACTGGAATAGCTTGAGTCCATTCAGGCATATTGCCTTCTTTGTTACTAATTAAGTTCATACCGATAGCGCCAGCTTTTGTACCAAGGTCGAACAATGTGGAGTTGCCGAACATCTTAGCAGCTGCTGTGAAGATAGCTTCTTCAGCTTTTGGACGAGTTTTTTCGATGTCAGCCATAATATGACGGTGTTCCATCAACAACTCATGCAATGGAATAGCTACTGGACAGTTTTCTGTACATGCGCCACACAATGTGGAAGCGTATGGAAGGTCGCCTGCTACTTCGTAACCTTTGAACAATGGAGTCAATACAGCACCCATTGGACCTGGATATACGGAGCCATAACCGTGACCAGAAACGTGACGGTATACAGGGCAGATATTCATACATGCACCACAACGGATACAACGAAGCATTTCTTGGAATGTACCACCCAAGATACCGGAACGACCGTTGTCGATGATGATGATATGAGTTTCTTCAGGACCATCAGCTTCACCAGCGCGAGCAGGACCAGTCATCATGGAGAAGTAGTTGGAAATTTTGGCACCTACTGCAGAGCGGTTCAACATTTCCATCATAACGTCAAGAGCTTTAAAGTCAGGAACGATACGCTCAGTACCCAAGAAGATCAATTGAGTCTTAGGAATGGAGCTGGCCATACGACCGTTACCTTCGTTGGAAACGATAGTACAAGTACCGGACTCAGCTACCGCAAAGTTACAACCATTAACGCCTACGTCAGCTTTCAAGAAGCGCTCACGTACATAACCACGTACGAAGTGAGTCATTTCTGTAGGATTTTCAGTACCTGTGTAACCTAATTTTTCAGCGAAGATTTCACGGATTTTATTACGTTCAAAGTGAAGACCAGGTACTACGATGTGAGATGGTGGGCTTACTGCAGTTTGCAAAATAAATTCAGCCAAGTCAGTTTCGTTTACTTCGATACCAGCTTCTTCTAATACTTCGTTCAAACCAATTTCTTCAGTTAAGATAGTTTTGGATTTTACGATCATTTTTGCTTCGCGTTGACGAAGAATATCTAAAGCGATTTGAGTCGCTTCTTTATCGTCGAATGCAAAGTGAACTTTAGAACCAGCTTTTTCAGCGTTTTCAGCAAATTGATTTACATAGTAATCTAAGTGCTTAAGCACATGATCGCGAATTTCAGCTGCTTCAGCGCGGAAATCTAACCATTCAGGAACATCCGCAACTACTGTATTACGTTTATCATAAAACACGTCTTGTGCTTTTTTGATAGCTGCAACTTTGAAATCGTCAGCCAAACATTCTTTTATACGTGTTTTATAGGGGCGATTGTCATATATAAGTGCCATGTCGTCTCCTCCTTAACGGCAGTTTAAGATTTCAGCAATATGCATTACTTTGATACGGCGATTGATTTCGCCTTCTTTATGAAGACGGTCTAGCATACCAGCGATGTTCATCAAGCACGCTTGGTCAGAACCGGAAATTACATTAGCACCTGTGCTAGCGATTTCCAATGCTTTTTCACGTGTCATAACTTCACTAATCTCAGGGTTTTTAACAGAGAAAGTACCGCCAAAACCACAGCAACGGTCTGCACGTGGCAATTCGATCAAGTTGATATCTTTAACGTTTTTAAGGAGTTTGAAAGGAGGCTCTTTAATGCCCATCAAACGAGTTACGTGGCAAGATGTGTGGTATGTAACGGACTCGTTGAAACGAGCGCCTACATCTTCAACACCTAATACGTCAGTAATGAATTGAGTGAATTCGTAAATTTTGCCGCTCAATCGTTCTGCACGTGCCAACCACTCAGGTTGATCTTTCAAGAAATGTTGATATTCATCACGGATTGCAAATGCGCAAGAGCCGGACATGCTGACTACATATTCAGCGTTTTCGAAGCATTCGATTGTATTCTTAATTGCATCCATAGCTGCTTCGTTGTAACCAGAGTTAGTGAACATTTGGCCACAACATACTTGTTTCTTAGGTACTACGAGCTCGCAACCTAATCTTTCAAGTACTTCTACACCAGCCATGCCTACATGTGGGTAGAACATGTCAATCAAACACTGTTGGAAAAGATGAATTTTCATATTATCGTCCTCGTCTTTTCTAGTACTTAACCTAATAAAAAATTTTGATATGTATGTGTTATGGCAAGAATTCTAGTGAAAGTTTTCAATAATTTTCTGCCCGAAACATTACTTATGCTTTTAAATAAATATTCAAAAGCTTTATCGATATAATTATAAATTAATCATATAGAAAATGTCCAAAGAATTGCTATATTAGTATGCACCCTTTTATTTCTCATATCGTTATGACTTTTTGTAATAGCAAACATTGCATTTTATCACAAATGCCTTCTTATTTATAAATTATTCATGTAAAAGTCCCTTAAATTCTAGATTTTGGGAATGTTTATCATTTCGCATTTTCCAATGGCTCTCATATCGTTATTTACCTATAATTCATTGAATATTTATATAAATAGGCTTTAATTTTCAAATTCATGTAACTTTTATCCTTATATATTACATTTTCTTATAGTAGTGTATAAATTTAAAAAGTGTTATAATTTATTTTATATAAGTATAGTTTGAAAGGAGCCTTTTCAATGAAACTAAATAAATTATCTTTATCCTTAGCTATTACATTAGCCCTCGGTTCCACATTCGGCATGGCTCACGCTGAAACAACTGCGGCTCATGTAAAATCTGAAATATCTGCTACAGCTAATAAAGCTGAAGTGGCTGCTAAAGCTGATGAACACCGTGTAGATACATCTGTTAAAAATGATGCTAAACGTATTGATACTTCTGTAAAAAACGATGCTAAACGTGTAGATACATCTGTAAAAAATGACGCTAAACGCGTAGATACTTCCGTAAAAAATGATGCTAAACGCGTTGATACATCTGTTAAAAATGATGCTAAACATGGCACTACAGTTGTAAAACATGATGCAAAACATGCTAATACATCCGCTAAAGCCGATGCTAAGCGTGTAGATACATCTGTGAAAAACGATGCAAAACGTGTTGACACTTCTGTAAAAAACGACGCTAAACGCGTTGATACATCTGTAAAAAATGATGTTAAAGAAGATGCTGCTAAAGTAGAAGGTAAAAAAGCTGTAAAAGCTAAAGAAAACTTACCTGCTGGTGTATATCCTGACACTAAAGATAACTGGGCTCGCGATGCTATCCAAGCAATGACACAAGCTGGTTACCTTTCTGGTTACGCAGATAACACATTTAAACCTAGCGCTCAAATCACGCGTGAACAAGCAGCTGCTATTTACGGCAAAGTATTACAACATAACTTAAACGAACAAGAATTAGCTGATATCGTAACAAAAGAATCTTCTACATCCTACTCTGACGTAGAAGCAGATCGTTGGTCCAGCTCTGCTATCAAATTAGTAAGTGCTGCAGGCGTAATGGAAGGCACATCTAAAACAGCTTTCACACCTAGCAAAACTATGGACCGCGAACAATTCGTAGCATCCGCAGCAAGCTTGGCTAAGAAATTAAATCTTTCCACACCTGTAAAAACAGAAAAAGTAACATTTAAAGATGAAGCTAGTATTTCCTCTGCTTACTTAGCAGATATTCAATACATGGCACAACGTGGCATTGTAGCATCTGGGGCAACAGAAAACTTTAACCCTAAACAACCTGTAACAAGAGCACAAGCGGCAACAATCTTGAACCGCATGCTTAATGGTGCTGGCCTTGCAACACAAAAACATACTACAACTGAAGCTAAAGCTGAAACAGCTGTAAAAGAAGATGTAAAAAAAGCTGATACAGCAGCAGAAAAAGATGCATCCAAAGTAAGTAAAGATGCAAAAAAAGATGTAGCTAAAGCTGACAAAGCTGCAAAAGCTGATGCAAAAAAAGTTGAAAAAGACGTAAAAGGCAATAAAAATGCTGCAGTAGCTCAAAAAACTGAACCTACTCGCACAGTTCGCCCTGTTCGTCGCAGTACTTTAAAAGCACTTGATCAAAAACAACAAGCTGCTTTAGAAGATAAAGTATTCAATGAATTGAATAAAACATATAAAACAGAAGATGCGTTCCAAGATTATGGTGTAATGTACTGGCGCGATAATCAATTGCACGTAGCATTGAAAACAGATAGCGATATCTCCACAGTAAAAGCTAACCTTGCTGCACGTGGTGATTCTACTGTAAACAACTATGTTGTAGTTGAACCATCCCAATACAGCCAAACAGAATATGATGCAATCGATGCGAACTTCCGCAACTACTACAACAAAAACGAAAAAGCTGGTACAATCCTAGCTACATTCCCTGATGTAGAAAACAACCAACTTTATGCTGTTGTAACAACTGCATCTAAAGAAACTCAACAAGGAATGTCTAAATTATTCGGTTCCAAAGTAAAAATGACAGTTAAACGCTAATAGGCGTTCACTCAACTAGCCAAGGCAGCGTATACGTTTAGTATTACGCTGCTTTGTTTATATCACTATGCATGCCTTATTATTCGCTATATAATGGATATAGATTTTATTGTTGGTGAAAGTTTATATTCTTCGGCTATAGAACATTAGCCGTTTACCATAATTAGGAAGGATTTTTATGTACAAGAATACCCCTTATGTATTACGTGCCCTTGTTTTAGGCACACTATTAGCTACAACAGGCCTTAGTTTTGTGTCTGCTAATACTACAACTCATGCTCCTGCAGTAGCCTCCACAAAAGCTGAAGCGTCTACAGTAGTCAATACAAAAGCAGTTACACCAAAAACAGATGCTTCTAACGTAGAAGCAACTAAAGTAGAGTCTCCTAAATTTGATGCTGCTAAAGCTGCCACACCTATGGTTGTAAATACATCTATTGGTACGCCTCAAGATATTCAAAAAATCCGTGCCCACATCTTCTCTGATGTACCTAGCGATTTCTGGGCTGCCAACTCTATCAGTACTGTAACGAAAGCAAATCTTATGAAAGGTTATTCTGACGGTACATTCCGACCTAACCAACCTATGACTCGTGAAGAAGTAGCTGCTCTCTTCAACAACATCACAGATGATGGTACAGCAGCCTTCTTATCTACCAAATTTAAAGATATTACCTCTGATCGTTGGTCCGCTCTTGCTATCGAATCTGTAGCGCGTAAAAACATCATCAGCGGTTATGGCGATAACACATACAAACCAGAAAAATATATGTCTCGCCAAGAATTTGCAGTAGTAGCTGACAACTACATTCACTACTTAGGATACACAACAGAAGATCCAACAGCACTTGATAATATTGCTTATGGAGACCAAAAATTCGTAGCTCCTTGGGCTCAAGATGCAGTTCGTGAACTTGCATACCTTGGCTTCACAAACTACGCTCCTGGCACATTATTTAACCCTGAAAAATATGTAACACGTGCTGAAGCAGCTGAGATTGCATACCGCATGACGCAAACAGAGCAAGCACTTGCATTCCACAACACATTGTTCAAGCAACAAGTAGAAAATAAAACAGCTACTATTATCGATAAAACATTAGGCTATGGCAACGACTTCACAAAATTCCGTCAAGACGGTGCCCTCTTCTGGGATGGCGGCAAGTTACATGCTTCTTTAACAGATAAGAAAAAAGCTGATGCTGTGGCACATGCAATTTCTGAAACTCAAGATCCACAACTTGAAAGTGCTCTTGTAGTATCTCAAGGTAAATTAAATCAAGCTCAACTTGAAGATTATCAATCCGACGCGCTTGATTTATACAAAGCTAAAGAGCCAAAAGGTAATATCATCTCCATCCGTCCTAATGACGACACAAGCGCTCTTATCATCACAGCAGACTCCGTTCAAAAGGACACTGTGAAAGCTTTCAAAAAGAAATTCAAAAACAATGTAGTAGTACAATTACCACAACCAGAGACAGTAAAACCGGATGCAGCAATCCAATTCCCATTGCCTCCACGCGTAAACTACTACGATACAACAAATAAATAATTAAATAAGCTCAATAATAAAAAGCCGTGTTCTTACACGGCTTTTTATTGTATCCCCATCAAAATGTATAATAAGACTATTATAGGGTTATAGGACAAAAAGTGTTGCTATTTCAGTCCCAAAGATTGGTAAATAGGCGATCATAATTATGCAAATCGCTCCAAACAATAGCATCACCCCAAGTTGGAATAGAGGCTTCTAACCTAGATTGTTCATGTATGGTATGATATATATCAGAAATACTCTTGTTGGTCGGCATAACCTTAAGTATTTCTGCATTAGAAAGCGGGTTCGGTGAGTGCATATAGCACCACCAGAACACCGCTTTTATTCGTCTTTCAATAGACATTCCTCTATGATTACGTAACATAGCGCGTAACTGAGCATTTACGCCACCTTCTATACGATTATTAGTAGCCGGACAGGTACATGTTAATGATGTATCTAAGTAAGTAAACAAACATCTTTTATTGATTAATTTAATTAAGGAATTTTCTGCTTTTATGAGTCGTTCGTGTTTAGGTCGTATCGTACCATTTTCGTCAACGGTCATTTCTGATAGAAATACTCTATGTCGTACTTTCCATGACATAACGTTTTGTACCCACTTTACGGCATGATCTTGTGTGTGTATCGTTAATAAATCCCTTGCAATTCCATATAATTCACGGCCAGCAATCGTTTTAGGACGTATTGTTGTATAGCGTTTTACTTGTTGAAATGCGTGAAATAAGCATCTTTGTAGTTTGGCCTTCGGCCAAACTTTTTTTAATGCCTTTTGAAAGCCGGTACCACCATCGGATACAACTACTGTAGGTGGTGAAATACGTCGTAATAAAGCCTCCCAAGCCTTAGAATGTTCATATCTACAAACATACCAGCCTAAGACATGCGTCTCATTACAACAGATTAAAATGCAAGCATTTCTAGCTAAATAAATACCATCAACAAATACTACGCTACTTGATGATTCAACTTTTGGTGGTAATGGCCAAAGTTCCCAAAACTGTGATGTTTTTCTCCGAAATGAACGTCCATCACCAGCCATATCTAACTGTGTGTGTTTACCAAATAACCAATCCAAAAACATCTGTAAATTATTGTTAGTTTTATTCACTTTATTTGTGAATGAGCAAGAACATTGATTACAATACCAACGTTGAGAACCCGCATTTGTTCTACCATTTTTCTTACAAATGAAACCACAACTAGGGCATCTGACTAGTTTCATAATTATACTCCTTCTAAAAAATATATCTTTCTAGAAAGATAAAACCTTATTTGAGTCAGTAAAATCAAGGGAGTTCAGACTTTTTAGCAACACTTTTTGTCCTATATGTAAAAGTTACTCAAAAAGATAAAATGCCGATAGAGCCAGTATTTAACTACCTCCATCGGCATTAACAGCAACACTTTTTGTCCTATAACCCCTATTATAAGACCTATAATGCAAAAAAGAACCGCCCCCGAAGGAGCGGTTCCTCTCACAATAAAACAGCTGTTACTATACACACATAATCGAATTCACACAGTTCGATTATTTTTTTGTCACATCATTTTGGCGGTCACGTAAGTTACCAACTGGTACATATACGGTACCTGCACTGTGGATTGTATCCACGTCTTGTTGTAATACCATTACAACAGAATAATCATCAGTTGTGTAGAATTCAGTAGGCATTTTATCGATGTTTACTTCGCCGCCCAATTGATTTTTCACATCTTGATTATTCTCGATAGCATTCACTAATTCTTTTTTGTTAAGACCACCAAGGTCATACAAGGATAATTGACGACCTGTTGTAGTGTTGAATGTGAAGCCTTTTACATAGTTGACGCCATTAGCAGCACGATCACGCATTGTGTACGTATGAATCAATACACTGAAGATACCATTTTTATCTGTTTTAACATCGTAGTACATAACCACATTTGTTTTATCAGCGTCTTTGGCATTCATTTTTTCTACGTCGTTTTGTACTTTGGCAACGTATTTTTTGATAGTATTATTGATTGCTTTTTCTACAATTGGACTAACAGATTTAACTGTTGGGAACACTAGATCAAGATGATCTGTAGTGGATTCCACTGGAGATACAGCCACCTCTTTGCGGTCCATATAGCGGTCCGCATTAGGTGCTACTACTTCAACTGCATCGCGATCAACCTTAGATGCTACAGAGCGCAACGCACGGTTTTGCTCTGGTGTAGCAGTACTAGAGATACGGTATGTTAAATCGTTGCGATTTACTTTATTCGTATCAGCTTGAACTGTTTGCACTGTGGCAGTGTCTTTAGTTACAGGAATTTCGCTTGCTGCGAAAGATACTACTGGCAATGCAGCAGCCATCATGATGAGTACAGACTGTTTTAATTTCATTGTTTAACCTCTTATTGTTGTTCTTGCTCAGCTTTCATTGCTAAAGCTTCTTCTTTATTGAATTTGTGAGTTACAACACGACGAACAAGGTATAAACCAGAGAAGATGAATGCAAGCAATCCTAACCATTGTGCTGTGCTTTCAAAATCAGGGCCTACTAATTCAAGTGGAGATTCACCACCACCAGTTGTAACGGACAATACAATAATAACAGCTATGATTACACCAATCAAGCTTTCACCAACAATCAAACCAGAAGCGAAGAGAACGCCACGGCGGTTAGATTGTTCAACATCGTACTCAGCGAGTTCGCCAGCACGCATTTTAGCACGAGCCACTAGGTAACGGCCTACGAAATAGCTAATGAAAGAACCTAAGATGAGTGGCACTTCCAATGTTGGAGGTAAGTAGATACCCATGCCAACTGCCAATGGAGGCAATGTTAAAGAAGCTGTTGTGCTCTTAAGAATCAAGTTAACGATGATTGCTACTACGCCAACACAAACGCCAATCAAGATGTAATCCCAATCCATGCTGGAACTGAAGATACCTTGAGCAATTGTAGTCATCAAAGTTGCTTGTGGAGCGGATAATGCAGCATTAGGGTCCATTTCAGCACGTGGTAACGCACCTGTGAAGCCATATGCTTGGTAAAGCAAGTTAAGAACAGGAGCAATTGCAACTGCACCAGCTACAG
This sequence comes from Veillonella orientalis, assembly GCF_018406505.1. Lineage (NCBI taxonomy): Bacteria > Bacillati > Bacillota > Negativicutes > Veillonellales > Veillonellaceae > Veillonella > Veillonella orientalis. The sequence continues at coordinate 1,855,612 of NZ_AP022322.1, forward strand.
AGCCAAGTAACAACGCAATTTGTTGACGCCAAGGTGTAGCACCAACGAGTTGACCTGTTTTCAAGTCTTGCAAGTTATCGTTAGAAATAGATGCAATGGCGATAACTACGGATGTCATGAAGATAGCCATAGCTGTAGCGAATTGTACGCCTGCTTCTGTAGCGAACAAGTTATTTTCAGAAGCGATGAAGTACACCACTAAAGAAGAAATAATAGTCGCCAAGATACCAATACCAGAGATTGGAGATGCAGATGTACCGATAAGACCTGCCATGTAACCACATGCAGCAGCTACGAAGAAGCCGATTAGCAATGCTACGAGAACACCTACGATAACAAGTGTCCACATTAAGCCCGCGCTAATAGGTACTGCAGATACGAAGTCCCAGAATGTAAGAACTAAACCTAAAAGGATGATACCGAACACGATGATAACAGATTTTGTGCTCATATCTGTATCCATACGATGCAACGCACGTTCACTAGAACTGCTGTTCATGGATTTAACAGAAATTTTCATACCTTCGATAATAGGTTTGATCAATGTAATCAAAGTCCAAATCGCTGCGATACCGATAGCACCAGCACCAATAAAACGAACTTTAGATTTCCAAACAGCCATAGCAAATTTAGCTGTAGCACCGCCGTCTGGAGCAAGCATATTAGTCAAGTAAGGTACAAAGCCAGCCCAAGCGATGAGTACGCCAACTAGGATAGCGATACCAGAAGCGATACCGATAAGGTAACCAGCACCTAACAACGCTGTAGAGAAGCCCAACGGAATTTGAGTAATACCCTTGCTACCTACAGGAAGCCAGAAGCTCATGCTGTCCCCAAGCACTTTGAAGCCGTTCGCACAAAGACTGATAAGACCAGCTACCAAACCACCGGATACGATGTCACCCATACCGGAGCTAGATTGAGATCCCTCGCCAGCATTGTGAGAGCCAACTTTCAAAATTTCTGCTGCTGCACGTCCTTCTGGATATGGTAGATCACTATTTACTACCATGGCACGACGCAATGGAATGGTGAATAACACACCAAGGGAACCACCGCATGCGCAGAGCAAGAATGTTTGCCAGAATGGGAAACCATTCCAATAGCCAAGCATTAGTAGACCTGGCAAGATAAAGATAATTGCGGACAAAGTACCGGCTGCGGAAGCCTGTGTTTGTACCATGTTGTTTTCAAGAACGTTAGAATCCTTGAAGAAACGTAAAATTGCCATTGAAATAATGGCTGCCGGAATGGATGACGAGAATGTCAAACCAACCTTCAAACCGAGATATACGTTAGATGCTGTAAAAATAACAGTAATTAATGCACCAAGTAGCATCCCACGTAGTGTCAGTTCCGGCAGATGAAGGTCATGGCTCATAAAGTCATGTTTCATAAGTACTTACCTCCTCTGTGAAACTAGAGCTTACAACAATATAATAAGCTACTTCCATTTTATCGTGTTAAAGCGATGTTGACAATAAAAATCCCTATTTTCTGACTATGTATACACGGCAGAAAATACTATGTACAAAAAACTACCCTTCCAGATTGTGCCTCATTATCATTCAATAAGTATAGACATTTCAGATCATTCAAGCTCTCATCTGTATAAGAATACTATGTGTAAAGGTAATTATACCCCTTTAATTATATCTAATTGGTATTTATTATCATTTTCTATTATATTTTTTCTTTTTTTTAGCATATGATGAATTGCAATAAGTAATGCGACAAAATTAAATCAATTTTCTAATCTCATGTTTAAACATGTCAAATGGTGTTTTAAACCCAAGGCATTTCCTAGGTCGATTATTAATCAACATTAATGCTTCTGTTAGTTTATCTAGTGTAACTTTAGTTAAATCGGTTTTCTTAGGAAAAAATTCTCGAAGTAAACCATTACTATTTTCATTAGAACCTCGTTGCCATGCTGCATAGGCATCGGCAAAATACATGGGGATTCCAAACTCGTTTTCAACCTGTTCATAGCAAGCAAATTCCTTACCACGATCCACCGTAAAGGTTTTAAGTAATTTGCTGGTTAATGTATTGTACAGAGAACTAATAGCTAAAAACATAGAATCTTTAGATCGATCATTCATTTTTATGGCCACATAGAATCGTGTTTTACGTTCAACAAATGTAGCTAAACAGCCTTTGCTTTGACCTCTGGAAGAAACCATTGTATCTAGTTCCCAATGACCAAAAATCTCCCGGTTTTCAACTTCTTGAGGTCGTTCTTTAATGGTCCTTTTAACATTGAAGCGTCCACGGGTTTCCTGTGTGCCGGGCTTTTTTCCTTTCCGGCGAAGTACTTTCTCTATTACAGCAAGAAAACCACGATGGATCCAAGAATATATTGTTTTAAAGCTTAGAACCCCAACTAATTCAGAACCAACTATTTCTTCTGGAGACCAAGTTTGTTGTAACCTGGATTCAATTAAAGCCGCTAATTGAGGGGTTAACTTTGTTGGTCTACCTTTATTAGCAGACTTACTAATTGCTAACTGTTGAGCTTTAATCGCAGAATATTCACCTTTAACGCGATTTAATTCTCTTGCTACAGTAGAATGGTGGACACCGATTAAGCTAGCAATTCTACGAACAGAGTATCCTTCTTTTCGTAAAACTTCTATTTGACTTCGTTTTTCTATGGTAAGATGTATGTAGCTCATATTAGAGACCTCCGTGTCATGTATTTGTGGTTATTTACATTTTACACGAGATCTCCAATATGAGTCTTTTTATTTGTCGCAATATATTTTACAATTCATCATATAATAAAAAAGAACCGACAGTAAGGTCGGCATGTCTTTTAAGGAGGTTGTAAACATTATGGAAACAAGAATTGAATACGATTCAATGGGACCAGTCGAAGTCGACGCTAGACGAATTTACGGACCTCAAACGCAACGCTCGTTCAATAACTTTAAGATCGGTGACCACCGTATCCCTATTGAACAAATCAAAGCGCTTGCGCTTGTAAAAAAAGCATGTGCTTTAACCAATGCAAAATGTGGCGCAGTAACTGAGGAAAAAGCGAAACTCATCGCTCAAGTAGTTGATGAGATCGTAGACGGCAAATGGGATGATGAGTTCCCGTTAACCGTATTCCAAACAGGTTCTGGCACACAAACCAACATGAATGTGAACGAGGTAATCGCTCACCGGGCTAAACAGTTAGATGAAAGCAACCCGCTCCATCCTAACGACGATGTAAACCGCGGCCAAAGTACAAACGATACATTCCCTACGGCAATGCATATCTGTGGATACTTTGAAATTACAAAACGGGTAATCCCTGCATTGGACGGCCTTATCGCATCCTTTGAAAAATTACAAGAAAAAGGAAAAGGCTTACAAAAGGTTGGTCGTACTCACCTACAAGATGCGACTTTCATCATGGTGGACCAAGAAATTAGCGCCTTTGTGGACGGCTTAAAAACTGCTAAAACTATGCTCCTTCAAAACGCTGACTACCTACTCGATGTAGCCCTTGGTGGCACTGCAGTCGGCACCGGTGTAAACACGCCTAAAGGCTATCTAGACGTTATGGAAACTGTATTGCCAGAGGTAACAGGTGCTCCATTCCGCGTGAAGAACAACAAATTCCAAGGGCTCTCCCTAAAAGATGCGTTTATGATGGCCCACGGTGCACTTAACACATTGGCTACAACGCTATTTAAAATCGCCAACGATGTCCGTTTCTTAGGCTCTGGTCCTCGCTGTGGCTATGGCGAATGGCATCTACCTGAAAATGAACCGGGCTCCTCCATCATGCCAGGCAAGGTAAATCCTACACAATGCGAAGCCTTGACCATGGTATGCGCCCAAGTATTCGGTCACAATACGACTATGACCATCTGTGCAGGTAGCGGTGCGTTCCAATTGAACGTGTACATGCCTATCATGATTTATGACTTTGTTGAAAGCTGTCGCCTCCTTGCAGATGCGATGAATTCTTTCACAACACACTGTATCGACGGTGTAGAATTTGTACCAGAAAAACTCAACTTCTTTGTAGAACAATCCCTCATGATCGCTACATCCTTAACACCATACATCGGCTACGATAAGAGTGCTAAGGTTGTAAAAGAAGCGTACAAACGCGGTTGCTCTATTAAAGAGATTATCTTGGAAGAAAAACTCATGACCGAAGGCGAATTCGCTGAAGCAGTTCGCATGAAATAAAATCTCTCATCTCTATGACATATCTGTAACATCCTCTCATACCTCAAATGAAATCAGAACCACCCGTAAAACGGGTGGTTTGCTCACGGGCTATAAGCCCGTAGTACTAGGCCAGCGTCTAAAGGCGCTGGCTTTCACTACGTTCAAGCCGCATAGCCATTGACTCGTAACGTTCCCCTTAAAGGGGATGTGTATTACTTGCTACCCTTAAAAGGGTCCTCATATTCTTTTACACTAAGTTTATCTTTCATTTGGTCATGTAACTCTTGCTCACGTATATATTTCTTTACTGTAGCCTCATTTAAACCTACTGTACTAACATAATAACCCTCGGACCAAAAGTGTCTATTTCCAAATTTATACTTTAAGTTTGCGTGTTTATCGAACATCATTAGTGCACTTTTCCCTTTTAAGTATCCCATAAAAGATGATACTGATATTTTAGGCGGGATTAATACTAGCATATGCACATGATCAGCCATAAGCTCCCCCTCTATAATCTTGACGCCCTTATATTCACATAAACGTCTCAATATTTCACGTAAACTATTTCTGTATTGATTATATATAACTTTACGTCTATACTTAGGTGTAAATACTATGTGGTATTTGCATAACCATTTTGTGTGCGCAAGGCTCTGTGTCTTTGTTGCCATATAAAATCACCTTTCTTTTGCATATAATGCGGCTTGAACACCTACATTATACTTAAGCAAGGTGATTTTTTTGTATAACTTTCGTTGCCGCACCCGCATAGCGGGTGGTTTAATGATTCGCGACTACGTCGCGAACCAGTCTAAAGACAATAACGGAAAGAACCCTCGATACGAAAGCGTATCGGGGGTTCTTATTAATAAATTAATATAGTAAAAAATACTAATTACGATTCTTCTTAAACATGTCGACTTATTTCGCTAATTTTATAATTACCACTTCTACATACAATATTAAACAAACCGTCAGAAAGACGTATCAAAAAATGTTCTAGATCATTGGCGTTTAAAAGATTTGCACTATCATGCACTAATTGCTCTATTAATGTAGAGTTAGTAACTTTATAGAAAAAATGATGTGGAAAGTCCTTTCTATCTACAGCTGAGGTAAAGTTAAATTCATTCAAATATAAGGCTTGCTCATTAATATAGGAGAAATTTATTATTTCATTAGCCTCTACAGATAACTCTTTATTATTAACATCAGTTAAAATCAACTTAATACTATCTAAATCATAATTAAAAGAGGTTATATCCAAAAAAGTAGTATTAGACAAAATTTTATAAGCTGGAACCCATATATTATTCATTATATCTTACCTCATCTGTCTTAAGCTCTGATACGATATAGTATCGGGACTTTTATTTATAAATTATGACTTCAATACATACTTAATAAAAAGAAAACCTAAAGCATAAAAAATTAATACACCAAGATATACATATGGTAATGAACTTAGCAATTCATCAATTGGAATACCATTTAAAAGACGATATAAAATCTGAACTATAGGAAATATAATAGCTACGATTATAATACTATAAAATAAAAACTTAAAAATACCTTTCACTTTACTGCTCCCACAAAACAAAAAACTCTATATAAATACTCTTTTATATCCTACGTTTTACTATTCTAATATCTCATAAGTTTTATAGCTATTAATATTATAAAAAATACGATTATAAAAACATATTTCATATTGAATACATTATTAATCTCTTTAAATCCATTTTGCTTAAATGCTTGCATTAATAACTTTACTTGTTTACGACTTAATATATATAAAACTATGTGCAATACTATCACCGCTAGTATTGTTGCTTTTAAATTTCCTTCGTATCCACCAGTTATCATTGAGCAGATAAGAGCTATATCCATAAGAATAAGCGGAATAGTACATATAATAACTCTGTAGATAAAAAATTTACTATACATTAATCTACACCTATAAAATAGCCCTACCATATCAATGCTTCAATCTAATCAATCATTCAATTAAATATCATCCACAATAATATAGCTGTCATAAAATATAAATAATGCACTCTCTTCTTTAATCAACACAATCAAATTTTTAACTCTAATATATCACAATTATCATATAAGTTCATATAATAAAAAGAGGTATTGTATTTTCACATACAATACCTCTTTTTATTTGTACCCTATGGTTTTCTAATATTTTATAAGGTTTATAGTCATTAACAGCATCAAAGATAGGATGAAAATCATATCTTTCGTAGTTAGCAGTTCATAGGTCTCGTTAAATGTATCATTCTTGAATGCCTGTATTATCAGTTCTTCTTGTTTACTGAGTTCCAGGTATAGATCTAAATGGCATCCAACTGCTACTAGTACTGCTATTTTAAGATATCCTTTATATATATCCGCTGTCATATCGTAGAGTAGAGAGATATCAAATAGCACAAGTAGAATGGTACATATAAGAAATTTATGGATAAAGGATTTATTATACATGATTGTATCCCTATAAGGAGCATAACTTTTGACCTAAGCCACTCCATCAAAGAATGTAATGACTGTAATTTCTCGTGGGCAGTTGATACGGATTGGGAACCAGTGGCCTGTACCATTATTAACGTAGCACACGCTTTGTTCTTCTACGTAGCGCCCTTTTGTATATGGTGTACCTGTTGGTACCAACGACATGCCCATGAATACGATTTGTCCACCATGGGTATGACCAGAGAGGGTCAACGGAATTTTACGTTCAATGGCTTCTTCAAAGAATTCAGGGTGATGAGCCAATAGAATAACAAAGGCATAGTCGGGAATACCGGATAAAGCCTTATCAATCATGGCTTCACGCTTTTCTTTTTCCCGATCATTGTCGTACGCAACACCAGCAATATATACCGGTTGCTTTCCACCCATAATTTGAATATTGCTATTCACAAGAATATTCATCGGTGTATTGTGTTTCAGTTCATCTAGTACCTTATTCACATCGTGATGGTACTCATGGTTACCTAATATAAAATCTACACCATCTGGAATTTGTTTTGCAAAGGTTGTCAGTCTTTCACAAACCTGAGGCAACCAAGCGATTTTATCGATGAGGTCACCAGTAATAACAACGCGATTGGGCTTTTCTACAAGGGCGAGCTTTAAAATTTCATCAAGATCATCTAAGTCTATGCTTGGCCCTACATGAATATCGCTGAGTTGAACGATTTTATAGTCCTTTAACCCAGGCGGTAAGTTTGTATAACCGAAGCTTTCATGAGTAACCTCAATCTCATGTTGACCTACATAGGCTGCATAGCTAGAACCGCCTATGGTTGCTAATGGCACCACTGTGGCTGCCGTTCTAAAGAAGGCGCGACGGCCTGTTCTATTTTCCTCTGGCGTTTTGCTCCAAATTTTATTAACCGCCCAGTATAGTAAACCTAGGACGATGAATACAGGAATAGCCAAGAATAGGCCAAAGAGAAAACCGTAACTTTCAGTACGGAATAGATTCATCAACGGATAATACATCGTTCCGTATAGATCCACTTGATTGAGTATATAGTATCGGATGGCAGCGAACCACGCACCGATAATAATTATATAACCCACCCAAGCAGGCCATTTCTTTTTAGGCTTCCACAAATTGAGGAAAAGCGCCCAAAATCCTACCAATCCTATTACAAGGATAGCAGAAAAAATGATATTAAATAGAATTCTCATTCATTGCTCCTACAAATTATTTTGCCATCTCCGTCAATTTACCATGAGGACCTGCCCAAGCATAATCGGCGAACTCGTCGCGCTTGATGAGCATCCAGTCCTTTGGCAATTGCTTTTGGATGACTCCGATCGTTATATTTTTAGCATCTCCTGCGTACGTCAAATCGCCGCGGAATGCTTTCATAAACCATTTTCTATGAGAGAAAATATGTGTTATTTCTTTTACTAAGACAGGTTGTAAAGCTAGTTCAAAACCTAGGTCCCTAACTAATTCTTCAAGGCCTCGTTCACCTTCGTCAAAGGCAGATACCATTTCCACCGAAGGGAATTCCCACATGGACCGTAACAACCCACGATTCGGGCGTTTATGCAATAGGTAGTAGTCTTCGTATTGCAAGATGCCTACAAATAGAGGCACCTCTACAACCTTCGTTTTCTTGATACGCACAGGTAATTTGTCCGTATCCTTATGTTGGTATGCTTCGCACATGTTTACAATAGGGCATTCTCCACAGCGCGGAGTTTTTGGAATGCACACGGCAGAGCCAAAATCCATTAAGGCTTGGTTAAAATCACCAGGCCGATCGTGAGGTAATGTTTCCTCTACAATAGCAGTTATAGCCTTCTTACCTTTAGTGCTCAAAATATCATCAAAGATGCGATATAAACGAGCGTAAATACGCAGCACATTGCCGTCTACAGCTACCTCTGGTTCGTTGTACGCCATAGATAGCACGGCCCCAGCTGTATAAGATCCTACACCCTTCAAGGACTCCATTGTCTTACGATCACGGGGCACAATACCACCGTAGTTTTCCACCACGTCCTTTACACCAAGGCGCAAATTACGAGCACGGCTATAGTAACCAAGACCCTGCCAAGCGTGAACAACTTCATCCTCAGACGCCTTTGCCAAATCCTCTAAAGTTGGGAATAAACGCATCCAGTTGTCATAGTAGGGCTTCATTGCCTCAATGCGCGTCTGTTGGCTCATCACCTCGGACACCCAAATCTTATAAGGGTCTCCGCAATCGCGCCACGGCAATGTCCGTTTATGCACATCATACCACGCCAATAGCTGTGGCACCCACTTAGGGTTCTTTTTATCAGTCATATTACCTCAAAATATTATAAACTTAGGACTCTAATACCACTTTCTTGACTATAGACATATCACAAGCATATTGCATATATGTTGCAGCCAATAAGGTACAGATTATCCATTAATATACAGATCAATGCGCGCCAAGTGTTCGCTTTCAAGAACGGTATCCACAGTGGTCAGATCCATCTTATCTACCGTACTGTTGTCTCGGCCAAATACGATAGGCCCTTTTAACTTCTTGCCTTCTAGCAGCATCGGCAACCATTGGCGGTCACCATCCCACATGTGCTCATAGGGAATTTCATCGATCGTTAGCCAATGAGGTTCCATTTCGTCTGTTTCCTCTACATTGCCTGTGAAAGTACGCAAAAAGTATACATAACCTACATGGGTTAAGCTTTCATCAAAAGGAAATTGAAAATCAAAAGCAGCCACACATTCTAAATCTTCTGGGCGACCATGAAGTCCAGATTCCTCAAATAATTCGCGAATAGCACAGTCTCGGAAGCTTTCACCAGCCTCGAGTTTACCGCCAAATCCATTATATTTATCAGCCCCAAAACCACGTTTCTTACGACCTAGCAATATGCGATTTTGTTCATCAATAGGAAATACGAGCGTCGTCGGTTTCATAGGGCCTCCTTAATCGTTAAAATAATACCCTATTATTATACCATTATTTCATGTACGAATGGGCTAATTATGGTATGATTAAGAGTATAGATTTTCTTATACGGAAGGAGGCACATGATGAATAAACCACTACGATTTAACATCGCACTAGGGCGCACAAAGCCTGTTAATATTCGGAACGAAGAAGTGCGCTGCCCCTTCTGTGATCGTTCAAAATTAACGGATATCCTAGATACATCGGGTCATATCATTTGGCTCATGAACAAATATCCTGTACTAGATAAAACATGGCCCACGGTTATTATTGAAACAGAAACGGACGAAGGTGAGTTTTCCACCTTGCCGGCTGATGAAGCAGCTCGTATTCTCCAATTCGGCCTTGATAAATGGCGCGAAACACGTAAACGGAAAGAATTCAAATCCGTATTATTCTTTAAAAACCATGGCTATATGTCGGGTGGTTCCATTCGTCATCCTCACAGCCAAATCATAGGCCTAGAAGATTACGATTACCACGAAGATATTACAGCTCAAAATATGGAGGGCTGGCTCTTACACGAGGATCAAGATGTGCGCATCACCTTGTCCACGCAGCCCATCATTGGATTCTTCGAGTACAATATACGCTTTAAACCAGATGCACCTGTGCGCTCCGTAGCGCTAAGATTACAGCAAGTATTGCGTTATGTATTGCGCAGCATCGCCAATTATAGCCAATCCTATAACTATTTTGTATATAATCTTGAAGACGGCTACGACTATATCAAGGTAGTAGCCCGTTATGTCACAACACCACTTTACGTGGGTTACAAAATTCCTCAAACTTGCGACGAGGAACGAGCTGCAAAAATTATTCAAGACATTGCGCCGTACTTCCACGCCTCTAAATAGTTTAATATACAAATTGTATCTAAATAATTTTGATGATATATTTGAAAGGATGTTTATGAAAGTATTTGCCATCGGCGATCTCCATCTATCTGGCAATCCTCCGACGAAGCCGATGGATATTTTTGGTCCCCATTGGGATAACCACTGGAGCTGCATCAAGGAAGATTGGATCGACCGTGTAACAGATGAAGATATAGTCTTTCTCGTAGGTGACATGAGTTGGGCTCTTCGCCTAGATGAAGCGGCTTGCGACTTACAAGAAATCGCATCCATGCCGGGTAAGAAATATATGATTCGAGGCAATCACGATTACTGGTGGGCCTCTGCCAACAAGATGCGAAACCTCATGGGCGATGCTATCACCTTCTTGCAAGGTCATGGTACAGCACAGCTTATTCAAACAGAAGAAGGCCCTCGCATCATTGCCTTTGGTGGAACACGGGCCTACCTCTGCCCTGGAGACTCCCATTTCACTCCTGAAACAGACCAATCCATTTACGATAGAGAACTGATACGTACCGAAGCAGCATTACAAGAAATGGATAAAGCTGTAGACATACTAAGAGAAGAAATTACTGCTGAAGCAAAGGTTGATATAACAAATCTTAATAAGGCTGATACAACAGATTCTGATAAGGCCTATCTATCAGCAATAGATATAGACAACACACCAGTAACAAAACTGTTATTGTTGCACTACCCTCCGTTCAATGAGTCCAACAATCCTTCAGGCTTTACAGCACTCATGGAGACATACAATGTAGATACTTGTATCTTTGGACATTTACACGATCAAATATCCTTTAAGCGCATTCCAAAGGAATTTGGTTCTACTAAATTAGAGCTAGTGTCTGCAGATTACCTAGACTTTAGACTGAAAGAAATTATGTAAGGAGAGACCATGAGTCGCATTCATAAAGAACATTTACAAGCAGGATATATCTTTGGTGATACTATCAACCAAGAATATATTTACTTGCCCTCTGGTGAAGTAGGCACAGACCATCCTTTGGCGGTCCTAGAAACACCGACAAAGCGTGAGGATATCACATTGGACGAAGCGGTCCACATGATTGACACATTAACACTAAAACGTTGTAGCCATCCTACACTAGGAAAAAAATCATTTTAATAGAAAAAGGGGTTACAACTAAATGCGGTGATAACGCATTAATTGTAACCCCTTTAAAATGTGAAAACATCAAGAAAATTAGATGGTTATAGGACAAATTAGATTTGTATAATCTTAGTCTTTCTTAATATTTTATATGCATTTCCTATTTAAAATAATATCCGTCTAAACGCATATATACAGACAGCAATGAACATTAACATCGAAAATATAGCAATAAGTCCACGCCTATAATATAAGCTATCTCGTTTTTGAAAATAGCCTGTACACAGTGTAATCAGTGTAAAAATAGTCCAAACACTTCCATAATTTACAATTACTTTATAATCCCTATCAATTATAATTTTAAGAATTAGTAGTATTAAGCTTATAAGAGAAATAATAGATAAATATTTTGTTAAACTACCAAAAACTCTATGTTTTTTTATATATTCATACTCTTCATTAATAGCAGTTTTACGAATTTCAAGTTTATATAAGGCTATACCAGAAATTATAGATGCCAAAATAAATATATTTCCTAATATTATAATCTTACTCATTTTTCACCTTATTTTTCCACTTAAGCGGGTAGATATCTACCCGTTTTTTGTATGGACTTATACAGTTTTTAGATGTTCCATAAAAGGATTATCCCAAGAATCCGCCATGCCCCATGCGAATGCAGTCTTCTTTAGTAATTTCATCATTTGCTACGAGGCGTGGCAAGATTTCATCAAATGCCGTTGGTTTGCTAAATAATACGCCACCTGGAACGCCAAGAATCGGTGTACCATCAGCACAGTAAGCAATACAAACCATAGAACCTGGCAACACAGGTAATCCGTATGTCACTACGCGATCTGCATAACGTTTAATGGCCCCTGGTGTTAAATCGTCAGGGTCAACGCTCATGCCTCCGGTACAGAAAATAATATCAGCACCAGCTGCTTTTACCTTATCGATAGCCGCTACAATATCGTCTGTATTATCCGTTACGATTTCATGGGCTACTTTATTTACACCAAACTCTGCACAACGTTCCTCAATGATTGGGGTGAAAGCATCTTTAATACGGCCTTCAAATACTTCGGAACCTGTAGTAACAATGCCCATTGTTTTGCGTACGAATGGTTTAACATTAAGTAAAGGCTTGCCATTAGCAATTTTCTTCGCATCCTCCACTTGTTGTTCCTCTAATAACAATGGAATACAACGCATGCCCGCTAATTTATCGCCTACTTTCACCGGTGTATTATTAAATCTCGTTACGATAGTAAGCTCGCCAATGCTATTAATAGCATGTAGTCGCTCTACATCAACTTTAAAGAGACCGTCTACGTCCGCAATAGCTTCGATTTTACCTTGCGCCATAGGTCCATCGTGCATATTTTCGCCACCTGCCATATTGTACAAAGCACGTGCCACGTCCTCTTCGTGCAAGAATCCTTCATCCTCAGGTTCCATCACAAAGATATGCTCTTTACCAAGGTCTAGTAATTTCGGAATATCCTCTTCCGTAATAACATGGCCACGACGGAATGGCGTATCTTTCACCTCTCCTATGACAATGCGTACTAAATCATGTATTAATGCATGCCCCACGGCATCTTGTGTTCTAATGGATTTCATAATATCTCCCTTTATAATCTAGAATTCTGTGTACTGTATTAGACCAAAAATTATATTTAAACTTTAAATTCTGAATTCTATACAATGTATGTTATAACAACAAAATGTACCTAATCCTATTCTGAATTTCTTGCAAATTAGTTTATAAATATCTTCCGAATAAGACCTAAATAGTCTTATGTGTTAATCATATAAAAATAGCTTTATATATGCTGTAACTCAAGTCACCTTATTCAGTAAGATCAGATCGCACCGAGTATACGCGCAAGTAGTACACCAATCCAGCAAAGGATTAAGCCCCCTACAACTTGTACAGAGCCATAGAATAAAGCTTGTACATAAGACTCTGTCATCATGAGTTGTAACATTTCAAAGGCAAAGGTTGAAAATGTTGTAAATGCACCGAGTCCACCAACAACGAGGAAAAATCTCGCCAACTGCGATAAATCTGGCTTTTGCATATATAGACCTAGTACAAGGCCAATAATGAGGCAACCAATGAGGTTTACTACAACCGTTCCATATGGAAAGGAACTCACCTTTGTCATAACCCATTCGCCAAGAGCCATGCGACACAACGCACCAACAGCTCCACCAATGGCAACTGCAATGTATTTTTCCATATTGCCTCCTATACTTACAGTAGTATCCTACGATTTCACAATCCGTGTAATTATCTGAAATAACCGATAAATATCTAGTTTTCTATATTAGTCAACGACCAACAGTCTCAGTATACTATATTTAGAGAGCAGGGAAAAGAAAGGAATCCCTATGAAACCTCTAACAACACCGTTAACTGAGCTGCGAATAAATACCTACGAAGACCCATTTTTACAACATCAATATGTGTGTTTAGGTCATAAAATTGCCAACATTCGCATATCTCTAAATATGTCCCAACACGAGCTAGCACGCCACGTTGGGATTAGTCGCAGTTATCTGAGTAAGCTAGAGTGTGGCACAGGCATATCCGGCATGTCTTTAGAAATTTTATTTAAAATCGCTCAAGCATTCCAAATTGATGTAGGTCAGCTTGTAAGGTTGCGTATCATAGATTATAAAAGTTGCAATGCTCATCTTACGTCACACTATAAACGATTAGAATTTCTAAGTCATACGAGAAACAGTGCGCTAACTAAAGTTAAGCCAAAGCTAAGTTAAGCTAATCAAATACAGTGTTAACGCTCGTACAGAAAAGGCCCCGCCAACGGCGGAGCCTTTCATTAAGCATGCCAACAATAGGCATTATACTTCATTAAGTTTTTTGTGTTGCACTTCAGCATTTGCTTTTTTGAAGATAAATGCATTATTAATATGCTGACGCATAGCAGTTTCTGCTGCCACTTCATCATGACGCTCAATAGCATCTACGATATGATCATGTTCATCGTCGCAATCATGGGTACGCACTGCATTAAAAGAGCTAATGTACATGTCGCGGTTAACGCGTTCACGGAAGCTCGCTAAGTATTCTACAACGCGTTCATTACCTGAATAATGAGCAATCATAGTATGGAAACGACTGTTTACTTCAACGCGTTCTGTAGCTTCTTCAATTTCATGCATTTCTTTGCAAATTTCACGCAACTCTTTAATTTGTTCATCTGTCGCATGACGGGCACAAAGTCTCGCACCAAGGCCTTCCATTACTTCACGCACTTGATACAATGCAATAATCTCTTCAGGAGTATCCGCCTTTACAGTAACACCCTTCCAAGGAACGATAACTACGAGATTATCTTTAGCCAATTTACGGAATGCTTCGCGAACAGGTGTAGCACTCACTTGCAATTGTTCTGCAATTTTTACTTCGTTAAGCTTTTCTTGTGGCATCAATTCGCCTGTTAAGATAGCTGTTTTTAATGTTAAATAAACTTGTTCACTAAGTGGTAATCTTTCAATGGAGTCCACAGCGGACAATTTGTATTTATCTTTAGAATCTTGTCGTCCCATTAATATCCCCTAATCTTATATCCCCTCAACTCATTCGTACTTTCAAAGAACGGCTAAAATGAGTATAATATATTGTACGATATATTTTGTATTTTGAATAAATATGTTATATGTGATTTAGTACATATAGTATAATTATAGAGCTCACATCTAAGACTGTCAATTTAACGATAGATAATAGCTATATCTCATTTTTGAAAGTAAGGAAGTTGTACCATGAGCCGTTGTTTAGTTATCATAAATCCTGTATCAGGTGGCGGTGCGGCACGTCGCTATGCCCTCGATTTACAATGGAAATTGAGCACCTTGTTTGAAACGATTGAGGTCAAATTCACTACTGGTGAAGGCGATGCTACACGTTTCGCAAAGGATGCTTGCGAACGCGGATTCGATGCTGTGTTCTGCATGGGCGGTGACGGCACCGTAAATGAAACCGTTAACGGTATTGCCCAAGGTGGCTTTAAATCTACCTTTGGTTTCATTCCTGTTGGTACTGTAAACGATATGTCTCGTGCCCTTGGTATTCATCAGAATCCAACACAGGCGATCAAACGAATTGATATCAATCAAACACGTACCATTGATATCGGTCGTTGTAACGACAGATATTTCTGCAATAATATCGCAGCCGGTGTTATTCCAAAGGTAATCGAAGAGGTTACCCCAAAGGAAAAGAGCATCTTAGGCCCTCTAGCCTACTTTTTACGCGCAGGGCAAGCCTTATTTACAACAAAGGACTACACATACCGCATCAAAACAGAGAATGACGATTTTATCTGTAAATCCCCACTCGTTCTTGCATTGCTCACCAATGTAGTATCTAGCTTTGAACGCTTCATGCCGGAAGCATCTGTAGATGATGGTTATATGCGCATCATAATATTCAAGGAATACTTCATCCTCGATATCCTAAGCGTATTGCCGCTTATCATTAGTGGTGCCATCTACAACTCCCGTTATACAACAACACTAACCGTGAAAAAGGCTCATATTGAGTTATTATCTAATATCGGTGATCTACCTACTAATATGGATGGCGACCAAGGCCCATCCATGCCAGTAGATATCGAAGTATTGCCACGGGTTCTAAAAGTATTTGCCCCAGCAAAACACAAAAAGAAAAAGGCTTTGAATTTGCCTATACTACCACATATTTAATAAATTGTAGAGAAATCTACAGGACAAAACTATATAACAATCTATAACATAAAAGCTCTCTATTCAAGAATAGAGAGCTTTTTTATGGGTTATAGGACAAAAAGTGTTGCTATTTCAGTCCCAAAGATTGGTAAATAGGCGATCATAATTATGCAAATCGCTCCAAACAATAGCATCACCCCAAGTTGGAATAGAGGCTTCTAACCTAGATTGTTCATGTATGGTATGATATATATCAGAAATACTCTTGTTGGTCGGCATAACCTTAAGTATTTCTGCATTAGAAAGCGGGTTCGGTGAGTGCATATAGCACCACCAGAACACCGCTTTTATTCGTCTTTCAATAGACATTCCTCTATGATTACGTAACATAGCGCGTAACTGAGCATTTACGCCACCTTCTATACGATTATTAGTAGCCGGACAGGTACATGTTAATGATGTATCTAAGTAAGTAAACAAACATCTTTTATTGATTAATTTAATTAAGGAATTTTCTGCTTTTATGAGTCGTTCGTGTTTAGGTCGTATCGTACCATTTTCGTCAACGGTCATTTCTGATAGAAATACTCTATGTCGTACTTTCCATGACATAACGTTTTGTACCCACTTTACGGCATGATCTTGTGTGTGTATCGTTAATAAATCCCTTGCAATTCCATATAATTCACGGCCAGCAATCGTTTTAGGACGTATTGTTGTATAGCGTTTTACTTGTTGAAATGCGTGAAATAAGCATCTTTGTAGTTTGGCCTTCGGCCAAACTTTTTTTAATGCCTTTTGAAAGCCGGTACCACCATCGGATACAACTACTGTAGGTGGTGAAATACGTCGTAATAAAGCCTCCCAAGCCTTAGAATGTTCATATCTACAAACATACCAGCCTAAGACATGCGTCTCATTACAACAGATTAAAATGCAAGCATTTCTAGCTAAATAAATACCATCAACAAATACTACGCTACTTGATGATTCAACTTTTGGTGGTAATGGCCAAAGTTCCCAAAACTGTGATGTTTTTCTCCGAAATGAACGTCCATCACCAGCCATATCTAACTGTGTGTGTTTACCAAATAACCAATCCAAAAACATCTGTAAATTATTGTTAGTTTTATTCACTTTATTTGTGAATGAGCAAGAACATTGATTACAATACCAACGTTGAGAACCCGCATTTGTTCTACCATTTTTCTTACAAATGAAACCACAACTAGGGCATCTGACTAGTTTCATAATTATACTCCTTCTAAAAAATATATCTTTCTAGAAAGATAAAACCTTATTTGAGTCAGTAAAATCAAGGGAGTTCAGACTTTTTAGCAACACTTTTTGTCCTATATGTAAAAGTTACTCAAAAAGATAAAATGCCGATAGAGCCAGTATTTAACTACCTCCATCGGCATTAACAGCAACACTTTTTGTCCTATAACCCTTTTTTATGTTCATTACCTTATAGGAAATACCTACCTAGTCCCTGCATATTTCTCATGCATAGCACTAAGTTAAGCATATACTTACAAGGCTAGTCTATGCTGATAGCATCATGCAAACGGAAGCTATAGATATAACATGCTTTCACAGGCATCCCTGTCAATCGCTGCAAGGCCTCTTTATAGAGATCCATTTGTATTTTATAGCGCTTGATGAGGTCTTCCCCAGATTTGACGCGGTCCGTCTTGTAATCTACAAGAACCCACTCACCGTCTTCTTCAAAGGCAGTATCGATAATACCTTGAAGGAATAGATTTTCGCCGTCCTCTAAGCTATCGTATACGCGTTTCCCTTCAAAAAGCATACTAAACGGCAATTCACGTTCGATGCGCTTCGCATTGATAAGACGCTTCCCAAGATCAGAACTAAAGAATTTATATAGACTTGTATCACTCAATAGATTTCGTTCTTCCTCTGTGAAAGTCCCTTTCGTTACAAGTCCATCAAGCTCTTTCGTTAAAGAAGCTTGAGTATACTGCGCAAGAGGTAACCATTGCATGGCCTCATGCATCAAGGTACCCCATTGAGCCCCTGTCAACACATCCTCTTCGGACTGCAGTGCTTGCGGCTTGCGGCCGAATACGGAATTAGCTAAATCATCAGCGGAAACTGTAATAGTTGGTACAGATTCATTATTTGTAGCGTCCCTATCAGCATTACGAATATCTAGCTTAATAGCTTGACCTAATATTGCATCTGAAACAGCTCGTTTAGCCTCTGTATCGACCGTTACAATCGGTTCGTTCAAAGTATCAATAGTGCCTGCTTCAATTTCACGTTCTTGGAATCGTCGTTTCAATTCACTGACGGAAATCTTAGCCGTGCGCCGCGTAGCGTCGCTGTACGGATAGCTATAGTTGAACCGGTCTTCGATTTCCTGTGGCAATTCTACAGCATTAACTGCTTTCAACTCACGCACCTTATTGATAGTCGTTTCGTCAATATCCGCCTTGTAATCGAGATCACCATAGAGAGAACCATCATGAATTTCCACCTTAATGCGACACTTTTTATCTGGTAAGTCAAAATAGGTCGGCCCTTCGTACTCAATGGCTACACGCAATGGATTACCACCATCCAAATGACGAGCAAAGCCCATAATGAGCCAATCTAAGTACGTATTGGCTTGGGTGATAATATCCGTCGGCAATTGTTGACCTTCTACTGACGCTGCATTTTTAATGAGTTCACCTAAGGTACTCAACTTACCTTTAGCATTTTTAAAGCCTTTAAAATGACCTGTCATAATCAGCTTATCTCGTGCCCGTGTTAACGCCACATAGAGAATACGCTGTTCCTCGGCCTTGAGGGCTGCTTCTTTGACGTCTTTCACGTAGAACCACGGCATAGTTGGGTAAGACACCCGAATATCTGGGAAGTACCCTTTAAGACCAAGTCCTGCGTTTTTATCGATGAGGAGTTCTGAACGAAGATCCATCATATTGAACCGTTTTTGAACGCCAGATAAGAATACCACAGGGAACTCAAGGCCCTTACTCTTATGGATGGTCATGAGGCGCACCACATTGTCCGCTTCGCTCACCACATTGGCAAGAGGCATATCTTGGTTGCTATCACGCAAGCTTTCCACAAAGCGCAAAAATCTAAAGAGTCCACGGAAGCCAGAGGCCTCATAGCCCTTAGCTCGGTCATACAGAGCGAGTACATTCGCACGGCGCACGAGACCGTTCGGCATGGCTCCTACATAGTTAACATAGTCTTGAGATTCGTAAATATCCCATAGCAAATCTGTTACACCGTGATGGCGCGATAAGGTACGCCACCGCTCCATATGGTCAATAAACGCTAATAAACGCTCATCTTGAACCTCTTTAGCATAGGCTGGCATAAGAGACCACAAAGAGCCCTCGCCAGATAGGCGCAGTGCGCCTAGTTCGTTTGCATCAAGACCTACGAGGCCAGAGTGTAATACCGCCGCCATCGGCAAGTCTTGTTCAGGATTATCTATGATGGATAACAACGCTAGTAAGAGCTGAATTTCTTGTGCTTCAAAGTAGCCATCTCGTTCGTTTACCACCGCAGGGATGCCCGCTTGGCGCATGGCTTCTACTGCACGAGTGCCCCAACCAGCCAAGGATCTGCGCAAAATAGCAAAGTCACGCCACTCGATTTGACGGAATGTACCATCTGGATTTTGCACCTTTTTCTTAGCCGCATGGATTTCCTTAATCTTTTGGATAATGAAATCTAGCTCACGCTCGTTGTTTTCAGGGTCATCCCCTTCGTCTTCGTCCTCGTCGCTTTCACTAGCGCTGAGGGTATCCTTACTCACATCTAAGAGCTGCAATTCCACGTCTCCTCCAACCCAATCCTCCGGTGCATCCTCTACGATGCGGCCCGGAATAAGGGATTCCGCCTCAGTATAATTGAGCTCCGCCGCCTCTTCTGTCATGATTTGATAGAATAAGAAATTTGTAGCAGCCAAAATATTTTCGTGAGATCGGAAGTTCTTCGCTAGGTCGATACGACGTTCTACCTCATCATTACCGCCATAGGTATTATATTTCTCCATAAATAGAGAACTGTCAGCCATACGGAAGCTATAAATAGCCTGCTTCACGTCACCCACGTAGAACCGATTATCGATGCGAGAAATCAAGTTAATAATCGTCTCTTGCACGCCGTTTGTATCTTGGTATTCATCGACCATGATTTCTTTGAAAGTATCTTGCAGCTCCCTTGCCACCTCAGACGGCTGAGGATCATCCTCTGTACCAGGTTCAACAAGAAGGGCTAAACATAAATGCTCCAAATCACTAAAGTCCATGATACCTTGCTCTTGCTTCATATCCCGATAGGCTTGGTGGAACGCAATGGTGAGCTCCACTAAACCTTCAATGATGGGATATTGAGCCTTGAACTGTTCTTGTAAGGTAGATTCAGGCACGGTAAACACAGCCGCTTGCATTCCTTTGAGGTCTTCCTTATTTTGGGAACCTAAGGATTTAAACTCTGCTACCAATATGGGATCAAAAGCTTGTGCCTCTTTTGACCCCATGCGGAACTGGTCCTTAATAAAGGTATCCGTATGCTTACAAGCTTCACCCATATCATCCCAAGTTTGAGCTGATGAAAGCATGCCTAGTGCGGCTAGTTGGTTATCATAAATATTTTGCCATTTATGAGGCCCCACTGGATCGAGCAAGATTTGCTCCATCCGTTCTAAGCGCTCGCGAATGCGGTCAATAACAGCTACATGTTGATCCCACATATATTGGCCCCATAGGGTCTCACTAGGATTTACAGTCATAGCCTCTTTATAAGGCTCTAAGGCTTTACGTAACCATCCATCAGGATTAGCAAGGGACATGGCGTAGTTATATAAAGACATAATCTTCGCCGTTAAGCCTGCATCCGATTTATCATCACTAAAGAAATCCGCCAATTCATAGATGTTATAAAGACCTTCTTCGTAAGATTTAGTCAATAAATCAGCTAGCACCTCTTGTTGTAACAATGCCATTTCTGCTTCGTTACCGATACGAGCTGTTGGGTTAATATCCAGCTTATAGAAATAAGATCGAATCACCCATTGGCAGAATGAGTGCAATGTAGAAATATGAGCAGACGGCAACAGATTAAGCTGTCGTTCAAGGCGCTCTTGCATGGCTGCATCCTCGGTGGATTCCATGGCTTTCGCCAAAGCAAGACCAATACGAGCGCTCATCTCTTGAGCTGCCGCCTTCGTAAAGGTTACAACCATGAGCTCTTGAACGGATAAAGGATTATCCATATCTTTAAGCCGCGTAATAATACGCTCTACGAGAACTGCCGTTTTACCAGAGCCCGCAGCTGCAGCGACTAGCAAGGTTTGATTATCTAAGGACGAATCCTTCGGCGCTATGATGGCAGACTCCTGCTCCGGCGTCCATTTAACACCCATGGTTTTCACCTCCTTCGTTACTATTATTTCCGTCATAACTATTATTGCTGTCGTTACTGTTGTTTCCGTCGTTTAGAACCTCTTTCATCCGTTCTAATGCATCATCTTCAGATAAGCCTGACAGATAGTTATACTTATTACGGCTAGAGTCAAAACGGCATACAGTATTGTAGTCACAGTATGTACAAGGTCTATTCTTATGTAACTGGTACGGCTGAATTGGGAATTGACCGTCTCCGATGTGGCGACCAATGTCAGCCATTACATGATTGGTGTAACGACACATTACGTCAAATTCACCAGGATTCTTAACCTTACGCAAGTCTCTACTAGAAATAGTTTGATCCTTTTTCGTAGCGATTGGTACATATGGTCCTCGTTTAAGACCATAGGACAAAAATTTATTGTCAATATGCGTCAACAACTCGATATCATCAGAGAAGTATCCACTGTTTTGCCATGCATCGCTTTCCTTAGCCAAAGATACTGCATCTTCATAAGATATAGGCGCATCGGCAGGAATTTTAGGATTTTTCACATAGGAATACACCACAGCTGCCGGTGACATGGAGCCACCATGCGTTTTGCCATAAGCGGATTCTAAGGCCAATAGATAGGTCATGAGCTGTAATTTAAGACCATAGTACACATCTTGGGCCGTTACGTGGGCACCGCCCGACTTATAGTCAATAACCATGCCATAAGTTTGACCATCTCGTGTATATTCATCAATGCGGTCAATTTGACCGATGAGGCGTAAATAACGGTCTTCTCCAAGAGGCACGCGAATCGGATCCCAGCCGCCTTGACGTCCAAAATCTTGCTCCAAGTATTTCGTATCAAAATCACTGCGCTTCGACCACTCCACAAGGCGGTCTACCGTCACATGTAATGTTCTTTGTACACGCTGCTCGATTGCCTTTTGGTAGGCGTCACTCGTTTCCTCGCCGCCCTGATTTTCTTGTAAAATTTCTTCTGCCACGGAGCGGCACAAATTTTGTTGATCCGCTTCGTTAAGGTCACGCCATTGTTTATTGTTATCTAATAGATAATTACCTAAACGCTCTAAATTAGCGTGAAGGAATGTACCAATTTCAGGAGCACCAAAGGAACGTACACGACGCGGTTCTAGTTTTAAACCATATTGAGCATAGAACTTGAACGGACATTGCTGATATCTCTCTAGACGCGTCACAGAACCAGACATATAGCCTTTAGATAGGAACAATCCATTCACTAAATCCTTCGTAATGACCGGCACATCATTATTATCTCGAATACCACGAGACACCTCCCCTAAACGAGGACGGTAGGTGTCACTTTCACGAGCCCAGTTATAGAGGCCCCACCACAATGGATTGACCTCATGCCCACTAAAGAGGGCGCCCCAGCGCTCAGACAATAGGGACAAACTCTGTAAAGGTCTCCATACATAATCCGACTCCGTATCAGGTGCAATAGAGAGTGGAATCTCTACCGCCGTATCTACATAACCAAGGGATTCTAGTCGTTTCACCACGAGGGATGGCTCAAGACCGGTTCCATCTTCGCCAGAACTTGCATAGGACAGCGTCAAGGAATCGGATGCTCGCGTCATAGCTAGGTATAATAGGAAATTTTCGTTGAAAGCCTTCGGCAACGCTCCTTCCGCCAAAGTAATGCCGGCCTCCGCCAATTCTTGACGTTCCTTATCCTTGATAAGACCTTCATCGCCCATGCTTTGTGGGAATACGCCTTGATTGAGGCCCATGACGAATACCTTAGGCCACCATTGGCTATAACCACGTTCGATGGTGGTGATTACCACATGGTCCAAGGACGGAGGAATCATAGAATAATTTACATCGCTCAAGCCTTCTTCGAGGAGCAACATCATCTCATCTAGGGTCAACACTTCATCCTTCATGACCATAGAGATTTCATCTATGAAAGAAATAACCGCATTGTACATCTGTTCATGGCTGGCTTTCGACTCTTGATCCCCCACCGTTTCTGCATCTTTTGCCCATTCATAGAGACGCTGTGGCACTTGCAAGGTTTCTAACAAACCATACAGCTGTTCGCCCCAATCAGCGCCCGTATGACCTTCGCTATGAGCGGCAAAGTCAAACCATGGGGATAGGATGTCCATAATGGTTTGCCTTGCTTGGTTGACACGAGCTCTACGAGGTGCATCAGCGTGACCTTCTTCATCTTGCCCTTCATGAAAGCCTCGTAAATACGGCCAGCTTTCACGTTCCCATTTATAATGGTCGATACCAAACTCGAGTACGTAGTTTTCTAATTCATCTACGGCCTCACGAGTAAGGGGCATCAAGTCTGTTTTAAGCAATAAGAACATGCTGTCTCGACTGTAGCTATGGCGCACGATATCAAAGAGGGCTGTCAACAATTCGCCTAATGGATGGTTTTTCATAGGCCGCTGACGGTCGATAAAATGCGGAATGCCATACCGACCGAAGACCTTTTCTAAGGTATCCCCGTACGTTTCCGACTCGCGAAGCATGATACATACATCGCGGTATCGAGCCTCTGGAGAAGATTCTACATAAGCTAAAATACGACGAGCCACCGCATCAGCTTCCCGTTCCCGGTTATAACCTCGAATGAGCGGAATCGTAGTATCAGTAGAGTTTTGCTTACTAGGACTAGTAAAGTAATTAGCCTCTAATTCTTGTACGATTTGAGGGCCCCGTTTGCCGTCAAATCCAACCCAATTAATACTAGTGCCATAACGAGCCACTAAGGTATCATAAATCTCTAAAGGACGACTAAAGAGATGTTCCCCTCGACGAGCAAGATTTAAGCTTTTCGGAGCCATTGGCAAGTCGATAGTGATAACCGATTCCTTTGCCAAATCAAATAAGGTATAAATCAACTCATAGTGTGTAGGTGTAAACCAATGGAATCCATCGATAAAGACATGGCTATTTTCCATCAGTGGAGATTGAGGCAAAGCCTCAACGATTTCCATAATTGGATCGATATCGCGCTCCCCATGACGACTGATTTCCTCCTCATAGGCAGCCATACAAATGGCAAGTTCGCGCAATTTCTTTTGTAATACTTTATTTTTTACGGACTCCGCCCCACGTTCTAGGTCTGTAGGACCAACGCGGAATGCGCGAAACTCAGAAAAAAGCTGTTGCAATACAGAAGAAAACTCAGGCCGTTTTGTAGCCTGTTCTAAGAGGCCTAGCTCCTTTTGTTTTCGTTTCATAACAAGGCGCAACAACATAGACCGGCCAAAGCTAGATAAGCTTGATTGACCGGCCCCTTTGGAGCCTATGGATTGATATACTTGGTAACCCAAACGACCAAAACCTACGACGCGAACCGTAGTAAAACCTTTTTCAGGCATAAATTCTGCCAGTTCCCGCTCTACCCTATAGGTAGCTGGTTCAGGAACGAGTAAGATTATGGGTTCCCCTGGACAATCTGTCATGACTTGACGTATCCGTTCATATACGGCACGGGTCTTACCAGATCCTGCTCGTCCATAATAGACGCTAATACTCATGAGACCTCCCTAGTGAAGCTTTCACCATCTCAATTTATATAATTTATATAATTCACAAATTTCATCTAATTTATATATTTCTTGTTCTTAGGTATAGCCTAAAACTATTTTTTTCGATATAATAATGTCATTATACATAAATACTATTATATAGTAATATGATATTCTGTGCTTAATTCTGGGGTTAATTTAAGCTAATTGTACAAAATTTGATTCATTTGATTATATTTGTTTATAATTAAGAAAAAAATTTATATTTTATTTACAATTAACAGAATTTCATATATAATACATGTTAGTATTTGTGTTATTTGTAAAAATCATGTATTTAGGAGTGAACTATTATGAACAAAAAACATTTAGCAGCTGCTTTCGCAGTATTTGCAGCTACAACTATGTCTTTCTCTGCTTTCGCAGCATCCGTTGATGCTAATGCACGTGCTTACGAACGCGCTGCAGCAGAGCAATATACTTACGCAGCACCTCAAGCGGCTACACCAGCTTACCAATCTGGTTATGTAACAAGCGCACCACGCCCTGGTTACAAACCTTTACCAGCGGTACCTTACACAGCAGGTGACATGGCTCAACAAATGCCTGTATCTAAAGAATTAGGCGATCCAATCTTCGTAGCACCTGAAACAACAGCTGTAGGTCTTCAAATCATGGACCCTATCGCTACTAACAGCCAACCTGTATACCAAGAAACTGTAACTTCCGTAACAGCTAATGGTAACGGCAGTGCATATGTTTCCCGTTATAAAACTAACCAATTAAACGCATTCGACTTGTTGTTGAACGGCAAATCTTACACTTACGACTTGCCTGCATACACTAACGGCTACCAAGTGAAAACTGCTAGCTCCTACAACCGTGCTGGCGACGGCGTTGCAAATGTATTCTCTACAAACGTAATCACTGAAGCAGTTGTAAACAACAACTCCTTGCGTATCACTGTTAACATGACTCAACCAACAGCTGTAGCAGCTGCTAAATTGCGTTCCATGCAACAAACTGGTCAAGTAGTAGGCGGTGAAGTAGCTGCATTGTTCGCTTACAATGAAAGCTATGATGGGGTAAAACAAGCTGCTCATTACGACGTATTCAACAACGGCAACCGTTACATCGTTGTTAAATCTGGTGCTGTAACAGTTCCAAATGGTGCACAACACCCTTACGCAACTGCATTGTTCGCAGTAACTGACGACACTGTAGCAGCTGTAACAGTATCTGGCAACACTGCTGATACTTACGATTTAGTTAAAGGTACTGCATACGCAATTGCACAATCCGCTCGCGTATCTAACGCACGTACTCGCTAATTCTAACTATAATTCGTTACGAATTAACTATAATGGTGAAAGCTACAAGCCTTCACACCTAAAGACTATATAAATCACCAAAGCCCCGAATGAGATATTGATATGTACCCATTTTCCTGGACACATATTATTTACTAGCCTAAACACATGGATGCTTCCCTGTATTTTACAGGAGGCATCCATTTTGTTTTTTTCTGGATCCTTTTGTTGTTGTAATAGTTAATGTATTCTTCTATTGCTACTGCAAAAGCATTAAATGATGAATATTCTGTTTCAAAACCATAATATATTTCTGTTTTCAATCTACCAAAAAAGGTTTCCATCACAGAGTTATCATAACAATTTCCTTTTCTAGACATAGACTGAATAATGCCATGTTCTTTAAGTGCTTGTCTAAAATAGTTATGTTGGTATTGCCAGCCTTGATCAGAGTGGAAGATTAATCCCGAAAGATTAGTAAACTTCTTAAAGGCTTTCTCTAACATACGAGAAATCTGTTCTAAGTTAGGCCTTAATGCTAAGTCATAAGCAATAATCTCATTCGTATTCATATCTAAAATAGGCGATAAATAGCATTTTCCCCACGAGAAATTAAATTGAGATACATCAGTAGTCCATTTTTGTAATGGTGCAGTTGTACTAAAATCTCTATTGACGATATTTTCTGCTACTTTACCGACTTTTCCTTTGTAAGAGTGATACTTTTCCTTCGGTCGCTTTCCTGCGAGTCCCATGCTATGCATAAGTCTTTGCACTCGTTTATGATTAACTACAAAACCTCGATTAAGAAGTTCTTGGTATACACGGCGTACACCATACCGACCTTTATGTTCTGTAAAAATCTTTTGAATTTCATCTTTTAGCTCTGTATTTCTTTTATCTACAAGATCTACTTTAGTAATTTCAAAATAATAGGTAGATTTGGACATTGGCATAGCTTTCAAAAGATGCTTTAGTTGATAGCCTTGTTGGCGGAGCGTTTTGATAATCGCTGCTTTTTCGCCTTGAGACGCGCAGCTTCCTTTTCTTCTCTCAAGGCAATCTCTTTTTTTATGACTTCATTTTCAGCTTTAATATAAGCAATTTCAGCTCGTAAGCGAATGAGTTCCTCATATTCACTCTCTTTGAGCTCTCGAGGTGAGATAGTCTTAGGTACTTTCATTTTGCAATCCTTTGGTGGTCGTCCTTTAGGTTTATTAATAAGACCATTGTATCCCAAAGTTTTGTATTTATGAACCCATTGATACAGTTGTCCAGAATTAATACCCGCTACAATAGCTACTGATCTTAAACCTTGACCTGAAAGAACTTGGCATACTAACTCAAATTTTTCTTTTGGAGACCAATACTTATTAGTCCCTCGACATTTATTAATATCTGAACCATGAAGTCGTTCTAATTTAACCCAGTCCCTTATTTGTCTATGAAATGTATCTGTCCTCACACCTTTAGGTGTCTTGGGCCATTCACCTTGATAGAATAATTCAATTGCTTTTCTTTTAAATTCATAACTATATCTCATGAAAATACCCCCTTTACTGGTTGTCCAGTAAAGGGGGTACATATCATATCTCATTCGGGGCTTTTTTATGCATCTTACCAATTGAATTCTTTTTATGCATCTTACCAATTGAATTCTTAGATTTATTTTTTACGATAATCTTGTAAATACTTCTAACGCTTTATAAGCCATCAAACGATAGCCTCGTGCATTAGGATGTACTTCACCAGCAAAGACAATTTGGCCGATTTGATCCGCTTCGTATAATGTTGTATAAAAGTCTATAACCTTCAAATCATGCTCTCTAGCATAGGCTTTCAGTTGTTCATTGACCTCTCGCACCACAATGTCGAGTCCATCCATATCACTATCGATTTGTGTTTCTAAACCAATAATAACCTTCCCCTTTGTGCTCGCTAGTTCAATAGCTTTCACCAAGGTCTTGAACACATATGTGCTATCTCGACCTTGCAAAATATCATTAGTACCACACATTAAGAAGATATGACGCGTTGAATCAGCTACAGCTGTAGGTAGCCATTTTTCAATGTTATAAATCATGCCCTGAACGGAGCAGCCGTCTTCACCATAATTTGTAAAATGTACACCCTCTATAGATGCATCACAAATTTCAACCCAACCTTGGCCATAAGGCACATCATAACCGCGGGTGATGCTATCGCCAAAACAGATAATTTCCATATCTAGACCTCCTGTACTATGCATTAATCATATAACAAAATGACAATTATATACAATATACATACTATGGATTTTTATATGCATTTTTTATAGAATTACATGTTTGACTATGGTATACTAATTCCACATAAGAGAGGTCAAAGATGAGAAAACTATATCCCTTTTTAATACTAGCATTAGCAACATTACAATCAGCTAGTGCGATTTCACAATATGAATTAGAGAACAAGCCTACTCAATACCAAGTTGCTTATAATAGCCCTTCGGAGACTGTGTATATCGACTTAAGTACACTTAGTCTAGCGCAGTCAGGTCCTACATATAGTACGCTTCACGCTCGTACAATTAGTCTCTATAAAAAGCAGAATATTATTGCTGATTATTCAACTAATTATACATACCATCGTGGTAACACATCTAAAGATATTTACCTCATGGATTGGCATGTAGCACCGGCGAAATTCTACCAAGTAAATGGCGCACCTATAGGAACTGCTAACAATCAACGTTCTGTTCTATCTACAGGTACCCACGTCGCTACAAAGGGTTCTCCTGTAGCTGAAATAGGTCAATTTATTTTACATAATGCATTGGAATTAGAGCGTATTACCTATACATCTAAGAACCCATACGTACCACCTCGTCCATATAAACCATTAAGTACACCGGCTCCAACAGAAGGTAGGCCATTATTTGGAGTTCAGCCACCAGAAGGTATCTATAAACCGCTAAACCAATTAGAATCTCCTTATACATCTAATCAACCACGGTTATTTCCTTCTAAATTAGGTATATATGGACCCGTTCCACCACCACCGCCTCAAGGGCCTCGACCTAGTGATTGGATTCTCGACATTCAAAATCAGGACATGCCCGATCCAAATACACCTATGAGTGATTGGAGGCCTCAACCTGATTATCATGCACCGCAAAAACCATAATCAAAAAATATAGTTACTCGTAACGTATAAAAAGAGACTGAACTGTCCCCTATTTTGAATTGCACCTCCAAAAATTGTGTCCAATTTTTGGGGTGCAGTTCATTAGGAGATCTAATTCAGTCTCTTTTGTTTCATATTTTGTTTGTTTCCATACAATCAGAGGAACCTATTGTATGATGCTTTCACATTATTTAAGACGTACAAAGAACAATGCAATAGCACCGATAACTGGTGCAATGGCAAGGGTCATCAATGCAGATTGATAACTGCCTGTAGCTGTTAACATGCTACCTAAAATCATAGGTGCCAACATAACGCCAATCTGATTAAACAAGTTTACAAAGCCTGCAGTTGTACCGCGTAAATGAGGTGCTGCGGATTGAATTACGAGAGCATTTGTTAAAGCACTATGCATGAAAGCACCAATACCAAGAATTGGACCTGTTATAAAGAGCATATCTGGATTTGTGGTGCTCGCAAAGAGGATCAATGCTGGTGCAAATAAGAACATAACAAGCGCCACCAAATGGTTCTTCTTAATCGGTAATATATCGGACAAAATACCGATAGTCGGTTTCGCAATAAGCGCGGCTAAACCAAAGGCAGACATTACATGACCTGCATAGATGGCATTAACGCCGAGCTGTTTAACCATGTACAAGTTTGACCATTGCGCCACCGCCCAGGTAGCACCGGTAGCAAAGAAGCCTGCAAAGGCAAGACAACAAATATTGCGATTCTTCAAAACATGTAACAAGTTTTCCTTTAAAGAAGTCTTTTCCCCTATATGAGCAGATGCAGCACTCACCTCTGCTTCTCGTTGAGCTAAAATCTCAGCACTTGGCTTACGAACCGTAAAGTAGCTAAGAATGAAAACAAGGATTGGTAATACTGCTGTTAAAAGAAATGCATTTTGCCAACCATAATTAGTTGCCACATATGGTGCATAAAGGTTTACAGTAGTCAATCCAAGGGATGTACAGGACATGAAGATACCCACGGCCGCACCACGTTGATTAGGCCCAAAGTAATCCCCAATAGCACTTAAACAAGATGCTTGTACCGGACCAGATACAATACCTAATAAGAAACGTAATACCCATCCATAGGTGTAATTATCGATAGTACTCATCAATGCCGTAATAACTGCCATGGCAAGTAAGCTTACCAAAATGGTGTAACGATAACCAATGCGATCCGCTAAGATACCACCTGGTAGAACCATGATAGCATAGCCCATATAAAAGGCGGATAAATAGGCCGTACCCATTTGAGGAGTAAAACTCAACGCTTCATTAACAATAGGCATCAAGGACGCCCAAGATAAGCGCATAACAAAACTAATCAAAAATGTTAGCCACACGCTGACAAGAATTAAAATCTGAGTTCGTGAGAAACTAAGTCGATTCATACGAGCTCCTTTCTACAGAAAAATAACATATAAAGCTATCATACTATAAATAGAAAGAGTTTTTCAAACTAAAAAAGAACCCGTTACCAAAACGATAAAGGGTTCTCTCTAGTATTATACAAGGAACGGGCTACCGCTTGCTTTGAAATCTATTTTTGAACGTAAGGAATTTATCATATGAATTTAGTTGTTCAGCAGAATAATTTTCCATAATTTCAGTATTATCACTATCTACAATAGAAACAAAAAATATGACATTATTTGTTTTTTTCTTATCTATATTTTCTATCGCTTTTTTAAATCCTTCTATAATTGAATCATATACTTCCGCCTGATATTGCTCAAAATTATCTTCAGATATTAATGTATTTCCATCATTAAGAATATTTTGAATCTCATTATTGAATATACTATCTATTTTCTCAGGAACCTCTCCAAGTCCTATTGCAAATTGAGGGTAATACCATTTAATAAAAGGCTGGTCTTCTTTTGGGTAGTTTACTTTTTCTATTTCGTAGTGAGAAATAGTGTTAGCAGCCCACCCCAGATATGAACAATAGTCATCAATAAATAATGTATAGGCAAAAACTTCATTAGAATTATATCTTTCTAATACAAATTTAAATGACTCTGTAACTCCTTTAGATACATTCTGGATTAAATCTTGAATTATATAATTACTTAAAATACTCATTTTAGTTTTCCTTTTATAAGTTTTTATTATCAATCAGTTTCTATGCACATTTACTAGGTGATCCGTATTTTCCAAAAACCTTACCACCAATTCTAGTCAATTACTTACTCATGTATCTATCTGTTTGAGCTTTGTTATACTTATCCAATACTTTTGAATAAATTCTTCAAATTTAATTAATATGGAAGTCCTTTGGTTATGATGTTTATAGCATATCCTTAAGTTATATTTGTTCATATAAAGTTAAATTCTTTTCTGTGCTTTTATATATATCTGTATAGAAATAAATTCTATTATCTTTTATCTCTTTCAGATAAACCAAGTCTTCGATCCCCCCAATATACCCAATTGATAAATTATCTAAATTTAATGTTGCAAGCCTAAATCCAACAACGCAAAATCGTCTAATAAAAACTGGAATATATATTTTTCTATTGAAATACAACAAAGGCCCTCCAAACCCCTGTTCTTTAATAATAACTTGACCGTTAATGGATAGACTTCCAACTAAGGGAGAACCTTGATTTACTTCCATCAAATCAAGGTAACTGACTTCCCATTCGTCAAAAAAATTTTTTTCTTGAAAGTCTAAAGGAGTTTCATTCAAAATTTTTAACTTAGACATTTTTATATTTTCTCTTGTCAAAGAATTGAAATCTTCTTCTAATTCTACAAGGAGTTTACCAACTTCATTATTAAATGGCCAAGAATCAATTACTATCCGAGATAATAAAAATTCTTTCCCTTTTTTTGTTGAAAAATACTTTCTGAATTTAGATAATTAATCATGTCATATAGTTCATTTTTTATAGAAACCAACTGCTGTTTATTTGTATAACTATATTCATCACAATTATTAATCATTTTATCAATTTCGACTAAAACTATATTAATCTTTTTTATAAATTGCTCCTGATTCATTGTCTTATTAACCTTTCTAAGACATTAATATATTTTTGTGTTTATCCACCAGGCAACCCCAAACCTTGAGGTGCAGCTTTACCTTCAATAATAGTTGTTCCTGATTTCATTTTAAATTGAGCAATATTAGTCATGAGGTTCCATTTTGGTTACATAAACCATCTTTAATATCAAGTAATAAATTCAAAAATAGCTCTTGAAAATCATCTATTTCATTATTATTTAAATCAGTTATATCAGGATACAAAAAACAAACTGTTATGCGTTGTATATATTTATCTATACCATTTAGCACATCATATCTAGACCAAACATCAATTGCTATTCATATATTCGTGAGGCATTCAAAAGGCTTTTCAAAGAGTACGAAGCATTTTACTTTCAGGATAAGCTTTGAGTTGGAATAGATCATTTGTTCTTATAGATGAGATTCTCAGGTTTTTTGTCGGGAGAAATAAGAAGTTTATCAAGGTATTCGGGGTCATGCCAGTCATCCCAAGGTGCTAGACTAAAATAAGCTTTAATAAAATCATCAATAATAGCTGAACCTTCGGTATTAATACCAATAATATTTCCTTGTTCAATTAAATCAATATTAGGAAAATATTGTTTCAGTATATTTTTATTTACTATACCTTGTTGAATAATTGGCCAGAATCCTTTATCTAACGATTCTTCAGTAATAAACATAGCAGCAATAACATCGTTTTTATCTATTTTTATATCTTCATATAAAGGAAGGTTTTTTGAGGAAATTTTCATTTTGGTAATTAAGCAGGCTACACCTATCCAATCATATCTTCCAAGAATCTGTCCAACAGCTAAAAATCATCTTCTATGGGAATGCCAAAATAATCGCCTACCTGCCATTTCTGTTTTTTTCTTGCCATTTTTAAAAGTTTCTTTCTGTAATTCAATAAGACATGGGAATTTTTCCACCTAAAAGGCGGCCCGAATGCCTTATTCAACATTGTCATAAATTATGTTTTATTTGTAGAAAATATATTATCTTCTATATGACAGTTTTGAAAAGAGCAGTTAGATATTAAATGATCTTGTATATGCATTGATCTGAATACACAATTAATAAATGTACAATTAGTAAATTTTGTATTACAAACTATTGCCGTAATAAAAGAACAATTAATAAAATTACAATTAGTAAAGGAACTATAGCTTATGAACGCACCACGAAATGAACAGAAAGAAAATTTGAGACTTTCAATTTTCCTATGGGATATTTCGTATCTGTGAAAATCAATATTATCTATATGGGTTAACTGTCTAGAAATTAAAGCATCTAACTCTTTTGTTTCGATTTTAATTAGAGACTTTGTAATATTTTTAAGTAATTCTTGAATGTCATTTGATATCATTTTTATTACCACCAATCTATAGGGTCTGGTTGTATATCTTTCAAAGGTATTCTTGGTTTAGATAATAGAGCAGTTCCTGGGGTACTAGCAGGTGTTCGTAACTGTCGTATTGTAGGCGTCGGTAATGGTTTCGGGCAGCCATTGGGCGTTGTAGCCGTAGTTTGCGGTATGACCAACAAGAGAGAAATTTGGATACCATAATTAAAAGTTTCATACAGACTACAGTTTGCTTTTTTCATTCAAATGAAAATTTTAACATTTTTGATAAGCGATTTATAAAATATAGAATTGCCAAATGTTCATCTTGGCAACAATATTCTTCGGTTCTCAATCCTCTTTCAGAATAGAATATATGCCATTTTTTATTTTCTTCAACAATACATAATGATTCATCATTTACTTCATTGATTGAGTAACTATCTTCTGGTACTCCTTTACTTTTAAGATATGAATTTAATTCATTAATTTTTAACATTTTCCTATTTTCACCTCTTCCAGATGCCCAGATTCTATATGATTTAACAGATTTTGGTAATTCATACTGTGTCCCTAATCCAATCTCTCCGAACAACGACATAATTTTACTTGCAGCTACATTATCAATTGATTTCAGTACCCTATATATGGTATAAGGCTTTAGATTAGAACCAGGAGGTAAGACTCTCATAGAGTATGGTATTCCTACTGGAGATACAGATTGTCTCCACCTGAAAGCCCAATCGGATCCTGATTCACAAACTGCCCGGCCTCAGGCTCGTAATATCTCATCAGGTTGTAATGCAGCCCGGTTTCTTTATCAAAGTATTGGTTTTGCAATCTGAACGGCTGATGCGCATCCTTTTAAACCCGCCCGTCCTTTTTCAGACGACCTCATGTGGTATATTCGCCGCACCATAACAGATTGCCGTGGATGTCGGTCATCTCTCTCAGTATGCCGAACGGGTCGTAGGCGTAGCGGCGGTTAAGTACGATACAAAAAAGGTCGTCTGAAAATATCGAATCTTACTTTTTATTTTTTTTCTTAGGATTTATTTCTTCTTTACGTTGCTTATAAAATTGCCAATATTTTTTGTCTTCCATAGAGAAAGGTATGTAACGTAGCTCATTATAAGTTAGGTCAAAATATTTATAGGCATTTTCCATATCACCTAGTTCGTAATAGATAATACCTGCCCATAGAAATGTACTGCCATCAGGAACTGTTTTTCGCGCCTCTAATGCAATATTTATCCATTCAAGTGCCTTAGAATAATCCTTTAACTCTTTAAATCTGCCAGAAATTTCAGAACATAGCCCACTAGTTGGGGTTACGAATTGAGTAGCAGGTTTTGGAATTAAATCCCAAGCCCTCATTAACTCATTAATCCTTTCCTGAAGAGTTTTAGCTTGTCTCGACTCACATATAATATTATTAATTTCACTATTTAACTCAGGATTAATATCAGATAAATACATGGTTTTCCTCCTTTTCCTAAACCTAGGATTTTTCTTTCGGCTATTACAATTTAAACCCTAAGGATCTAATCAAATAGATACATTCGGTGCAAACCAATAAAGGTTATCACAGCCATCCAACCCAATCGGATCCTGATTCACAAACCGTCCCGCATCAGGCTCATAATACCTGAAGAAGTTGTAGTGCAACCTCGTTTCACGATCGCAATACTGGTTTTGCAGGCGGAAGGTCTGGTATGCGCTATCCGTTAGCTGGGTTTTCTCTTTCAGACGCCCCCAGGCGATATATTCGCCGTACCACAACAGGTTGCCACCGCAAACGAATTCAGTGTCCTCTTCGAGGCTACCTGAAACTTCTTGACTGCTTTTCAGACTACCTCAAAGAGGTATCGAGACCGTCTGAAATAGTTTGAGTTTAAATAGTTTACTAAATTTGTTTTTTAAGAATTTTCTCTAAATAATCTGAAAAATTAGCTGCTAAAGTTAGCAATTCATCAGTATCATGATTGTAAATCATTACCGTTTTAGATGGGGAAATATAAATAGGATTTCCCCATCCATCGGTGCCAATTATTAAATTACTTTGACCATCTTTAAGATAATCGGAAAATTCTTTATTTAAATCAATAATTGTATCTTCCCCAAGAAATTCGGAATTATGTATTCCATATATTTGAGCATCCCTAATGACACCCCCCCCAAATCTCATTGTAAATTCTTTAAAATCGTCATCTAACTTGATATTAAGTGATTTCTCTACATTGAGGACCTCATCATCAGTTGTTGGCTTTCCTTGAGCGACTGGATTTTTTTGAAAGAAAGCAATTAACTGCTCTAAAACAAATTTGTTTAACATAAATACTCCTTATTAAACTAATAAGACTTACCTGCTTTTAGGTCTCTACGTCTTAACTCTTTTCTGGCTCTATATTTCCAATATTCTATACGGCAATTTCAAAAATCATGTCTGACACTGTCATTTCCTACACCTTTACCTTTTTGATTACCAATATGTTAGATAACTTTTACATTTATAGTGATTTTCCCAGCCGGTGTAGTTGCCGAACTACAACAAATTGCCATCCTTATCGGTCATATCGCGCGGGATGCCGATTTGGTCTCAGTGGAAGTGGAAGTAGTGGGTTTGTTGGCAGTTTTCGTAGTCTTCGCTGATGTGGTTTAGACAGGCGAAACCGCCTTCGTGCGTACCACAATGCTCTACGTCGGGATTGGAGGTTTCGTACGGGCTACGGCTTGCTATTTTGAATGGGTTATTTCTTCTACTCTCCCATCTTTTTTAGAAATAACTATATGGAAATTACCACCTAGTGCTTTTGGAGGGGCTCCATTAATGATCCAGACATCTTTCTCTTCAATAATACGATATGGTTTTTGATTTATTGAAACGGTATTTCCATATACGTTTTTTATGTATGTTTCAGCAAGATCAAGCGCCATATTTTTTGAACTGACTAACATATTGCTCTCCTTTTTGTCTAAAAAATCTTTTGCAAAAGCTGAAGTAAAACAAAGAAATACTAATATAGTAAAGAGACGGATTTTGTTCATCATTCTTTCCTTAATACCAAAATTTAAAAATCGATTGTGCTTGTGTAGGTAATGCAGTACTGCGCACACCCTATATCGGGATTGGAGGTTTCATGCGGGCTACGGCTACTTTTCTAGAAACCTTGGCTTATGTATTCGATTAACAAAATAATAAGTAGATTTAGGAATTACTTATTAACTTTTCGAGATATTCAATACTTCTGAATAAATAATGTTCACCTATTTGCTGTATCAAATTTGATGGACCCCCAAATAATATTTTTTCTAAATACTTTTTAAGAATTATAAGCTCATCTTTTTTTAAGAGATTTAAAGCATGAGTGATGTTTTCTGCGGTAGGTATATTTATAATAAATTCTTCTATATTTACTGGAATATCATCATTTCTAATACTATTACTGATGCTATCAATAATTTTAGGCATTAAATAATTTATTCCTTCTGGTGAAAAAAAGATAAATGGTACTAAATTATGTTCATCAATAATAATTTTCTCTATTGGGGTATATTCGTAATACTTAAATTCATCTTTAAATTCCTCTATTTTATAGATGTTTTCTCGATAAAGTTTTTTGAACAATCCTTTTTTAGGATAATCTCTATAAGGAATTTTCAAGAAGGGCATATTTATCTCCATTATGCTAGATAACTTTTACATTTATAGTGATTTTTCCATGCGATGTATTCGCCGAACCACAAGAGGTTGCCGTGGATGTCAGTCATCTCTCTCGGTATGCCGAACGGGTCGTAGGCGTAGCGGCGGTTAAGTACGGTACCAAATAGGTCATCTGAAAATATCGAATCTTACTTTTTGGTTTTTTTCTTAGGATTTTGTTCTTCTTTACGCTGCTTATAAAATTGCCAATATTTTTTGTCTTCCATAGAGAAAGGTGTGTAACGTAGCTCATTATAAGTTAGGTCAAAATATTTATAGGCATTTTCCATATCACCCAATTCGTAATAAACGATTCCTGTCCATATAAACACACCTGCTGCAGGTTCATCTTTTCGTGCCTCAAGTGCAATTAACATCCACTCAAGGGCTTTTTGATAATCACCTAATTTTTTATAATTTTCTGAAACACCACAGGCGATTGCCGAAGTAGGCTCAACGAACTGAGTGGCTGGTTTAGGTAAAAGTTCCCATGCTTGATTCAGAATATCAATACTTTCCTCCGGCGTAGTAGCATCATTTGAGTTACATACAAACTCATTGATTTTTTTGTTTAATTCATAATTTACTTGATCTAAATACATAATTTCTCCTTCTTATGTGCATTCTTTAAAGAGTATTTATTACCATGTTGGTCCGGTTGTGTACCTGTGCCAAGGGTTATAGCTATAGGAATCGGTGTAGATATAGGTATATCTACCATCCGGCTGAACTTTCTGCAAGAGGTAACTGCCGTCCCAAACAAATCCGGTTTCCTCTTCGAAGCCGTCTGAAACTTCTTCGTTTTTCAGACGGCCTTAATGTTTTATCAGGTTTCTATTAAATATGTAACTTATTATTTGTAATATCCCATTAGGTTTCTAATTTCTTTAGATTTCTTTTTATCGTGATATTCTTCAGATGTATAATGTTTTGCATCATATCCAAACTCATTTTTTATATTTGTTTTAGCTCCATTTTTTAAAAGAATTTCAATAATATCAAGATTTCCATGAAGACAAGCATTTTGAATAGGAGTGAAATTTAATTCACCTTGTTGATTGACATTTGCTCCATTTTCTATTAATAGAATAACATCTTTTTTAGATTGGGAATTAACTGCTAAATTTAATAATGTTTCTCCCATAGATCCTAAGTCATGTACGGAGGTTATAGGACTATGATTCAAAAAACTAGGGAAATCCCGATATTTAAAAAAAAGATTTTTCAAGGAATTATTCATAATTTAGCCTCATAAAGAATTTATTTAGTATATTCAGATTTTGCTTTTTCTTTTAAAGCATCTAGCCTATTTTAACAACCATTTATTTTGATTGTATGTCTCCAGGGTTACATTTTTCTGTCCCAATTAGTTATAACTCGATACATCTTTTGGCATGATTAATTTGCGCACTTAGAGTTGCGCATATAGACGCTTGAGGTGATACTGGAGTATCACAAAACCTTTTCGCTAGTTGATATTCTCGATCACGTTTATCAGATTTATTATTTTTTTATTTGCTTTGTTAAACAATTATTGTAACTTTGCAAAACACTCTAAAGGGATTTAATCCTAGAAAATCTACCCAATTTACGATACTAAATGCATAAGTATAAAAATTTGTACCTCCTAAATATTTAATAGGATCCTGATTCACAAACCGCCCGGCCTCTGGCTCGTAATAACGCATCAGGTTGTAATGCAGCCCCGTCTTACGGTCGACATATTGGTTCTGCAGGCGGAAGGGCTCGTATGCGCTATCTGTTACTTTGGTTTCGCTCTTTAGTTTTCCCCAACCGTAATAATCCCTGAGCCAAACCAGCTTACCGTCCTTATCAATCATCTCTCTCGGGATGCCGATTTGGTCGCAGTGGAAGTAGTGGGTTTGTTGGCGACTTTCGCCGTCGGCCAGTTCGCGGTGGATCAGGTTGCCGGTGCAGTCGTAGTAATAGGTCGTGCCGTGGTAGGTTTTAAGGCGGTCGAGTACGTCGTAGGCAAAGCGGTAGCACGTACTGTTTTCATTTGTGATAGCTAACCGACTATTTTCCCAGGCATACCTTTGTCAGTATTTTTTTGATAAAAATCATAAGAAAGGTCGTCTGAAGGTTATTTCAGACGACCTTAATATTTTGTTGGGTCTCGACCCAACTTACGCTTGCTACAGTTAATAAAATCAGATGAATGTATCAGAACACTTATGTAGTTTATATTTTTCCCAATGAAAATTACTAATATCGGCCTCTGAAGCATTCACTATCTTTGACTTGATAGAATATTCCATAAATTTTTTTCTTTGTTGAGTTAAGTCATCCTCATTTTCCCAGCAACTCATACATTCATCGCAACAGAAAAATAACTTATTAAAGTTAATGTTTTTTTTAATAATTAATCTTCCTTGTCCATCACATATAGGACATTCTTTAAACCAAAAATAATCAGTTTTTTTTCATATTGGATCTCCTGTAATAGATGTCTGCCTTCACATCGTCTTAAAATTTCTATTACGTAAACAATGCTAGAATTTTCTAGATATTACGATATTATGCAAGATATAGCTTGCATAAATTATTGTGCCAAATACCCTGTGTCATAATCTAAATCGTCAGTTTCCACAAACTCATCTAAGAAAAGATATATTTCTTCTATATCTACTTGAATTGGTATGTTTATTGCATAGAAATTTACATTAAATGCTTCATACTCACATCCAAGTTCTATTAGTTTAGTTAATATTTTATCTTTAAATTTCTGGTTTTCATTAAAGAAAACAATCCGCAATGTACTATTTTTACTATGAATTATAGTTTTATCATATAATAAATAATCTTCTTCCTTTTGTATTACACTAACAATATCACCTAAAGAGATTTCTTTGCTATAAAAAGGAATATTATTTATTTTAAGATAGCCTTCTTCAGTCACTTCTGCCCAAATGCTTTCCATAGATACTGGAGGATAACCATCAATTACTTCTAGATTAAAAAAAAGCTTTTTCATTTTAATTACCTTAAATAACCTTGCTAACTACTGTAGGATCTTGATTCGACCTTTAGGTTTATTTATAAGACCATTGTATCCCCAAATTTTGTATTTATGAACCCATTGATACAGTTGTCCAGAGTTAATACCCGCTACAATAGCTACTTCCCTTAAACCTTGATAGAATAATTCAATTGCTTTTCTTTTAAATTCATAACTATATCTCATTAAAATACCCCCTTTACTGGTTGTCCAGTAAAGGGGGTACATATCATAACCTAAAGGGCTTTCTAAATTGTGGCGGAGAGGGTGGGATTCGAACCCACGGCCCCTTGCGGAGTCACTGGTTTTCAAGACCAGCTCCTTAAACCACTCGGACACCTCTCCATAACGGTATTATTATATCAGATTGGCCCAATAATAAGCAATAACGTAATAGTTAAGCAAGTAAAAAAGCTGGCTCAAAGCCAGCTTTTTCATGTGTATTTGTTATTAAATTAATATTTCAACTATTTACTATTAAATTAAGTATTCACTAATTATCATAAATTAGAATAAATCTTTTTTCCACATACCAATGATAGCAATAATAGAGAATACTAATGCAACACCTATAACCTCATAGAATCCCTCTGGATCCTCTTGGAATGGCAATGGCACGTTTGTTCCCCACAAGCTAAATACGATTGTTGGCACCGCCATAGCAATAGTAAGGGTCGCCAACATTTTCATAACCAAGTTAAGGTTGTTAGAAATAATGGATGTGAAGGCGTTCATCATGTTCATCAAGATATTGGAGTACATTTCAACCATCTCGATGGCCTGTTTATTCTCGATAATAACGTCCTCTAGTAAGTCCTCATCCTCTTCGTACATCTTGAGAAGATGTTTATAGGAACTATGACCACGCAAGCGCAATAGTCGTTCCATAACGGTACCATTCGTGCGCAATGCAGAGGTAAAGTATGTCATGGATTTCTGTAATTCCAACAATTGGAAGAAGTCTTTATTCTTTGTAGTATGACGCAATTGGACTTCAATGTCGTCTGTACGACGGTTGATTTGTTGCAAGTAGCGCAAGAACATAGTTGCTGTGCGATACAAGATTTGGAATAAGAACCGCGTTTTTTTATATGTATAGAACGTAGAAATCTGATTAGAAATAAATGGATACAACACTTCAGACTCTTCTAAGCAGATAGTAATGAAGAAGTCTGGCGTCAAGAAAATACCAAGCGGTACTGTATCATACATATCGTTACCGCGGATAACCGGAATATTGATAACGATAAAGATGTAGTTATCCTCTAACTCCACGTGAGAACGTTCTTCCATATCGAGAGCAGTCTTTAAAACGTCCGTTGGGATTTCCGTCAAAATATTGATAAGGGATAACTCATCGGGGTCTGGGTTCACCAAATTTACCCAAGAACCTTTTGTGGCATCTGATACAGTGCTATCGGAAATTAACTCTTCTTCTATGTGTTTATACACCGTAATCATGCTATCCCTCCTTCCAACGAACTTATAGTAATCATCTAATAAATTATATACTATTTTATAGCTATTATTCAATTCAATTGTGAAAGTTTTGTGTATCTAGAACATACATATACAGTTTTATGTCTATTTATGATGTACAAATGTATGTCACGATATATTTTACAATTCATCATCTAATAAAAGTATCGTAAATGTTTAATTCACACAATAAAATAACCTCTAAGTTAGCCAATTACTAACCTAGAGGTTATTTATATCAGCCCTAATCATTCAGATCAGGATAATGTAATTTATTTCGTTCCTCTACAGAGCTATAAACTCTGCTTTCACCTAATTGCGGCGCAAGATACGAATAGAGTTCAAGATA
Source organism: Veillonella orientalis (assembly GCF_018406505.1). NCBI lineage: Bacteria > Bacillati > Bacillota > Negativicutes > Veillonellales > Veillonellaceae > Veillonella > Veillonella orientalis. The sequence goes on from NZ_AP022322.1 coordinate 1,898,291, forward strand.
CAAAGGATGGATACGCCAGTATCACCAAATACTGCCCACCACATGGATGCGTAGCCCATAAGGCCAAGTGCCATGATGAGGATTTTAACAGCAATAGCGAACACTACGTTTTGCCATGCTACACGTAATGTCGCTTTGGACAAGTCAAGAACGTGTGCAATAGCAGTCAAAGATGAACGCATGAACACAACATCTGCTGCTTCGATAGCCGCATCAGCACCGCTACCCATCGCACCACCAACATCAGCACCAGCAAGCACTGGAGCATCGTTGATGCCGTCCCCTACGAACATGGTTGGACCATATTCAGAGCGAATATCTTGTACTACGGACAATTTATCTTGTGGCAACAACTGAGCGCGAACAGCACTTACACCAGTTTCTTTAGCGATGTAATTTGCACTTGCTTCAGCATCACCTGTAAGCATAACAGTTTTAATATCTTGACCATTAAGATTAGCAATCGCTTCAGCAGAGTCTGGGCGAGCTTCATCGGCGATGATGATACGACCTAAGTATGTATTACCTTCTGCCACAAGAACTTCTGTGCCATATTCAGCAACCTCTGTTGGATAGCCTTGCACATTATAGCGTTCCATAAGGCGGCGGTTACCAATAAGTACTTGTTGACCATCAGTCATACCCACCATACCTTCACCAGCTAACTCTTGAACGAAATCAGAAGGTTCCACTGTAAGGCCTTGATCTTTTGCTTCAGACACGATGCTTGTTGCGATTGGATGTGTAGAAACGGCTTCGATAGCTGCCGCCATGGATAACAATTGACTGGAACTTACATGAGAGCCTACAGTTTCTACGCTGTGAACTTTAAACTCACCAGATGTGATAGTACCAGTTTTATCAAGAGCTACTGCTTTCACATTAGCCAACGCCTCGATAACTCTACCACCTTTTAACAAGATACCGTGTTTAGACGCATTGCCGATACCGGAGAAGAACGCGAGTGGCACGCTAAGCACCAATGCACATGGGCAAGAAATAACGAGGAATGTTAAGGCTGTGTAGATCCATTTATGCCATTCACCTGTAATAAGGGATGGGATAATTGCAACAGCAAGAGCAAGGAATACAACGATTGGAGTGTACACGCGAGCAAAACGCGTAATGAAACGGTCGATTTTAGGTTTAGAAGATGCTGCATTTTCCACGGCATCAAGAATTTTAGTAACCATGGATTCTTCAAGAACCTTATCTACACGCATCGTAATGCGACCAGATTCATTGATGCAACCAGACATAAGTTGAGTACCAGGTACGGCGCGAACAGGAACAGGCTCACCTGTTACAGGCGCTGTGTTAACGCGAGTTTCACCTTCAAGAACTGTACCATCTAGAGGGATTAAATCGCCAGGACGAACTTCGATAGTCCAGCCTACTTCAACCTTTTCAGGAGCCATAACTACGATTTCACCACCGCAGTCTGTATCTACAACGCGCACCTCTTGAGGACGCATATCAACAGCGTTCATGATTTCTGTACGACTACGATCTGTTGCTTTTTCTTCGAAGAACTCACCAATACGGTAAAACAAGATAACGCCTACGGCTTCAGGCAATGCATCGATAGCAATAGCACCCAATGTAGCGATAGACATCAAGAAGTTTTCATCAAATACTTCACCTTTTAGGATATTACGACCTGCGATGCGCAATACTGGGAACGCAAGAAGAATATAGGCAATATAGTAAATTGGAGTTTCGATAGACTCTGGCAAGCTGATGGACGGAACAACTGTAGTCAATGCTTCGTAAGCCATAAACAATAGGCCTGCTATGATAACTGCAATTGTTACTGCCTCACTGCCGTGGTCGTGATCATGACCATGGTCATCCACAGCCGCTTTAGATTTACGTTCATAATCTGCTACGGTTACGCCCTCTTCGATGGCATCACAAATGTCTTGAATGTCACGTTTAAGAGCTTCACGGTCTTCCCAAGAGCCGGTTAATTTTAATTGATGTGTAGCAAGTGTGAAATTGGCAGTCTCTACCACATCCATTTTACGGATACGATCTTCAATTTTTGCTGCGCAGTTCGGACAGTTCAAATTCTTCAATAACAATGTTTCTTCCATGATATCTCCTTTGATAATAGTGAAAGCTTCTATCCTGTATTGTAAGTTAATAGGTAATATTTTTCTAATACTTATTAGACATATCTTGTTTCATATTTTGTTATATATGTTCCTAAACATTTTTCATCAGATATTTTATTTATATGAATACCTGTTCATACGTTTATTTTAATAGAAGATATGGTGTATGTCAAGAAGAATTATCAAAATATCTATGATAATAAACAATAGTAAAATAGCCTATACTCATCATACATGAGCATAGGCCAAATCTATATTTCTTCACTTTACAATTTACTTTACTGAGTTTCTTTATTTGATTACTTTACCAATTACATTAGTGTTATTATTATCAACTCTTCAAAGGTTCTTATTCAAAAGGGTTCTTATTCAAAAAGATTAATTTCCTTTATATCTTTAAAAGCAATGGCTACGCCCTCAATAGATAGACTATGTGCAGGTTTACCTATCGCCTCGATAGTCCCTACTAATTCCGTATAGCAATGACCTGTATAATAAAGCACTCGTACAAAATCCCCTTCCACCAAGGATTGTATAGTACGGTTTAATTCCTCTATTTGATCCTCCGATAGCTCTACACGATTCTCTTTAGGCCGTGCCACCGCTGCCAGTAATACTTCAAATCCCTTTAATGCCGCAAAGGGCATAAATTGTTTCGCCCGTTGTAAACGAGACATACGATGTTTCATTAGTTTATTCCCCATTATGGCCACCTACCAAGGTATTTCTAAAGCGCATTGTCCCTTCATCTTGCAAGCTAGAGGCACGTAGAATAGAGTTTTTGCCGAACTGTTCCTTGATAGATAACATCGCCTCATGTACTTGCCGCTCCTTTTCCTCTTCCTCCGTCGCAAGAGAGCTGAATAAATCTACCTCCTGAGGTATAGCAGAGCGATTGACTAAATCCTCAAAGCTTACGCCTATACGCCGTATAAGTTCATTTTTATGGCAATGTTGTTCATATAATTTAATTACTGCCGTCGTTAATGCTTGCAATGAATCAGTGTACTGTTTAAGCTTTTTAGAACCTCCAGTAGAGCGCACCATTTCATCTGCATAGCCAATATGAACATGAATATGGTTCGTAACCCCTTTGATTTGTAAAAGCTCTAGCACCAAGGACTCCACCATTTCCCGCATAGGCACGTGCGCCTCTTCATAGGTATAGTTACGCAACAAAATCTGGCTATGCGAGATAGAATGCTTAATAGGACGATACGCATGAATATCTGCAATCGTACACGGCTCACGGCCCCAAGCATGATCAATGATGAGCTCGGCGTTAACGCCAAACTCCTTATATAGCTTAGCCTCTGGAACCATGGTGATACCATGCAAATCATACGCTCCATATTTATGTAAGCGGTTGGCTATGCCCTTACCAATCTGCCAAATGTCGGTCAAGGGCTGATGATACCAAATTTTCTCTTTAAAGAGGCTTTCATCAAGATACCCTATAAAATCAGGCGCATGTTTTGCGAGAATATCGAGGGCAACCTTGGCGAGGAATAAATTTGTGCCGATCCCAACAGTGGCATAAATCTTAGTCGCCTCTAGCACCGCGTCAAGTAGCATCTGCGCCAGCTCTCGAGGCATTTTCTTGTAGAGCGGTAAGTAAGGCGTAATATCGATAAAATACTCGTCGATAGAGTATACATGTACATCCTCAGGTGCCACATACTTGAGTAAAGTCCCGTAAATCTCAGCAGACGCCTGCATATACCGCTTCATATGAGGCTTCACCGTCAAATACTCAATGTGCGGAGGAATCTCAAAAAGACGACTGCGATTCTTAACACCTAACTTTTTTAAGGCCGGTGAAATGGCCAATGTAATAGCCCCTTTGCCACGAGACCCATCGGCCACCACCAAAGGCGTTGTAAACGGATCCAGCCCCAAATCGGCGCACTCCACAGACGCGTAAAAACTCTTCAAATCAATGCACATATACATCCGATCCGTATCAGCTGAACCCATACAAACACCTCCTTAAACCGCTAAATACCTGAAGTTTATAAGAATTACAAGAAGAATAATTTCTATGATTAGTATAACAAAAATACGGAGTATTTTCAAACATATGTTTGTTATTATAAAGATAAATTTATAGAAAATAAAAAGCACCTAACACTAGATATATAATCTAATATTAGATGCCCATATATTTAACACATAATTAAATATAGCTATTTATTTCTCTCAAACAAAATCCAACATCCTCAAAAATACCCATATCCCTAATGCAATTGAAGCAAGGCCATACACAATAGTTACCCTTACATTATCTATACTTACTTCTCCATTTTTTGCAAGCACACCTGTCGGACTAAATAAAACTACAGGTCCACCGATTGGCCCAAAAGAAATATAAAACTCTACACTTTCAGCAGTATGAATCTCACCATTCAAGATATACTTAATATCATAACCGTAAATATATTTATCCATACCACGAGCTACAAATGGTATTTCATTTATAACTCGTGGAAGTATAGACACAATCGTTACTGGAGTTCCATTGCGACGCAATACAAATCGTCTGATAATTAAATACAATCCACTAAGTATTAGCCCAAAAGCCACACAATAAAAGTAAAATACAAAAAACTCCATGCCTCTATCCATCACATACTCCTCTCCCAACAATACAATGAAAATTATTGAGTGCCACTATATTGATGGGACTTATTTTCGGTAATGTAATACAAAAAGAGCACCACCTATTGAGGGGCGACTTACGCGTCGTTTGGAGCCACGAGATAGGTGGTGCTTTTTTGTAACTAAGTTGTCGAAATAAAGTCGGGCCCCATCAATATAGGCACACCCACGATAGTTTTCATTATTGTTCCGGCCCCATATCTCGGAATTCCACGTCTCTAAATTGTGTTAATTCCCCAATGAATTGGAGTTCCACGGTACCGACGGAGCCATTACGGTGCTTACGAATGAGGACTTCTGCGTTGTCCCCTTTTTCGGAGTTTTCATCGTAATATTTATCGCGGTACAAGAAGATAACGATATCCGCATCTTGTTCAAGAGAACCAGATTCACGAAGGTCAGAAAGTACAGGCCGTTTATCTGGTCTGCTTTCAACACTACGAGACAACTGAGACAAGGCGATGAGCGGCACATTGAACTCACGAGCGATCAATTTGAGGTTACGAGAGATTTCAGATACCTCTTGTTGACGGTTCTCACTACCCTTGCCGGAGTTACGGCCTTGCATCAACTGAATATAGTCGACGATAACGAGATCGAGACCATGTTCCACCTTAAGACGGCGCAATTTAGAGCGCATATCTTGTACGGTAAGGCCCGGCGTATCATCAATAAAGAGCTTGGATTTGCTCATGCGGTCCGCAGCGGCGATAACCTTTTCCCAGTCAGTAGGGTCCATGTTCGCACGGCGCAATTTTTCAGAACTCACACCTGCCACGGAGGATAGAATACGACCAACGAGCTGTTCCTTACCCATTTCTAAGGAGAAGAACGCTACCGTCTTGTCGTACAACATCGTTACGTTTTGAGCAATATTCAAGGTGAAAGCCGTTTTCCCCATCGCAGGACGGGCTGCTACGAGGATGAGGTCAGATTTTTGTAGACCATTAAATACATGGTCTACATCCTTAAAGCCTGTTGGAACGCCTGTAATAGCACCATCATGCTGTTGCAATGCATTTAGCTTATCTAGATTGGATAATACTACCTCACCAATAGGCGCAAAGGTTGATTCAGACTGTGTTTGACCACTTACATCTAGTACCATTTGCTCAGCCTTATTGAGAATAGCCGTTGGTTCATCTTCACCAGCATACGTCATACCTACGATTTTGTTCCCTGCATCGATAAGGCGGCGCAACTGAGCTTTTTCGCTAATGATCTTCGCATGTTCCTCTACATTGTAGGACACAGATTCATTGGCGAGAGATGTAATATAAGCAAGACCACCTACCGCATCGAGTCGCTTGCGACGGTCTAACTCTTCACCTACAGTAATGAAGTCTGCCGTCTTGTTAGCATGCACAATTTCTAAGATGGCATCATAAATAATACGATGCGCATCGCGGTAAAAGTCTTCAGATTTTAGAATACTCGTCACTGTATCAACAACAGCGCCCGAGTTGGATCCATTCGTTAATAAAGCCCCCAAAACGGCTTTTTCCGCATCTAGATTATGCGGTGGAATGCGTACATCCATGATAATCCCCTTTACAAAACCACTATGGATAAAAGAATTCACCATACTCAAAGAGCATGGTGAACACTATTATTCAGCTACTACGTTAACCTTGATAGTACTTGTAATTTCAGGATGAACACGAACGAGTACGTCATGTACGCCTAATGTTTTCAATGGTTCTTTAATTTCGATTTTCTTTTTATCGATATCTACTTTGTATTGCGCTTTAGCTGCGTCGGAAATATCTTTTGCAGTAACGGAACCAAATACACGGCCTTCTTCACCCATGCGAACTTTTACAGTTACTTCAACCTTAGCCAATTGAGCTGCCAAGATTTTAGCCTCGTCATTGGCAACAGCTTTATTGTGAGCGATGGATTCTTGCTTTTGTTTCGCATTATTTACGTTAGTTGCTGTACCTTCAAGGCCAAGACCTTTTTTGATTAATACATTACGGCCATATGCATCGCTAACTTCAACGATTTCGCCTTTTTTACCAACTTTTTTAACGTCTTCTAACAATACTACTTTCATTGTTCTTCCTCCTCTTTCTCTGCGGAATGAAGGGCTTCAAGAGCATGGTCTAAGATAGCCTTCTTCGCTTCCTCTATCGTCATACCTTGTAATTGGGCACCAGCCACGGTTCTGTGACCACCGCCACCCAAGGCTTCCATTACAACCTGTACATTTACCTTGCCTTTGGATCGAGCACTAACGCCGATACCGCCGTCATTCAAGGAATACAGTACAAAGGCTGCTTCAATATCTTCATTACTGATGAGCATGTCTGCACTTTGTGCAGCTAATGCCATCATATCCTTCAAACCTTCAGGAGCTACAGAAATAGCAATTCCTTCAGTTCGATTGGCTTCAAATACCATTTTAGCACGCAATTGAACAGAATCGAAGGTTTCAATAAATAATTGTTTAACACGTTCAATATCTGCCCCTGCACGGCGTAAGAATGCGGCCGCTTCAAAGGTACGTGCCCCAGTTTGTTGCACAAAGTTCTTCGTATCAAGCACGATACCCGCATAAATGCCTGTAGCTTCTGCTTTTGAAAGTTTTACACCACCACCTGCGTATTGTACAAGCTCTGTAACAAGCTCAGATGTAGATGATGCAGTTGGTTCCAAGTATGTAAGCAATGGGTTTTCTACGAAGTCCGCTGCACGACGATGATGATCGATAACGATGCGTCGTTCAGAAATTTCAAGAGCCTCTTGAGCTGCGACCATTTCTTGGCGATGTGTATCACATACAATGGTGAGCGTATTAGCATCTACCCAAGCTTTTGCCGCTTCAGGAGTAATAATATGTTCTGTCCAGAACTCATCCTCTTTCAGAACAGTCACCATTTTATCAATGGCGCTCGTTTCCTTTGAAAGTACGATGCGTAATTCTTTACCCAAGGTACGCGCAATAGCTACAACACCGACAATGCCACCTAACGCATCATAGTCTTCACGCTTATGACCCATCACAAGGATTTTATCGGAATCAAGCATAAGCTCATGTAAAGCTTGCGATACAACACGAGCACGAACACGGGTATTCTTCTCAACACCAGCTGTATTGCCCCCAAAGAATCGGGTACTTTCACCATCCATAATACACACTTGGTCACCACCGCGACCTAATGCAATATCTAAGGCGGCGCGAGCACGACTAGAAACCTCTTTTACAGAGCCTACGTTCTCGCTAATCCCGATAGAAATCGTTGCAGGCACTTGACGGGGTGAAGGCAATTTACGGATTCTCTCAAGGATTTTAAACCCATCTTCCTCCATCGCATGAAGTGCACCACGAGAAATAGCAAAGGTATACATATCATCTTGGAAGTTACGAATGAAGCCTTCTTGTCTATCAATTTCATCCATAATAATGTTATTAATATCTGTCCAAACGCTAGTATACTCGCGGTCACTAAGACCTTTTGTCAATTCTTCGAGATTATCGATTTGAATCATGCCCCACACAGGCTGATTTTCTTCGGCTTTAATACGGGCCTTTTCTAAGTCTGTAATATTCTTAAAGTAAAGAGCCATTACTGCATGCTCTGCCAATTCATCTTCACTATGAATATCTGGTCGTGCATCACGAGGATCAATGAATTTGTAAATAATTTGGAAATACTTATCTCCATACTGTTCCGTCATAAATCCAGATTTTCCCCAGATTTTATCAATACGGAAGCCAGGCATAAGAGCAGACATTTTTTGAAGTTTATTCCAGTCTACCTTAACCCAGTCTGCAAAGACACTATTATTCCATACGAGGGTACCTTGTTTATTAACAAGAGCAATCCCCATTGGCAAGTTTTGTAAGGCAAAGTTCGAAGCTTGTGTGACGTTTTTCATCATCGCCCCAAACTGTTCCCTTGCTAAACGACGCCGGTTATGAATGGTGTTATAGTTAACCAAATACGCCGCTACCACGATAATTAAAGCTAGAATTGCAATGGCCCAATTTAGATAGGCCAACAATAATAACAATAATACGATAACGGTAATAATGGTAATTTCTAAACCTTCCCATTTCCGTTGAAAGGATTTCATAACGGCCTCCTTTCTATTACTATTGACGCGCTTTGTAACGTGTCCGTAAATCTAAAAACATATCTATGACACCAAATATAGCTAATGCTTGTCCAAAGAAAAAGGCATACACACCTAGCAGTATCCACTTCAATTTATTACTCATGCGGTAACTACTCATCAAATCTGCTAAAGCTGCAAAACCATGAATAGAACACATAGAGCTACCAAGGAGTAATACATTAGTACTAATGGCTATGACCCAGGAAGAGTCCATATTGATATGCGGCGTACCATATATACCAATAATACCTAAAGCGTATAGCCCTGCACTCCAGACAGGCATCCTCCATTCTTCAATTGGTAAAAATCGAGGTATGGAGATACGTAATCGCTTACCTAGCCATATAGATATCTGAATAGTTATATAACTATATGAAACTGCCGCTATAGCTACAGCCACAAAAAACGCATCTTTCAAACCAGTAGCAAGCTTATCTATATTTTTCACAAATAAATCAGCTTGTTCCTGTGTGATATTAGGATTCGTCTGTAATGCTTGATCAGCAATCATACGGGCTTGCTCAGTCATCTGTGTATCTATCATTGATAGAGTAATACCAGATACATATACTTGTGCCATTAAAGTTACTAATACAGCAACAAACATAGCAATACTAGGGAGTAGTAGTCGCTTAATCGTCCCTAAAGAAAGACGATTTCCTTCTCCTACCCCTACACCTACCGCAGCAAATAAGCCAACAGGTATACCATTCCATGGTCCAAACAAAACTACCGCTAAGAAAGTAGTAACAACAGCTGCCGATATACTATACTTGCGACCCCATTTTGTTCCAATTATGCCAATGGCTGCAGGTGTAACAAAAAATGATAAAAAAGCGAAAGCTGGTAAATACACACTAACAGCACTAAGGATGACACCTATAGCACTAACAAATCCTGTTTCTACCATCGCTCTTGTATTTGTTTGTTTCATAAATCTCCATTCTAAATAAAAGAAGATAGATTAATTGGTATCTTTTAATTATAACAGTTTAAAAAGGTAACTTCAAATACCCTATATAGTAGACAAATGCGATGACACCGCTATTTATAGTAGATTCCATAGGTCCTTTTTAAAATGTTAAAAGTACCACACCATAGGGTGCGGTACTTTTGTTTATTATATGTGATTATACGTCTTGAATAATCGGCAAGATCATAGGACGGCGGCGAGTTTTATCGTAGAAGAATTTACCCAACGCGTCGCGTACGTTTTGCTTAATAGTAGTCCAATCTTTGATGCGTTGCATTTCGCATTCTTCAAGAACTTGGTCTACGCGGTGTTCTGCAGCAATCATAAGTTCTTCTGCATCGCGTACGTATACGAAGCCACGAGATACGAGGTCTGGACCAGCTACGATTGTACCAGAAGCCTTATCCATCGCCATTACAACGATAACCATGCCTTCTTGTGCCAATTGTTGACGGTCACGGATAACGATGTTACCTACATCGCCAACGCCAAGGCCATCTACGAAGATAGCGCCAGCTTGTACACGGCCACCTTTACGGCCACCATCTTTATCAAATTCAAAGATTTGACCATTGTCGCCGATAAGGACTTTCTTAGGATCTACGCCCATAGCAACGCCAAGTTCACCATGACGGCGCAACATGCGGTACTCACCATGAACTGGAATGAAGTATTCTGGGCGAACAAGGTTAAGCATTGTTTTAAGCTCTTCTTGGCTCGCATGACCAGATACGTGGATACCACGATCTTTACCATATACAACGTGACAACCTAATCGGAGCAAGTTATCGATAGTTCTACCTACAGCACCTTCGTTACCTGGAATTGGTGTAGCAGAGATAATAACTGTATCATTCGGTGCCAACTCTACAGTGCGGTGGTTGCTTGTAGCCATACGGGACAAGCCTGCCATCGGTTCACCTTGAGAACCAGTTGTTAAGATCATAATTTGGTCATCTGTGTAGTTGTGCATTACATCTACGTCGATAATTGTATTTGGTGGAATGTTCAAGTAACCGCGTTCTTGAGCGATTTCTGTAACATTTACCATGCTGCGGCCCATAACGACAACCTTACGGTTGAACATAACTGCCGCATCAATAGCTTGTTGGATACGAGATACGTTAGATGCAAATGTAGCTAACACAACGCGCCCCTTTGCTTCTCCAACAGCTTGTTTAATAGCAGGACCTATGGAACTTTCAGAACCTGTAGTACCTGGTTTTTCAACGTTTGTAGAGTCGGACATCAAGGCCAATACACCTTTATTACCGAGCTCAGCAAATTTGTGCATATCCATCAAACGGCCATCAACTGGTGTTTGGTCGATTTTAAAGTCACCTGTATGAAGTACAGTGCCGATTGGCGTATCGAAGTACACAGCACAGGAGTCAGGGATGGAGTGGTTTGTTTGGATAAAACCAACCTTCACTTGACCAATTTGAACTTCATCGCCTGCAGCAATAGTACGAAGACATTTCGGAGATACCTTATGTTCTTTAAACTTGCCTTCAATCAAACCACAAACGAGATTTGTTGCATATACTGGGCAGTTAATTTCTTTCATAAGGTATGCCAAGGAACCAATATGGTCCTCGTGACCATGGGTAATTACGACAGCTTTCACGCGATCCTTATTCTCGATGATATAGCTCATATCAGGAATAACGATATCTACGCCAAGCATATCTTCGCTAGGGAACGCAAGACCAGAGTCGAGAACGATGATTTCGTCCTCATATTGGAAGATGGTCATGTTTTTACCGATTTCACCAAGACCGCCAAGAGGGATGATTTGGAATTTACCCTTATTAGCACCATTTGGTGTACGACCTACTAATTCCACAGGAGCCTCTTGATTGTTGCGGTTTGTGGAGCGATTATTTGGACGGTTGTTGTTACGGTTTTGACTATTGCGACCATTGTTAGAGCGCGTATTACGCGTATTTTCACTACGTTCACCACGTGGTGCACGAGTTTGACGAGGTTTACGTTCTGTACGTTCTTGACCTTCACCTTGCTCAGCATTGCGACGTGTATTTGTACGGCGTGGCGTATTAGTACGACCACCATTTGCATTTGTACGAGTATTTGTACGGCGTTGGCGTGTTGTGCCTTCACCTTCACCAGCTGCATGTTGACGAGTACGACCCTCGCCAGCAGGGCGGCGTGTATTAGTACGGCGGCGAGTCTGTTTATGTTCGCCTTCAGCCGCAGCTGTACGAGTAGCAGGTTTTGCTACTGTTGGTTCTGCTTTCACTTGTGCAGTAACCTGATTATCTGTTGTATTCACAGTTCCTCCTAAAATTTTGTTCATTATTTTATTTAACATAGTTTCTTTTCTCACCTATCACTTGAATTGATCTATGCTATGGAGGCCACACAAAGAAAAAGGCGCTAAAATACTAGCGTCTCGTCAAATAGGCGCAAAAATGCGCTATCAATTTTTGCCGTTCCTAGTGCTGTTGTGACCATTTGCCATAGCAAATGAGTATATTGCCATCATTAGACATGTCAGCCGCGACGGGTACGTTCTCTTCGTTCCAATCTAATGATCTTTACAATATAATCCGATCGATTTTGATGAAAGCCTCGCTTTCATACGCTATGTCTATTGTAACATAAAAATAGCGTTAACAAAAGAGGGTAGCCCCCATGTTAACGCTATTTAGATATATCATATTCTATTTATCATCATCTGGCATAGTTTTGTAAAACCCTTCGATACGCCACACACCATTCTCTTCAATGACAGAAATATAGCGCTTCATCGGCGTTGATTCTACAACACCGGCGCCAACCCTTGTGGTTTGTAGGCTTGCATCAAAGACAATGCGCTTCAAATCCCCTGTGCGACTCACCCTTGTAACACCTAGGGATACTACATCCACCTTTGGCGCTTGTTTCATAGATGCTAGCCATTTTTGTTTTTCTGTCGGGTTTGTACTAGCTTGGCTAATGATATAGGTGAAAGCCTTATCATAATCCTTGTTATTCAGGGCATCAAAATAATTTTGCACAGAAGCTCGCGCTGCTTCCGCACTGCCTTCACCAACGATAGAGTTTGTAAGCCATCCGTCAGGGAATACCTCATTAGCTGGGCCCATCGCACGTAAAGATGCGCCAAACACACAGATTACTATAACAAGTAATCCCACTAGAACACGTGTAGTTAAAGCACTACTCGTAGGAGATACCTTCATAATAGATGCCAAGCGCTTATCTATGACGATATGTTGCAATGCGCTGCCATATTGATTATCCTGTGGCTGTCCTTTTACACATAACAAACCTAATAAGATCAAAGGCCCTACAAAGGGAATAAGAAACAGCAACAATGTAGCACTGCTTTTACCTGTATCATGGAGGCGTCGTACAGATAACGCAGCCAAAGGCATCAAGGATACTAAGCTGAGTATGGCAACGATAAGACCTGCCAACCCGATTAGATACGGCCCCGTATGGAATATGGCGGTTAAGCCATAAAATACTGCTAGCAAGCCGACAATAGCAATATGCCACAACAATAGAAACTGGAAAAACTCTCTACGAGAGGCACGCCCATCCGTATCCATGAACTTTTTCCCCATTACATAGAGGAATGTATCCTTATAACTCATTTGGTAATGGGCGAAAGGATAGATTACATCGCCTTCTGGTGCGATACGCTCCACCTCTGTTGCCACTGTATACTGCCCACAGGTAGGGCAAAACATAGCCGCCTCATCACAATAATGACGGCAAGCATCACAATAACGTTTCATAAACTTCTCTCCAACACTCTCAATCTTTTATTATTTTAACTATCTCAATTACTTATTATTTTAATAATCTCAATCACCTATTATTTTAAATAGGTATCTACCGCCTCAGTAAATCCTTGTCGATATAGATTAGCTCCTCCGTTTGCAGGATGGCGCAAGCCAATAGCAGACAGGCCAAATTTAGCCATCGTATCAGCAGACTTTTGACCTACGGCGAGCATAAGAGGTTCTACACCACCTAACTCAAGATGTAAATCTAACAAGCGTTTTGTATAGTCCCAACCTAATTGTTGCTCTTTATCCGTAGGCGTGCGATTCGTCAGTGGATTTCCTTCCTTATGCGGGTGAAAAGGGAATATATTCCACAACAATGTGTCATAAGGATTGATACCCTTTTCAATAATAGCACTCCAAACAACAGTATCAGTAGGCTCGTTAAAGCCGTCCTTTTGCTGTGTTCCCTTCAACAGATGACTACTAGGAGAACTAGTTCGTTCTAAGCGAATAGGCGTTACATCCTTCGCACGAATGGTTTTATGCTTATCTAGTAACATTCTTTCACAAGTAATAGCAATACCTGTAAAGCGGCCCCCTTGATAGCCTACAGCCTCAGCCACCACAAAAACCTTAGCTCGACCTAAGCGCGGCAATAAATAAGCGACCAAATTATCTCGACGCACTCGGGCCGCATCAAAGCCCTTTGTGACAATCTCTAAATCAGGATTAACCTCACCCCAAGGATTATGGACAAGACTCCCCGAATACTGGGCGAGCCAATCTACAAAACCGCGCACCGTCTCTACGCGCTCTGTATCAAAGGACCCTATATATTCATCAAAAGACAAGGTCTTCTCTAACTCAAACAAAGACATACAGCCTCCAATTTAAATTTCATATGTTATTACCGATATATATCTACTATACATGATAATTACACGAATTGCATAAGAAATATATAGTTATATGTACTACAATCAAGATGTCACCACTCCGTTCTGGGGAAACAGGTACAGAAAGGAGGTGCAACAGTGAAAGATATTCTTATAATCCTTCTAGTTCCTATCGTGGTAAATGTGACCAGCTATCTCATTTGCAAGTGGTTAGATAGGAAATTTCATGGTGATTAACCCCGTTAGCTTAGACGACCATAAGCAATAAAAAACTCCCTCAAGTATTTCGCGGTTCTTGAGGGAGTTTTTTTGTGCTAACAGTGAATTCTTACAATCCTTCAGCTACTTATAGTATACATTATTTTAGAGTTTTGTCTATTATAAAACACCCAAGCAGAAAAGTTCTTGGGTGTTTCTTTTGAGATGTATATAACTGATATATAAAACTAAATATAGAACTCGATTTTGTCTTCTTTTGCGAGTTGGAATTGTTCGAAGATATGGTTACGTATATTAACAAAGTTCGGCGATGTACGGTCTGTTCGGTCGATGATGTTTACAGGGATGATAGTTTGTACACGACCTGGATTTGCCGCTAGTACTACGACGCGGTCCGCAAGGACTACGGCTTCTTCAATATCGTGGGTAACAAATACAACCGTCTTGCCTTCTTCGCGGCAGATACGAGAGATTTCGTCTTGCAAATTGATGCGTGTTAACGCATCAAGGGCGCCTAACGGCTCGTCCATAAAGATAATATCTGGATCTACCGCTAGTGCACGGGCAATGGATACACGTTGTTGCATGCCCCCAGATAACTCTGCTGGGTAGCGATTACGAGCGTGGTCAAGGCCTACCATTTTAACGTATTTATCGATGATAGCAGGACGCTCTTCTTTAGGCACCTTTTTACTTTCAAGGCCTAGCTCAATATTGCTTTCCACCGTACGCCATGGCAACAAGCCATAATTTTGGAATACCGTTACATATCTGAGTTGAGGCGCTTTCACCTCTTCACCGTCGATAGTAATGGAACCAGATGTAACGAGCTCAAAGCCCGCTATAGCGTTTAACAGCGTACTTTTACCGGAACCAGAAGGGCCTAAGAGGCAAATAAACTCGCCCTTTTCAATGTCTAGATTAATATCTTCAAGAATGGTGAGTGGTTCCCCATCTTTCATAAATTCCTTATGTGCATTGCGCACCGAAATGTAACCCATGAGGCCACCTCCTATTTCTCAATACCCCAACGTTTGTAAATCCATTTTTCGATGAGGGACACGCCCCAATCGAGTAAAAGCCCAACGAAACCGATGGTCAAAATAGCTACCATCAAGAGATCGTTACGCAAGTTATTTCTCATATCGATAATGAGGAAGCCAAGGCCTGTTTGGGAGCCTACCATTTCCCCTGTTACAAGGAATATCCACGCCGTACCGAGAGCGATGTGAAGACCCGATGCAATACCAGGGAATACGGCAGGCAACACGATTTTAAATAATAGTTCTGGCTGTTTAATACCAAAGTTGCGTGCTACCTTGATGTACACAGGGTCAATATTTTGAATAGCAGATACGGTGGACAATAGCACCGGGAAGAATGCTGCGATAAAGATGATAACGATAGCTGGTGCTTGGCCGATACCGAAGAAGAGAACGATAAAGGGTAACCACGCCACAGGAGAAATTGGTCGAATGACTTGAACGATTGGATTGATGTAGTTCCAAATCCCCTTATACCACCCCAAGATAAGGCCGAAGAATACGCCAGCCACAACGGAAATGATGTAACCGATAAAGAAACGCACTAAACTATCTGCAATATCTTTAAAAAGAACACCGTCGCCTATAAGTTCTCCAAATCCGAGTAATACCTTATATGGCGTTGGAAATAGCGCTTCATTAAAACCGCCGAGGCGAACGATCAACTCCCAAATTAGCCAAGCTGCGATAAACGAACCTGGCACATATGTATATTTCTTCATGGTCCCCCTCCTATGGTAACAATGATGTATCTACAAACTCTGAATAGGTCGGCACGTTTTTGATTAAATCAATATGTGTCATATGATGCACAAGCGCATTATAACGGTCCTCTGTAAGGGCTAAATCTTTAAACCCAATCACTTGTAAGGAACGTTCAATAATAGGATCTTTAAACTTTAAATATTTTAAGGCAATTTCTTTTTGGGACTCTGGATGCTCATCTAGGTATTTACCTGCATCGAGATAGGCTTTTGTGAAAGCTTTTGCCAAGTCATGATGTTCATCGACGAATTGACCATTAAACACGAGGGCACAGCAAATATTATCATGCCAGAGATGGTCAGGATCTTCGAAGACCTTCCCAGTTCCCATTTCAAGGGCTAGAGAGCCAAATGGTTCGGCTACACTATACCCAGCAATTTGACCTACCGATAGAGCAGATGGCATTTCTGGAGGGCTCATTTCTACGATTTGTACATCTTTTTCAGAAAGACCCGCTTCTTCAAGCATGCAATCCACGAGAACTTTTTGAGTTGATTGTTTATGAGGGATAGCAAAGGATTTGCCTTTTAAGTCTTGAACGGAGTTAATATCCTTATTGACGATGATAATATTACCCTCTGTATGACCAAGTGCAGCAGCACGAACATCAATGCCTTGTTCACGAGCCTTTACACCCAGTTCAACAAGAACAGCTGCGGCATCTACCTTACCAGTATTTAACGCATCCATAAGCTCTGGCCAAGACCCATATTTAACAAGCTCTACATGAACAGGACCATCTGCCGTTTCCAGCTCTTTTGTAGCAAATACTGGTAATGCATGAGTAATTGGTAAATAGGCTACGCGTACAGTCTTTAATTCTTGTGCCGTCTTTGGTTTATGGTATTCATGATAACCATAGGCTATGCAGCCAATAACCAAGAGAACCACTCCGATGATTAGATACCATGTCTTCTTCATAACTTCCCCTCTTTCTACCTCATAACAAGGGGCGATTTTGACACATGTCATTTTTCACACTTTTCTAAAACCTAGATGAAGTCTGGTTCTAGAATACCTTGTCTTCTAAACTTATTTATACCCTACTATATCAATATGTATTAATTATGTCAATAAAACACAGTAATATTGTAGGTATTATTATTTAGGTACGAAATACATCAATATAGACCAAATAAATCCAAATAAATATAGTAGTCTATCACTAAATCAGAACCACCCGTAAAACGGGTGGTTTGCTCACGGGCTATAAGCCCGTAGTACTAGGCCAGCGTCTAAAGGCGCTGGCTTTCACTACGTTCAAGCCGCATAGCCATTGACTCGTAACGCTCCCCTTAAAGGGGATATGTATTACTTGCTACCCTTAAAAGGGTCCTCATATTCTTTTACACTAAGTTTATCTTTCATCTGGTCATGTAACTCTTGCTCACGTATATATTTTTTTACGGTAGCTTCATTTAAACCTACCGTACTTACATAATATCCCTCGGACCAAAAGTGTCTATTTCCAAATTTATACTTTAAGTTTGCGTGTTTATCGAACATCATTAGTGCACTTTTACCCTTTAGATATCCCATAAAAGATGAAACTGATATTTTAGGTGGGATTAATACTAGCATATGCACATGATCTGCCATAAGCTCCCCCTCTATAATCTTGACGCCCTTATATTCACACAAACGTCTCAGTATTTCACGTAAACTATTTCTGTATTGATTATATATAACTTTACGTCTATACTTAGGTGTAAATACTATGTGGTATTTGCATAACCATTTTGTGTGCGCAAGGCTCTGTGTCTTTGTTGCCATATAAAATCACCTTTCTTTTGCATATAATGCGGCTTGAACACCTACATTATACTTAAGCAAGGTGATTTTTTTGTATAACTTTCGTTGCCGCACCCGCATAGCGGGTGGTTTAATGATTCGCGACTACGTCGCGAACCAGTCTAAAGACAATAACAAAAAAGCAGGTAGTATCCATTGGATACTACCTGCTACTAGCTTTACTATTTTCAGCTTTAATGTTTTTCACTTATTGTTAGATTGTATGTGAAGATTCACTTAAAACAGTGTCTTTTTATTTAGTATATATACTTCCGCTGTACCAGCTTCGCTAGACTCAGATACATTTGGATAGATAGTAGACTGACGGAAGTGCTTGATTTCACCTTTTGGAACGATGAGCATTAGAGGTTTACCAGAGGCGATTATCTTGTTAAATTCCTCTTCGTTAACTTGTTCCATAAGATATTTCTTTGACCACTCGGCACTGCGTTTTTTAATTTTATCTCGATCATCCCAGCGACTTTCATCACCGTTGATTTTAATAATCTTATGACCTGTATAGTATACAGCGGATGTACTGTACCCGTTGTAGTAATAGATATCCCCATCATAGGAGTCTACCACAGGTACTACATCGATATTACTACGCTGTTTTACAAATGGTTCTAACCCTTCTACCACAACAATGGAAGAAATAACCATCGTACCTAGGACAATGACACTAACAAGACGATACCCTTTTTTCGTATACCATGCGTGGAATAAAAGGATTACGGCTACAGCCGCCACAACATAGAGCAAGAAATAGAAACCCCATGGAGCGAAGAATGATCCCGCTACATAAGCAATCCATAAGAGTAAGGTAGGTCCCATAATGACCCATTTAACCGCTCTAGATTTACCTTTACGTATAATCTTCATAACGCCCATAGCGCCGATGGCACTAAAGGGAACTAAGCTCACGAATGTATATAAAGGATATTTTGTAGCCATTAAGGTGTAGAACAAAACGACCCCAACACCCCAAGTCATGTTATAGATAAAGGCTGTATGACGCTGTTTAAAACCATCAATCATACCGTAAATAACAGCACCAGTCCACGGCAAAGAAGCACCTAGGAAGATGGCGATATAATACCACCACACATTATCTTCAGGATGTTCAGATTGTGTGGCCCGTGTTACATTGTGAAGCCCTAAGAAGCCATTGATAAAATCTTGACCGTGAACGCTGTACATATACACATACCACGGCAAGCAGACTACACAAAAGGCAAGAATGCCACGCCAATCAAAGATAGCTTTCACCATCGACCAAGAACGATTGATACCGGCAAAAACGAGTAAAATCATCCCCGGCAAAACGAGTGCTACAGGCCCCTTTGTGAGCACCCCGAGGGCTGCAAAGATATAGGCCACAATCATAGCATGTGGTTTCTGTTCCACCATTCCCTTATAGGAATAAATCATGACCATGATCGTCGTATAAAGTAGCACCATGTCCGTAATAACGCCATGGGCTACGGTCCAGAACATGAGGGATGTACCAAGAACACCAGCCGCAATTAAGCCGAGGGCCCACTTGCCGCTCATAGTACGCGTCGATTGATACATAGTCGCTACAGATAAAGCGCCAAAGATAGCACTTGGTAAACGAACCACCCAATCGGCAATACCAAAGATTTTAAATCCAAGAGCAATGAGCCAATAAATCATAATCGGTTTATCGTACCAATAGGTTCCGTAAATTTGAGGCGACAACCAATCTCCGGAGAGAACCATTTCCTTAGCAGTTAAGGCATAGTTGGATTCCACAGGATCCGTAACAGGCAACATATTATTGCCAAACAGATAAAAAACAAGCCATACAATAAATACGACTGGCGTTAATCGTGAAAGTTTCATAAGGGCCTCCTTATCGGCGATTACGATAGTATTTAAAGCCCAATACAGCCGCTATAATAACGAATACAACAATCATAACAATCAAGAATTCATGATTGTATTGGATAAGATCCTTCCAATTTTCACCGAGTACTTTACCCAGGTAAACAAGAAGGATTGTCCAAGGAATCGTGCCTAGTACAGTCCAAATGACAAAATGCCACATTGGATAACGAGCCATGCCAGCTGGGAAAGAAATAAATGTACGAACACCTGGCAACAAACGGCCAAAGAACACCGCGGCACCACCGTATTTATTAAACATCTTTTCAGCTAGCTCAAATTTATGTTCATTAAAGAATATGTATTTACCGTATTTCAAAAGGAGTGGACGTCCGCCATACTCACCCATCCAGTAGGATACGATAGAGCCTACAATGCCTGCTAAAATACCTACAACCATAGTCGTATGTAAATCAAATACGCCCTGAGCAATCAGATATCCTGCAAAACCTAAGACGATTTCACTAGGAATAGGAATGTTAGCATTTTCCAAAACCATTGCAATAAACATGGCTGCATAGCCATACGTTTCCATGAACGAAATAATATATTCCACTGTTTTACCCCTTTTAAATCCCCATATGGGTCCATTATGCACAAATTTTTGGGCATAGTATTTTCATCATTACCATACCTATTCGGTATACCTTATATTTTACCATAATAAAAAGGCCCTCACCACAGGTGAAAGCCTTTTTACCATTTAACTGTATACGATTATTGCAATTCAGTAGTTTGAGTTGTTACTTCACGAGCCGTAGTAAATGCAGCAAGTTCTGCATCACCAGAACCAAGGATTACTTTGTTAGCTACTAGCGCATTAGCCGCTGTTTTAGCATCTTGTAAAGTAATTCCAGCACGAGGAGCACTAATTGTGACTGATGTGCTTTTACCACCGACCGTAGAAAATGTAAGATATACAACGCGTTTTTCCGCCATGTGGGCGCCTCCTTTCACGTTTCATAAACAAGTTCTCGAATTTAGATAGAATAGGATGATTTCTGTAACTCTGCAATTCTGTAATTACACAAATTACACTTAGATTAAATATATCTATCTACGATTCATATCAATAAGGATGGGAATGTGAGGGTTTGCAATCTTTATATCCTGTTACGACTATGGGAGGATATAAAAACTAGCAATAAGAATGTGTTTGGATCACTTAAAAAACGAATAGATAAGATTCAATTAATGTCCTAAGGATACTTCATTGACGCGGACCACGTCGGACAAGCTGTGGTCATACAAGGCTGCCAGCGCATTACCAACGGTTTTTATATTATCGTCGGACGCTTCTTCTGCAACACGTGTATAGGTTACGTCTTTGTACTTCGGCGCATCTTCGGTGCCGATGTTAAAACGCAACACCAATTTAGTGCGTTTAATGTTAGCCATCGTATCACCTCCTTTCACCCTCTTATATTCCTGAGGTCCTCCTTCGACAACCCCCTCTAAAGTAATTGCGGTAATCATTGTGAAAGTCAGAGAACAACAACTTTAAATCTATACTTCTTACAGTATTTATATAAATCTAACAAACAATATAGGAGCATACACGCTATAAACTTGTCATAAATACAGAAAAAGACCCTTACAAGTCATTAGCTATACAAATATAACTAACAACCGTAAAGGTCTACATAAGCCCATAAAAGGCAATGAAAATCTATAAAGTACCATAAACCATTATTAAGTTCTGTGCTCAATAGATAAATACTATTCAGTTTTCAAGGCTAGCATAAAGTCATGTGCTTTTACAGCTGCTTCAGTATCTACAAAGTGTAGCGGGTTTAATAAGCGACAGAATTTAAAGAGATATTCATGTTTACGTAAAATTTCTTTTACATGTAACACCGTATCGCGCGCCGTACGAGCCGAACTATAGCCATTCATCATAGCGTATAGGTAAGAAATCGGTAGATTATCTTCACGCAAATAGCTATGCACAAAGATGAGTAAATCCCAACCTTGCGGTGTAAATTCCGGCCAACGACGACCATTTTCCCAATCTAATAAAGTAACCTTATCAGTATCTGGATCATAGGTGATATCTCGCATGGCAGGACGGCCATGGGACAAACCATAGTCATGAAGTTGTCCCAATGTTTTACCAAAGCTATAGAAAATATGAGTGACCATATCTTGTAAGCTATCATCATCAGGATGTTGCGCTGGCAATTCACTATAATAGGTTAATGTTTTACCAGACCCTTCTGTAACGAAATAATGCTCTCTAAAACCAGCAATCACTGGCGCTACAGGCAACTGAGTATTTACGAAGGAAATTTTATAAAACTCATAATCAAAAGAAGCTCTAGGAGCTGGTTTAATCCAACTAGAGCGGTGATTACTGATATCTTGTTTTACATAATAGGTTTTATCATTAAACTCTACAGGAAAAACACGATGGTCTTTCTCTTCATCGATTATGCGATCAATATATTCTAATAACATATCATTCATTATAGCCTCCCTGTGTATAACACTCTACAACACTAGTGTCCCTCAGGCATATATTTCAAAAAAAATATAATATAACAATTTACCCTTCTATTGTTATATTCCTCGAAATATATAATATTAAATAATTTATGAGTAATAACATAGTAGCTATTACTCATTTAAGTGTATACAATTAATGTATTTATTATACTACAATTATCATCTCATATCAAAGAGAATTCACTTCACCAATATAGATAAACACTGTATTATCGGCAAACTCTTCATGTTAATCTCAAATAACTTACCTTGGTTTTAACCCACAAAAGAAAAACCCCCTAGCCTAAGCTAGGGGGTTCTTCTGGTAATTATGATAATAGGTTTAGATTTAAGACAATACGAGGACCAACTGAGGTCATGTCTAAATCAAACGAATTAACCAACGAATTTAGTCACTGCTGCAGTATCAGTTAAGTGACGTTTAGGCATGCCCATTTCTTCAGGGGAAATGCCAAGAGCAAGACCCACTAATTGGGACATGTGCAAGATTGGCATATCTTTGCCACCGCCAACAACTTCTTTTGCTTCTTTTTGGAACATATCAAGTTGCATTTGGCAAAGTGGGCAAGGAGTTACTACGCAATCCGCGCCTTCTGTAGCTGCATCTTTGTTGATGGAGCCAGTCATTTGCATTACGGAATCATGTGCAGGGTATACAGCATGGAAACCGCAGCAATCAAGTTTACGGGAGAAGTCGATTGGTGTAGCACCGATAGCAGAGATCAAATCTGCTAAGGATGTAGGCATTTGATAATCTTCGAAGCCCAATTCAGTTTGAGGACGAAGAATATGGCAACCATAGTATTCAGCTACACGTAAACCAGTTAAAGGTTTAACAACTTTAGCTTTCAATTTATCCAAACCGTAATCGCGGATCAATACCCATAAGAAATGAGTGATATCAGTTGTACCGCGGTATTGTTTACCGATTTGAGCTAATTTTTTGTTAACTTCGTTCTTTTCTTTTTCGTTTTTATCAAGCTCGTTTTTAGCTTCACGAAGCATCAAAGTACAAGTGTTACATACAGTTAAAAGGTTCAAACCTTTTTCTTCTGCCAATGCAATGTTACGAGCATTTGTAGCAAGTGTAATTTCTGGAGCGATGTCTTGAACGTGGGACGCGCCGCAGCAAGTCCAACCGTCAAGCTCTTCCAACTCGATGCCTAATTTTTTAGCTACAGCAACTGTTGCTAAGTAGTCTTCTTTGGCAGCGCTTTCAAGAACGCAACCTGGGAAAAATGCGTATTTCATTATTTGCTTACCTCCTCAGCTGCTTTCATAAGTCTGCGAACACCATCAATACCATTTACAGGTTTTTGAGGTACTACAAGTTCGAATGGATTGATTTTGCTGTGTTTCCACAAACGTAAAGCATAGAATGCTTGTTTAGCGGAATCAACAACACCATCAGATTTCAAGCTCATAGAAACTTCTTTCAAGCGACCAGTTTTGTAGAGATCGTCTTTGAAAGCAACTGCATGGCGAACGCCTTTGCTGTTAGTAAGACCAGCTTTTGTAGCTTCTTTACGCAAGTTGGAAATATCTTGAGCAGGTTTTAAGTGTTTAGGACAACGGGAGATACAGTTCATGCAGTGAACGCATTTCCAAAGACCGTTGTCGAATGCAGGTTGAATGTGAGCCATAGGTGCATCATCACGGCTATCCAATACGAAACGGTTAGCTTTTGTGAATACATATGGTTCTAAGAAGTCATCTTGACGTGCAGTCAATTTGTTACATTCAGATGCGCAGCAACCACAAAGGATACATTCTGTACCAGCAACGAATTTTTTGAAGTCAGCTGGAGTTTGGCGAACGATTTTGTCACCTTCGTTGAATTCTGCTTTAAGGAAGATCCAAGGAGCAACTGTTTTCAAACGATCAACTTTTGCTTCCCAGTCAACAACTAAGTCGCGGATAACGCGGAAGTTGCCGATAGGTGCAATTGTCAATTCATCAGTACCATAACGTTCTGTTAATTCGTCGATTTTAGCTTCGCAACCAAGCATTGCTTCGCCATTTACGCGAATGGAGCAAGCGCCGCAAACTGCGGAACGGCAAGCTGCCAAGAATGTTAAAGTTGGATCTTGAGTATCTTTAATTTTTTGAAGGCCCCAAAGAATTGTACGGTCAGCTTCATAGTCAAATTTGAAAGTCTGTACAAACGCGCGACCTTGTTGGTAACGGTGAATATGGTAGGTGATTTGTCTCATCTTAGTACTTCCTTTCTTGTGGTTCGTATTTAGTGAACACTACGTCGCGTTCAGTCAATTCGTACTCGCCGTTAGCACCCAATTTGATCAAAGAGTGTTTTAAGTATCTTTCATCATTACGTTTTGGATGGTCTTCACGGATATGAGCACCACGAGATTCACGACGGTGTAAAGCGCCCATAGCAATAGCTTTAGCTACTGTTAACATGGAACCGATTTCACAATAGTTAACGAATGCCATGTTGTAAGTACGTTCAGGGTCACCTACATAACAAGTTTTGTAATCTTCCATCAATTGATCGATTTCTTTTAATGCTTCAGTAATACCGTCTTCATTACGGAAGATACCTACTTTGTTCCACATTGCATCAGCCAATGCATCGCGGATTTCAACTACAGGACGACCGCCTTCACGAGTTGTTACTTCAGTGAATTTAGCTTCCCAAGCTTTTGCAGCTGCAGCTAATTCTGCATCTACGTTAGGTTGTTCATGTGTTTCAGCATAGTCAGCTGCGCCAGCACCGGATACTTTACCGAATACTACGCCGTCTGCCAAGGAGTTACCACCTAAACGGTTAGCCCCGTGGATGGAGATACAAGAAGCTTCGCCGGAGGAGAACAAACCAGGCAATTCACATGCACAAGTTTTGTAATCAACTACGTCGATACCGCCCATTGTATAGTGACATGTAGGACGAATAGGTACTGGTTGTACTAATGGATCGCAATGTTCGAAAGTCATAGCCAAGTCACGGATACCATGAAGTTTTTCAATGATAACTTCAGGACCTAAGTGACGAAGGTCAGCTACTACGTATGCATTAAGACCAGAACCGAAACCACGACCTGCAGCGATTTCATCTTCGATTGCTTTCGCTACAACGTCACGGGATGCTAATTCCATTTTATTAGGCGCATATTTTTTCATGAAACGTTCGCCTTCAGCGTTAAGAAGGTAACCACCTTCACCACGAACTGCTTCAGACATCAAGATACCAGTACGACCAAGACCAGTTGGATGGAATTGGATCATTTCCATATCTTTCAATGCATTACCAGCGCGGAATGCTGCTGCCATACCATCGCCTGTGGAAAGGAATGGGTTTGTAGTACGAGTCCAGAAAATACGACCTGCACCACCAGTAGACAAGATAACTGCTTTTGCTTTAATTTGTTCTACGCGACCTTCTTTCATGTTCCACACAACTGCGCCACCAACGTGACCGTTTGCGTCTTTAACAAGATCTAAAAGGTACCATTCTTGTAAGAAGTGTACGCCTTCTTTCAAGCATTGTTCATAAGTAGTGTGCAAAATTACGTGACCAGTTTTATCCGCAGAGTAGCAAGTACGTGGATAAGATTGACCACCGAAGTTACGTTGAGCAATTTTGTTTTGCTCTGTACGAGAGAATGGAGCACCCATGTGGTCCATTTCAAGTACGCCTTCTGGACAACGAGAGCAGAAGAATTCGATCGCATCTTGGTCACCAAGATAGTCAGAACCTTTTACTGTGTCGAAAGTATGAGTTTCAACTGTATCTTCAGCTGCAACGTTATTCAAACATGCATTTACACCGCCTTGCGCCATTGCTGTTGCAGAGCGAGTTGGGAAAATTTTAGTAATAAGAGCTACATTTAAGCCTTTGCGACGACCAACTTCAAGAGCCGCGCGTTGACCAGCGCCACCGCTACCTACTACTAGAACATCAAACTGTTCCATAATGACCTCCTCATAACTACCTATTAATAAGAAAATTTGTTAGACTATCTCATTTCAAAAACTTATAAAAATTTTTGATAACCTAATCATTTTTCTTTCAAGAAAAGCCCCATACTTATGCGACTTTTCTTATAGCTTTACATATAATTATAGAGAGCATTTGGTGTGATGTCTAAACCCTATTATGCATAATTAATTTTGATTAATCTAACTGATAATTTATTTCACTTAGTATTTTTCTTGTTTACTTATGAACATTTAAAATAGATTTATGAATATTTCATACAAGAAGTTAAGGATATTACGAAAGTAATTCGGTTCCGAAATTTTTGTATATTTTTATTTCTTACAAGACATCAACTAGCCTTATAAATACTGTGTTTATTCAACATCGAAATCATTCATAATAATTAATATCCGTTAAATTCCTACCAAAACTACCTCGAATTTAACCATCGAAAATCATTAAATTTCTACGACTATTATTGGTATTTATCTCTCTGATAATTATTATCACAAGTTTTTTTAGTGATTTCTTTCACACTCGCCAAAATCGGTAAAATAAGGTCTATCTATGCGCATACGGCAATCTTCGATATAGTTCATCTTCATTCATTAGCAGAATTCATTAAGTTTCAAGTTTTTCCCATCTTTTGGCTTTCAAAACATGAAGAAGACGCTTATAAACTCGCATATACATTCATCTTTTGCTCATTCCTGTTGTATAAGGTATGATAATAGATAAATAAGTTATATAATATTATATATATAGTCACCCTTATATGGTGTTGTAGCTTTCACCAAAAAGAAAGCTTATATATATAATGACTATATTAATGTAGTTGGAGAGCTATATTTTTAACTCATACATAAGGAGAACAGAGAATGAAAATTTTACTTGTAGAAGACGAAGAAATGCTGAATGGCATTACCGCCAAATATTTACGTGCAGAGAATATGACGGTTGATACATGCTTCAACGGTCAACAAGCGATTGATTATGTAAACACATCCAGCTATGACGTTATCGTTATGGATATCATGATGCCGATCCTCGATGGTATTAGTGCTCTTGCTCAAATGCGTAACGATGGCAATACAACACCTGTATTGCTTTTAACTGCAAAAGATTCCTTACAAGATAAAGTTACAGGTCTCAACACCGGTGCTGATGATTACCTTGTAAAACCATTTGATCTTGAAGAGTTAACCGCTCGTATCTATGCATTGGCTCGCCGTAACGCACGTCATGCACAAAATGATATCCATGTTGGTCCTCTTACTATCAATGTGCCTCAACGTACAGTTAAACGCGACGGCGAAACAATCACATTGACAGCAAAAGAATTCGACCTCTTATACTATTTAGCAAGTAACGAAAACATCGTATTATCCCGTCAACAAATTCTTGATCACGTTTGGGAATACGATTATGAAAGCTACTCTAATCTTATCGATGTATACATCAAAGATTTACGTAAAAAGATCGATACTGATGAGAATGTAAAACTCATTCAAACAGTTCGTGGAGTAGGGTATGTCCTCAAAACAGAAAACTAATGATCCTCACCGAGATCTAGACACCATGTCTGGGGCAGCTACCGATTTATTTAATCGGCTGCCCCTAACTTTTAAAATCATGTCTTGGTATACCATCTTTTTGCTTATCATTTTGATGGTTGCATCCGCATGGATTTATGCATATACGCACGAATCCGATAACAAAGAAGTTCGCGAGCGCTTACAGCAGCAAGCAATGATCATGGCTACGGATATTCGTAAATTTAAGCCGTACCAAGATAACACATTCTTCTTTGTATCAACCCAGGACGGCTATATTATTAAAGGTGCGCTACCAGATGGCTTCCCTAATCAAACAGTCCTATCCTTGGGGCAGGTTGGAGAAATCGCTGTTGGCGATGATACCTTCTACTACTACGATACACCGGTTAACGAACCAAATTATCGCGGTATTTTGCGCGCCGTTACAAAGGTAAAAACGGCCTCTAAAAAAACAGAAAACCTTTTATATAGTTTATTATTAGGTGATGTTATATTCTTGTTAATTTCATCATTAGGCGGTTATCTATTCATCAAGAAAGGTCTCAAGCCGGTCCGAACCTTGACGAAAACAGCTAAGGTTATCGGTAAGAATAACGACTTAAGTCGCCGTATTGATATTTCATCCCGTACAGCACGAGATGAAATATACGAGCTTACTACCACATTTAACCGCATGCTTTCAGGTCTTGAAGACTCCTCCAATCGGGAGAAGCAATTTAGTTCTGACGTATCCCACGAATTGCGCACACCGATTGCGGTTATTAAAGCGGAAAGTGAGTTTGCTTTAAAATACGGTCGTACGGAGGATGATTTACGTGAAGGTCTGACACATATCTTGGAACAAGCCAAGTTTATGACAAACCTCGTAAGCCAATTGCTCGATGTAGCACGCCTTGAAAATGCTCATGACCTTAACTTAGTGCCTGTAGATGTGTCGTTAATGTTAACGAACATGGTACATGACTATACACGGCTCTGTGCAGAAAATACAGAAAAAAAGATTTCCATCACATCCACCATTCAACCTAATATGCGTATCGTCGCTCATGAAGTATCCTTACGTCGTGCCATCACAAACTTAGTTGACAATGCTATCAAGTTTACGAACTCCACTATCGACATTTCAGCTAAGCTTGCAGGTGGTGAACTGATTATCACCGTAACAGATAACGGCATCGGTATCGAGCCGGAAAACCTCGAGCATATTTGGGATCGAATGTATCAAACAGAGCAATCTCGGAACAAGAAATCCAACCATGGTATTGGCCTTGGCCTGTACTTTGTAAACAAAGTTATTAACTTGCACCACGGCACAGTAACAGCCACCAGTGAACCTCAAGTAAAAACTACATTTACAGTTCGATTGCCATACAATAGAATTGAAGAATAAGCTAAAGCTTACATACATATAACAAAACGCTAGCACAGAGACATCGTCTCGTTGCTAGCGTTTTTTGTATTATATAGCGTTTTTTGTATTATGTAGCGTTTTTGTATTATGTAGCGTTTATAGTATTTAACCTTGAATGGTTTAGCCTATGAATTGTTGCCATAGCGGCATATAAACGTATTCCAGGAAGGTCCATACAACAAGACCCGCTACAGCACCAACGATGGCACCATTGATACGAATCCAGCTGAGGTCGTCCTCCACCTTAGATTCGATGAAGTAAATAAACTTCTCTGTACTAAGGCCGCCGAGCACTTGGCGTATGATGGTTTCAATGAGATCGTAGCCCTGTTCGAGGACATAGATGCCAATATTGTGCAATGTATCTTCTATACGGTTTCTCAAATCTTCGGATTGACCATATACGGTCCACAATTCAAGCGCAATATTCACGAGAACTTGTGCTGGTGTTTCCCCATTTTCATCCCCTACGAGTAACAATTCCTCTACATACGGGCATAAATGGTTTTCAATGACAGATTCCCAATCTTGTTCACGAATCCAACGTTCCCACGCTTCATCGAGAGCATTACAAACCTCGCGGTTTTCTTCAATATGGCGAATTGGATCTACCCATTGGCGAAGCCATGCAGTCCGTTCAGGACTATTTGGTCGTTTCCAGTTTTCAAGCATAGCATAAGCCTCTTGAACGATAGCCTGTGCCAACTCATGATAGTTCACCACATCGGTCGCTTCAGACATGGAGATGAGGAAATCGGACCAAAAGCCTTTTCTCTTTTTCTTATGGGCCTCTTCTGCTACAACCGCTGTAAGCCATGTCACCATAGCTGGATGGTTGATACGTTCTTGAATTACGTTCAATACCTGTACAACCATGCTTTCATAGCGATTATGTTCACATAAATCGAGCAATACGTGTTTTAATACAGGTACGAGGGAGTGTTTTTCTAGTAAACCGCGAATACGTTTTGCCCCCCATTGAGCCCATTCCTCGCTCGTTTGAGATTTCCATAATAGATGCAACCCTTGATGAATCACGAGACGCGCTGCCCGTTGCCCTTCTGGTGATAGCAAGAATTTTTCAAACAATGGAACAAATTCCACATTATTTAACAATACCTTGCAACGATCCTTGGTAAGCATCTTTGTCTCAACGAGCTTGATAACGCCGTTGATAAGGCGATCCTTATTTCGAGGAATTAACGCTGTATGATACGGGAACCCGAGCGGCTTACGGAACAAAGCAGTTACGGCAAACCAGTCGGCTACACTGCCGATGAGCGCAGACTGTACAGCCCAATAAAGCGGCTGATACCAGCTTTCATAGCCATAGAAAAATTGACCTATAAAAACAAAACAGTACAATACAGCAGTCAAACCAAGAATACCGTTTGCGCGCTGCCGCAAGGTGAGGGATTTCAAATACTGAATCATTTGAGCACCCCCTCTATCAAAAGGTATAAACCGTAGAATATACCACCTAAAACAGCCCCTACGAGTGAGCCGTTAATACGAACCATTTGAAGGTCATAGTACATCTTGCCGCGTACGATTTGGGTGATTTCCTCAGGTGAATAGCGAGATAGTTCCTGCCCTACCACCTTATCGATAAGAGGGTTCAATTTTTGTAACCACGGAATACTACGAAGCAAGAAGAACCGTTCAAAGGGCGCTTGCTTATCTGGGTTCAACAAGATTTCCGTACCGAGCACATTAAAGCGACCGATAATGATATCCATGAGGCGTTTCCAGTCCACAGTATCGCCGTCGATGAGCTTGCCTTCCCATTCTTCGAGAACCATTTTAATCCATTGATCTTTGTGCTCTTCGATAAATGCTTGCCACTCTGTATTAGTTTCCAAATTATTGAAGAAACGAATGGCTTGGCCCCATACGTAGCGACCTAGCGCAGAATCAATGGACTCATTTTCCTTGAGGAATTGAACGGCCTTTTTCTGCACCGTTTCCACCAATCGTTCTGGTGAAAGCCCATCACCGCCAAAGGCAATAGCCAATTCACGGAAGAAAGAGTCCTTCGTATAGGTTTTCATAATGTCTAGCATAACGCGGTACAAGTACGGATATACTTGATTAGATGCGATGACACGTTGACATGTACGGTTAAAGTAAAGCCAGAAAACACTTGCTGTTTGGAGCTCTAACATGCAGCGACCAAACAAGATAACGAGCGGTGTCGCCTTCCAATTGGTGACACCTTTGTAAATAGCCTTATTGATTTCCTGACGCATCGGCTCAATGTCCATATGAGACAAAACCTGATTACCTACACCATATAAAATATCGCGCATTTGGCCTTGCCCTACATCGCTCATGCCGTATTCGATGATACGGACCATAACGCGTTCTTTTTTTATGGCATAATACATCTGCGGCACGCGCAACAACTCTTCACTGAGCATGGTGCGCCCCATTTGAATAAGACGCTCCTTGCTACGCGGCAAGATGGCTGTCTTAAAGGGAATACCCAAAGGCTTCGTAAAGAGTGCCGTTACCGCATACCAGTCCGCCAAGCCACCGATCATAGCGGCCCCAGATACGTGCATGATAAATGCCCAAAACATATCTTGCCGTTGTGGATATGAAATTAAAAATATAATAGCCATGACAACTAATAGGGTAGTTGCCACTGGTTTAGTTTTCATCATCACTTGATCCTAACTTACTAAATTACGTATATAGACTCTCCCCATATAACGTAGTGACCATATAGGCCACGAACTTTCACATACTACAACTTGTGAAAGTATATTTAGAATGTGCATTCATCGCCATCTTTTTGAGGCTCCCATACAGGAACATCGCCAAAGAGTGCTTTAAAATACACGGATGGTGTCCATAGTGGACCATTTAGATGCATAGGAATAAAGGCTTTTTTTACCTCTACACGGCGCAAGAACTCAATACTGCCCCACTCCATAGCGTCTTCTAGACGATTATCTACCGGGAACATCGCCACGTCTACAGATAAGCCGTCTAATTCCTTAAACTCACGCCATGCCATGCGTTTTGCATCAGCATTATTCTCCGGAGTATCACCAAGCCAATGCCACCAGTTAAGGTCACCTGCATGGAAGATAGAATCAGAGTCGATGTCAGCCGTATTTGTCTTTACGTAGAAAGAACCGCCTTCATCGGTGCTACCATACATATGGATGCCTACATCATCTAATGTGGCATCTTGGCCAGGGCGCATAGTAATACATTTCTTTACCTTGCCCTCTAATGGCACATCTTGATGGCAAATATAACGAGTTTGAGGACCATCAAACTCTGTAATAGACGGATTAAAGTGATCACCGTGAGTATGACTCACAAAGAACCAAAGCTCACGACCGCGTTTCGCTAATTGCCAAACTATATTATTAGGATCTTTATAATAATCAAATACATAGCAACGCTTACCATCATCTACGAGGAAACCGCTATGCGCTAAAAACGTAACATGCAACATTATTATCAATACTCCTCATTTATTGAGAATTTATATCATTCGTATTGTTTATTATACCATATTTTTCTAAATACATGGCATAAACAAATGGCTATTTATAACATATATAAAGACCTTTTTATAGCCTTATCAAATATATTGACCCCCATCTGTATATCATAATAAGGGCAGAAATGCCGCTGCCGCTTCTTACATGCGGCCAGCGGCTTTCATATAATCAATATATTGGTTCCCCCATATTTCAAGAGATGCAAGAACAGTTTTGAATCCAGCTCCGACTTCCGTAAGGCTATATTCAACCTTTGGTGGAATGGTGCCGTATACTTCACGGTGCACAAGGCCATCATCCTCTAATTGACGTAACGCTCTAGTAAGTGTTGCTTGTGTAATTGGGTATAAGCGACGCTCTAATTCACGGAAACGCACTGGCCCTTCGGCTAATTCGTGCATGATCAACAAAGACCATTTGCCGGCTAATAACTTTTGACTCGTTGCAAAAGGACAGCGGCCCACTAAATCATGAACATTTACGAGTTGCTCTGCCATTGTAATTCTCCTTCTCTATATAGCTTAAGTAGCTCGTTATAACAAGGCTAAACCTCTATAGCTAAGCTCAACTATGTATAGCTATACTACTATTTCCATTTCAGTATTAGAAATATGTCATTCTAATGTAGTTCAAATCATATCACAAATTTATCATATTGCAAGCATTTTACAGTATCATTTTTTAGGGTACAAAATATTTTGAAAAAATTTTAATCAGTATTTATCATAATTCTATCACTTTTGATAGTACCTATCATAAATAATTCTACTATTCAAAATATTTGCACCTTTATATAATGAGGTCATCAGCTGAACACAATAACAACCACGAAGTAAACTTTACTAACCTGTATCTAGAAAATAACTTTACTCCATCACATAAATAACTATGCGCTCAATAAAAGAGACTTTCACAAAAAGGAGAATCATCATGAATATTTTAGTAATCGGTGCAAATGGTAATGCAGGTCGTCGTATTGTAGAAAAAGCCCTCAAGGCAGGTCATCAAGTAACAGGCGTTGTTCGCCGTGAAGGCGCTATCGAAGGAATACCAACCATCGTAAAAGATGCGTTACAATTAACAAAACAAGAACTAACTCAATTTGATGTAGTCGTAAATGCTACAAGCGCTTTCACACCAGATACATATCATTTACCAGCAGATTTGACATTATTGCTTGTAAAAGCATTAGCTAACACAAATACGCGCCTCATCGCTATAGGTGGTGCAGGCAGTCTCTATGTAGACGAAGATCACACAGTTCAATTAAATGATACACCAGAGTTTCCAAAAGAATTTTTAGCTCGTTCAAAAACTCATGGTAAGTCTGACGATATCTTGCGTAAATTTAGCAATGTAGACTGGACAATGTTTACCCCACCACCAATCCTAGATGCAGAAGGTCCTGAATCTAATGACTATGTATTAGGTAATGAAAATGTTATCTTAAACAAAGAAGGCAAACCTTATATCTCATATGCTACATTCGCACAAATTCTAGTGGATGAAATCAACAACCACAAGTTTGGGCGTCAACGTTTTACTGCGGTACAAAACTAACAGCCTTTAACCAAAGTTATAATTCAGGTTCCCTGTCGATGACGGGATTTATTTTTGAAGGCAACAACTAGTACAAGTAAATAGCAAGATTATAGCTAAAAACAACTATAAAAGAGCCTCTACGGGCATTCCTTCATCAATAGGGAATCCATAGAGGCTCTTATTTATATATTGAGTTTATACTTAAACAAGTTGATTTACATCATATTTGAAAGCAGCCGTTCTTTCAGCCGCAGTTTTTTGCCATTCTGTAGGTGCTGTACCGTCTTTCTCAAGGAAGAATCCAGAGTCGAGGTAACGAATGATGATGTAGTTGGAATCTTTTTGATCAAAGCCATTACCACGACTGAAGTCAATGCCATGACCTGTATTGCGTGTTACAATGGCTTCCAATAATGGCAACGTAATAGCATTCAACGTGATTTTCATATCAGGAGAATCAAAGATTTTTTTAAGGAAAGAACTAGGCTTTTCTTCCTTGTACACTAAAAGCTTGCTAATCGTGCCATTAGATGCACATACTACGCGACGAATATCTTTAATAGGAATATCTACCTTGCCATTTGAGATGACACCGTTCTTAATAGTAATTTCTCGTTTACCCATAAAGGAAGAGTCTAATGGCAATTGAAGAGTATCTAAGTTCGCAGGAAAATCTGCGGTCAATTTATTTCGAGCAAAGGCTGTAAGAATAGCTTTTATTTCACGAATGTTATGACCAGTGTTAGATTTTGTACGATCTGTATCTAAATCTTGACCTTCTATATTTTTCCAATTATGGTCTCTAAACATAATCGTATAGTTACTATTTGAATTTAGATATCTTGTAAGATATAGCTCATTTACATCTTCAAAATCAATGTCAGTAATAACCTGTCCATTTGCATCTTTGCAAAGTACACCATTGTAACTAATTGTTAAAGTACGATCATTACTTTCAAAAACAACAGGATTTGTGTCGAATACAGAAATCATAGCCCTCTCCTTTTCACGACTCTAAACACAATTACACTTGTGCATATCAAGTGTATTCACGCAAGCATTGATTAAATATATTAATCAAATATTATCAACTTAATCATACACCTTCTATATAAGTTTAAACAACTACTATATTTTTCTCACACTCTATATTCTAAATTATCTGACAAACACTAGATGTTTTACCAATATATTTACAATAGATATATTTACAAAAGATATCAAACAATATCTGTATAAAACAAAAAAGCTGATTCCGAAGAATCAGCTTTTTCTATTTCATTAAAAAGTTTCAAATGAAGTTTTAGCTGAAATTAGATGCTTTCAACAGCAGCGATAGCAGCAACATCTACAACGTCTTGAGCAGAGCAACCACGGGAAAGGTCATGAACTGGTTTAGCCAAACCTTGAATCAATGGGCCAAGAGCGTCAGCGCCGGAGAAGCGTTGTACCAATTTGTAACCAATGTTAGCAGCTTGAAGATCAGGGAAGATCAAGATGTTAGCTTTACCAGCTACGTTGGAGCCAGGAGCTTTCTTTTCTGCTACGGAAGGAACGATGGAAGCGTCCAATTGTAATTCGCCGTCGAATTTGAAGTCAACATTGCGTTCTTTCAAGATGTTAACAGCTTCTACTACTTTGTCTACTTCTGGAGTGGAAGCGGAACCTTTAGTGGAGAAGGACAACATGGATACGCGAGGGTCAGCCATGCCAACAACTTTGCGAGCTTTTTCTACAGTGGATTCTGCGATATCAGCCAATTGTTCGCTAGTTGGGTTAGGCAATACGCCGCAGTCGGAGAATACGAGCATACCGTCGTCGCCATATTCTTTTTTGCTTGTGAACATGAACATGGAAGAAGATACTGTTTTAAGACCTGGTTTAGTACCTACAACTTGTAATGCAGCGCGCAATACGTTTGCAGTTGGGCAAGCAGAACCAGCAACCATGCCATCTACTGCGCCAAGACGAACAAGCATAGCGCCGAAGAATAAGCAGTCACCTTTCATAGTTGCGTCAGCTTTTTCAGGAGTCATACCTTTTTTAGCGCGCAATTCTACGAATGTATCAACCATTTCTTGGTAACGATCGTAGTTAGCTGGATCGATGATTTCAGCACCTTCGATGGATACGCCAACAGCTTTAGCAGCTTCAGCGATTTCAGCAGGATTACCTACCAATACAGGTGTTACGAAACCTTCTTTCAAAA
The DNA here is from genome assembly GCF_018406505.1 of Veillonella orientalis. Taxonomy (NCBI): domain Bacteria; kingdom Bacillati; phylum Bacillota; class Negativicutes; order Veillonellales; family Veillonellaceae; genus Veillonella; species Veillonella orientalis. The sequence continues at coordinate 1,935,225 of NZ_AP022322.1, forward strand.
TGATTTCAGTTGCTTTCAATACACGTTCATCTTTGTATTCTGGCAACACGATTTTTTTACCTAATGGTTTTACTTGGTCTTTTAATTTTTGAATTAAATCCACGATTTTTGCCTCCTTAACATTGGCTTTATGCCATATCAATACTATTATTATAGCAAGTTAACAGCTCTCTAACAACCATTCTAAAACATTTCGTTGTTGAATTCCGTCATAATTTGCATTTTTATTGAGTTCATCTAAGGTAAGCAAAAACTTAGGATATTGATCATTGATAGCCTCTAGAGGCGCCAGTTCACGATTTAACGTATTTGGATCGAGCACAGTTTCACTAACCTGATAATATTCAGTAATGCCAGCTTTTTCTGCCACAAAATCAATTTCACCCTTAGCTAGTTGACCTACATATACAGTATATCCACGACGTATGAGTTCTAGAAAAACAATATTTTCTAATATATGACCTGTATCGCGGCTTGTATTGCCAACAATCAAATTTCTCAAGGTTACATCAACACTATAATATTTCGCATTAATGCGTAGTAATTCTTTGCCTCGTACATCATAGCGATTCACCTTGTATAGTAATAAACTATCTTGTAACCCTTGTAAATATCGTTCTACCGTTTTATTATCAATCTTTCGGCCAGCACTAACAAGAGATTTAGCTATTTTATTTGGTGAAAGCAAGCTTCCCACATTCGCCATAATATATCGCACAATATCTTGTAAAATCATGACATCATTAATTTTTAATCGAGCTACTACATCATGTAATAACAAGGTATTAAAGAGCCCTCGAAGATATTCTTGAATATCAAAATCTTCGCCACCCAATTGTTGTGTATAAGGGAACGAGCTTTCACGAAGATACGCCTCATAGGCAGGAATCAAAGAGTACTGCTGTTCTTCATATTTGCTAAAGTAAAATTCAGCAAAGGACAGTGGTAACATCTGAATTTCTACATATCGACCAGTCAATAGTGTAGCAATATCAGAAGACATAAAATATGCATTTGAACCTGTAATATAAATATCCGTGTTCTCTTTTACAAATAGGCTATCTACAACACGATGAAATTGATCGACATGTTGAATCTCATCAAGAAAAATATAGTTCATTTGATTAGGCTGCATTTGATTTAATATATATTGATACAGCGCATGATACTCTCGTAAAGGTTCGTATTCTAACTCCTCAAAATTTATAGATATAATCTGTTCCGGTTTTACTCCCTCTGCTAGTAGCTCATCCTTAAACAGACGAAATAATGTCGATTTACCGCAACGACGTATGCCAGAAACGACTTTAATAATAGACCGTTCACGATTCCGTCGTAAAAACTCTATATACCCATGGCGCTGAATCAACTTCATAAGGGCCTCCTCATCTATGTACTTGCTCATAGATGGAACCCAATTACTGTTATTGTCAGTCATCATATCGACTACCTACAAAACTTGGATTCCATTCCAACTTTATACTAATATTACCACAAAGTTGGATTTCATTCCAAAGTTTTATTGTATAGATACATAATTTGGATTTTATTCCTATAATTAATCTAATAAATTGTAATACCTCACCTCTATTTGTTCTTATACCAAGGAAGATATATAGCTTTCATTGAACTCTAAGCCTATAAAACGATACAATAGTAAATAGCAAACACTACTAATCGAAACATTAGCTTCTAATCACAAACACCTATTCAGGAGGACTCATGGCCAATACAGAAACGACGATTAACGCAGTTATCAATCCTCAAAACAACGATACCCCCATCGATATAGAGAAAACGATCAAAGCTTTAGAGCGCAATAAATTCGTAGTTCATTATTTTGAAACGGGCGCCGAAGCCATTGCGTATCTAAAAAATCGCATTCAAAACAAATGTGTAGCCATTGGCGATTCTCGCACTTTATTAGAAATAGGTGTTCATGATGCTTTATCTGAGGTCAACGAGGACATAACAGACATTCAGCGTCCACTGCCTGGTGAAAGCTTTCGCGATACTGCGTTACGCACAATGGGACGCGATGTATTTCTCACCTCGGTAAACGCCCTTTCACAAACGGGAGAGATGGTGAATATCGACGGCACAGGCAATCGTGTGGCAGCCTCTCTATTTGGTTCTCAAGAGGTATTCTTTGTATTAGGAGTTAATAAAATAACGCCTGACTTAGCGTCCGCCATTTATCGAGCACGAAATGTAGCAGCCCCACTTAACAGTAAGAAAAACAAAAAGAGCTCTCTCAATCCGTGTGCTACCTTGGACGAAAAATGCTACGACTGCGGCTCTCCAGATCGTATATGTAATGCCTTAACTATTTACTATAAAAAGATGCGTAACATGCAAACCATGGAGATTATTATCATCAATGAATCCTTAGGCTTCTAATGGTTTGTGGACCATTTAGAAAATCTTGTACGCTCATTTGCCCTAATCCAGATACAACCCTATATATTGTGGACCACCGCGGATCAATAGCACCACTTTCAAGATCACTTATATAAGATTGAGCTAGACCTGATTTATCTGCTAATTGATACTGTGTCATACCCAATTGTCTACGCCAAAGTAAAATTAATACTCCTAGCTTGTGAACTTCTTGTCGAACCTGTATATCACGACAACATAGGATAGAATTCATAAGCAACCTCTATCTACTTTCACACTCAACACATGGTTATGCCTTTACTATACGTCTAGCCCAAGGCCGTGACTAGTAGCAGTTGAAATGCGATAACAGAAAAGCCTCCATAAAAACTAAGGCATAAATTAGTTCTATCGAGGCTTTTTTCTTTGCATATTAAGTTATGTCCGATTTCATCAATTCGTGGAATTTTAGTATATCTAGAGATAATTAAGACTAAAAATACAGGTATTGTAATCGATAAGCTCAGGTTTTATAAGCATTTATCGTAATTTCTATACATTATCTATGCAGGAAACATAAATTTGAATTCTAATATCACACTAGATTAGCCTACATCATAATAGGTATATATACATGACCTTCCACTTTGACCGTAAACTGAAACCAATAATAAAATACTATTAAAACACTTAAAACACTATAATAATCAAATCCTTATAGTAAAAAGAGGCCTATGCTAAGTATAGGCCTCTTTGATTATCTCTATAAGATTATTGATTAGCACTTTCTTGAGCTTTTTTGATTTCCATGTATTTAACCATGCCATCAACAGCTTTTTTAGCTTCGCGCATAGCGAGTACTACTGTAGCAGGTTTATGTACAACGTCACCGCCAGCAAAGACGCCAGCGCGATTAGTCATGCCATATGGATCTTCAGATGTAATGATATAGCCTTTTTCATCTACTTTCAAGTTATTACCTTCGCCGATAAGACGTGCATTTGGTTTGTGACCAGCAGCGATAATAATTTTATCTACAGGCATAACTTGGAAGTTACCAGTACCATGGATACCAGCACCATCTTCGTTAAGAGCCATCACTTCGTATTTGAAGCCTTCTACCTTGTCTTTACCTTCTACGCCTACTGGAGAAGCGAACCATTGGAATTGAACGCCTTCGGCACGTGCTTCTTCGTATTCAGACAACAATGCTGGCATTTGTTCTTGGCTACGACGGTACGCTACCGTTACGGCTTCACAGCCTAAACGTACGCATGTACGTGCCGCATCCATCGCTACGTTACCACCGCCGATGATGATAACACGGTCGCCTTTTTTAACAGGGATTTGAGCTTCATCAAGCTCGCCATTTTCTACTAATTGTACATTCGTCAACAAGTACATTGCTTGGAATACACCGTGCACTTCATCGTTTTCCATGCGTACTTCTTGAGGAATATGTGTACCAGTACCGATAAAGATGGAGTCAAAACCTTCTGCGAAGAGTTCATCCAATGTTTTATCTTGACCGATAAATGTATTACATACGAATTTAACGCCTAAACCTTCAAGACGTGCGATTTCACGACGTACAACGGATTTAGACAAACGGAATTCAGGAATACCGAATAAAAGTACACCACCTGGTTCAGATTGGCCTTCAAATACAGTTACATCATAACCAAGTTTAGCGATATCGCCGGCTACGGACAAGCCTGCAGGACCGGAACCTACAACGGCAACCTTACCAAGATCTTGTTTGATTTTCTTAGGTTTGCGAAGTTCATTGATGCTTTCAAAATCAGCAGCAAAGCGTTCCAATTTACCGATATTAATAGGCGGTTTCTTCGCCTTATTCATGATACAGTTACCTTCGCATTGGTTTTCGCGTGGACATACGCGGCCACAAATGGATGGCAAGTTTGTACGTTCTGCCAAGATATCGTTGGCTAAACCGAAGTTACCGTGTGCAATAGCTTGGATAAAACGAGGGATTTCGTTTTCAATAGGGCAACCCATACGGCACAATGGTTTTGGACAATTCAGACAACGTTTCGCCTCAGCGAGCGCTTCCTCCATTGTATAATCCGCATCAAAATGTAGTGGTTTTAATTCGTTACTCATGGCACATGCCTCCTAACAAGGATCCAGTACTATACTTATACAGCGTTGCATGTACCTGAGCAATCCGATGAGCCCTCTCACATAGGGATGCCGCCACATGCTGCTAAGATTTATCTTTTGTAACCATTCGATAGACGTGTGGTCACTGGTCAGACACACACTATTCTATAGTATATTCTAAATTGTGAAAGTCCCAACAGTCAAGCAAATATAGCACCTTTTGTATACCAATATAGCCCCTATTCATGCAAGGATTGCATAGAAAAAGAAGATACTGTAACAGCCATTCTTAAGGGTATATTTACATATATATCCATGCATGTATACTGATAATAGATAGAGTAATTAATTTCCACCACATTAACATACACGTATAGAGGTTCACTATGAACACAATAGACTTTACTAAAACATACTATATAGATCGCCGCGGTTCCCATTCTCGCAAATGGGACGGCGAGCACTTAAAATTTTGCCGCATCGATTTATTACCCCTATGGGTAGCAGATATGGATTTTATGCCACCTCAGTGCATACAAGAGGCTATTTGTACCTATGTAAAAGCCCAACCTTTAGGCTATACCATGACAAATCCCAAGTATCTTAAAGCAGTCATAGATTGGTATAAGCGGCGCCACAACTGTATAATTTCTAAAGACTGGCTCACCAGCGCTCCAAATGTCATTACAGGCATTATGTGGTGTATTGGGGCTTTCACAAAACCAAATGATGCCATTGCCGTTCTAAGTCCTGTGTACGGCGCCTTTGATACGAGCGCTAGCGATGCACAGCGTCAGATCATCGCTATTCCTATGAAACGCAGTGACGATAATCGCTATACCGTAGATTACGAGGCCTTTGAAACGGCGATTACCATGCACGATGTTAAACTGTTCATTCACTGCAATCCTCATAATCCTGTAGGTCACGTATGGACAGAAAATGAGATGGCTCGGTTATTTAGCATTTGTGAGCGACATAAGGTGCTCATCATCAGCGACGAAATCCATCAGGACCTCATTACAGATTCAACACCATTTACATCGGCTCTAACAGTAGCTAGCGGCGCCTATGCCGATAATATTATTGCTATGTCTTCCCTGTCCAAATCGTTTAATATGGCTAGTTTGCATCATGCAGAGGTTATCATTCCAAACGAAAAGCTGAGAGACCAATTCAACTTCTATAAAGCCCATGTATACCATACGGACTCCGATGTTATTGCTGAAACGGCCATCACTGTAGCCTACACACATCCAGAGTCGGAGGCATGGCTCACAGATGTACTGACTGTTATACGTGAAAATTATGAATATCTGTGCAGAGAGCTTTGTACGGCATTACCACAAATCCGCATCAGCCCTATGGACGGCACCTATTTAGCATGGATTGATTTTGGTGCCTATGTTAAGGCTGAAGATATGCACGACTTATTCGAAAATAAATGCCGCATTGCACCAAGCTTTGGCGAATGGTTTGGCGGCAAAAACTACGCCACCTTTGTACGCCTAAACTTGGCTACTAGCCTTGAAAATATTAAGACTGCTACCCATAATATTATCAAGTACGTACGCCCTTAATAGGAGCCTCTCATCAAGAAATACATTAATCATATTAAAGAATTCATTTCGTACAAATAAAACAATAAAAGAGGCTGCTCTAGCATCATTCAATGTTAGAGTAGCCTCTTTGTATTATAAGTTTATACTACATGTGGATAGTACAGTTCACACATGTTTGTATTCTAATTTCACCGTATTGCACGATTGGCGTTACATAGGATTTTATTTAATTCTTTCAAAATGTTCCTTTGCAAATTGCATGTCTTGTACGAGTTCTAATGTACCAATATAGTTATTGTTTTGATCGCGTACAGCCATGTAGTTTACATAGAATGGACGACCTTGTTTTTCAAGCCATACTGCCACATTATCGCGGTCACCTTTACGGAAAGAGTCGATAATACCACGTACAATCGGTTCTACCTTTGGCGGATGACAGGAATACACGTCGCGGCCAATTGCTGTAGTAGGACGTTTGAATACCTTTTCACCATCGTTGAAGTAACGGTTAATATCTTCATGGTCAACGAAGGTTACCTCCATTGGCATTGTATTGAGCATAGCATCTAGTTGGTCTACAGTTAAAGTACCACCAATTAAACCGATAGCATTATTATCACCACTTGATTTTGTAGTTTGCGCAGCTAATGCGGCATCAGCTTCTGGCCAAGCAATGCGTGTTACCCCAAAGATGTCTTCATACTGCGCTGTATCTTTGTAAATTTGATACCAATCTTCTTTGCTGAAGTTTTCTGCACAGATTGGGAACAAGATATTTTGTTCTTTGTAGATCATTTCTTGAGCACGTGTAAGAAGCTCATCAAAACGTCTATACCAATCATCTACACTTTGGCTAGATTTTGCTAAATCACCTAATTGGTCACGAATATCGCCATCAACAGTCCACATAACCATGGATGGACCACCAATTGCATAATCCACTTTCAATTTTGGATATAATAAATCGCCTTTTTTAGCATAGTGAACAGATAGTTGACGCACTGTATTCACATCATCATAAGTGGCAGTTTTGTCTGCTACTTTTGGACGAATAGCCTCAATCAACTCGTCGAGCGCTTTATTTTCTTCTGTTAATCGGTTTAATGGATGACCTGCAGTCTCTACCAAACCCACAACGCTCTTGCTCTTTTCTTGAGCTTCTAGAACCGCTTCTACCTTAGCATGTTCTGCATCCATTTGTTCATGAATGGTGGAACCATGGAACAATGCAGAGTGAAGGTCACATAATTGTTGTACCTCTTCTAGAGGTGTACCTTCACGCATAAGACCCTGTTCAGCTTTCATGATTTCACTAGCCTCAACATGTTTGAATTGGCTCGCAAAGTCTTCACGAACAGCACCAAGCTCTTCCCCAGTACCTAACCGTTTCAAGAAGCCTTTCAATTGCTCTACACGTTCGCTATCTGTAACAGTGTCCTCTACATTAGATTCTACATTTTTAGTAGCATTAGCTTCTGCAATGTCATTAGCATTAGATGCCTCTGTGTGAGTAGTAGCTGCCTCTGCAGGAGCACCCTTAGCAGATGCATCATCACCATGTAGATTTGGCATTTCACCTTCCAAGGTAAAACCAGCTTTCATGAATGCGCTCACGATATCGATCATGGATACGCCCTTCATCTTAGCCCCTTTTGGGATGGTCATAATTTTACCAACAGAGTTCAACATCACTTTATTAGTGATTTCGCTGAACCCTAAACTTTTCATAATCTCTGTTACTTCAGGATATTCTGTTACCAAATCATATACAGATTTGGACAAATCTAATTTCTTTTCCATTTTGATCCCCTCGTGTCAAAAATATTGTTTATTACTTATGTGAGTAGCCCTCTATACGTACCACTGTGTATACAAGGCAATATATACTGTGAAAGGTTTATCTAACATAACCTATGACCCTATGATAAACGATATCGATTATAAAATCTGTATCCATGGCTATACTTTTGAAAGTTCTTTCTAAAAATATCAACATTTTTATATAAAAATAACGGATAGATAATACATCCCCAGTCAAGCATGGCGGAGAATATATGAACTATCCGTTATCTATTAAAAATATATATCTAGTTTTTAGAGAGATGAAAGTTCTGAGAGATTTATTAGTTTTGAAAGGTTTGGTATTTTAAGAGAGTTAGTAAAATGAGAGATTTATATATTTCTGAGATCAACTAGTTTGAGAGATATACAGTGTTAAAAGCTATCTTATTGATGATGAGGTTTCAATGCTTTTTCGTAGTTTTCAGAAACCTTATCCCAGTTAATAATGCGGAAGAATTCCTTGATATAGTCTGGGCGACGGTTTTGGTAGTGCAAGTAGTATGCATGTTCCCAAACGTCTAAGCAAAGGATTGCTGTTTTACCTTCTAATAGAGGGTTATCTTGGTTCGCAGTAGATGTCACTTCGAGTTTACCATCTTTGTTTACCACAAGCCATGCCCAACCAGAGCCGAAGCGTGTTGCTGCTGCAGCGGAGAAACTTTCAACAAAAGCATCATAGCCGCCGAGTTCAGCGTCGATAGCCTCTTTCAAAAGGCCTTCCAACTTAGACATATCTGGTTTTGTCATGATATCCCAGAACATAGTGTGGTTCTTGTGACCGCCACCGTTGTTGATAACTGCTTGACGGATGTCCTCTGGCACATTAGCGATATCGCCGAGGATGCAGTCTACACAGCCATAAGCAAGATCAGGATATTTTGCGATAGCAGCGTTCAAATTATTAACATACGCTTGATGGTGCTTATCATGGTGCAATTTCATTGTTTCTGCATCGATAACAGGCTCAAGATAATCGTAAGCATACGGTAATGGTGCAAGTTCGAAAGGTTTCATAATAGTCCTCCTTAAATATAGGGCACGAACGATTTTAAATACTAGGTATCGTTCTTGTGAAAGCGTTTCGATGCACCTGCATCTTTATTTTATTTAATTGATATGAATTATCATTATTTATTGTACATTGTATATAGAAAATCGTCAATATGATTTCCCATGTAAAAAGGCTATAGAATAACCTATAGCCTTTACATAAGTTAATCAATATACGATTTGAATACATCCATACTAAAGGTACGTTATACACCCTTGTACTTCAAACTAATACAGTTGCAACAAGCTCGATTAGTCAATGATACACTGACACATTTTCATTGTTGTTAATGCTGCTTGATGAGATTCTTCCGTAACGCCAGCACAGCAGCTAGAATCTACGTAAACAGGGATTTCTGGCAAACCTGCTTTCAGTATAATCGCATTAGAAACAACGCAAATATCAGTACATAAACCAACGAGCGTAATAGACTCAATAGGATTTACCGAGTTCATGCCTTCCAAACGGGATAATAATTCAAAGGATCCAAAGTTTGGCTTATCGATAAAGGATACAGGGCTCATGACAGGACGCCCTTCTGCAGCTTCGATTAAGCTCGGCACAATATGCCATCCCTCTGTATTCTTCACGCAATGTGTAACAGGCAAGAACTTGCCCTCTTGGCTTTCAAGATAATTAGTATCATGCGTATCGCGCGTAAAAATAATAGGCCCGTCATGGTTCTCAATTTTTTGGCGCACATTATCTACGATTAACTGTGCTTGAGCTGAGCCAAGGGCACCATCTACGAAGTCTTTTTGCATATCAATAACAACTAGAACCTTTTGCATAGTTCCTCCTGTATATAACCTACCAGTAATAAATTATTTATTCACTATACTAGTTATACTCTTTATACTCAATGACATCAATACTAGAAATTTATTCTTTTTCCTCAGCTAACGCATGACGTACGCGGTGTGGCTCATTATGAGCTAGCTTTCCTGCTGCAGCGGCCGCCACGGCACCTACAAGATCATCGAGGAATGTATTACAGTGACCGCCCTCTTCACTATCTAGCTTCTTAATAATACCTGGCTTTACCTTATCTAAATAGCCATAGTTCGTAAAGCCTATAGAGCCATACAGATTAACGATGGAAAAGGCTAGAATCTCATCGATACCATAGAGGCTTTCATCATTAGCCACGATGCGTTGCAAAGGCTGAGACAATTTATTTTGTTCCGTTAACTTGTCGAGTTCAATACCCGTAATTATCGCATTGTGGACCTCTCGTTTTGAAAGCACGGATGCCACATGCTCACGACACTCTTCAATCTTTAAATTCGGCATATACGGTTTTTGAACGTATAAAACGAGCTCTGCAATATCCTCTACCGTAACGCCACGCTCCGCCAATAGATCATAAGTATATTGCTCTAAATCTTTTGTAGATTCCATAAGTGCTCCTTTATGTTTTCTTAGACTTATCACCGGATAGCATAACAATACTAACTGGAATGGTTATCACCAATTCTTCCTCTGTATCGACATGCTTTGTATTCCAAGCCGCTTCTTTGGCAGCCTCTTCAAAGATAGGGTAAGCCTCTCGATCTAATTTCCAATTATTAGGCCCTGCTTCAACAGCCACAATATTACCCTTATCATCGGTCTTAATCTCCACTGGAACAATCAAGGTACCGTCAGCACTCGTTTTGAAAGCCTCACTAGGAATGATGACATTATAAGAGATTTGTTGCTGTAATTCATAGGTACGCTTATCTGTAGGCTTTAAATCAGCCGCCAAAGAACTAACAGTTCCTATCGTAGACGCCAATAAGGCTAGTAACACAACACGTTTTAACATAGTTTCCTCTCGACTAAATACTCTCACGCTACACGCAGTATACGTTGATTATACCACGAAAAAATCCCTACCGATGCATAATCAGTAGGGATTTATTTATAGTTAGATTTTCTTAACCATTTCGGATTTCAAGGCCATTGCACCGAAACCATCGATTTTGCAATCGATATCGTGGCCATCACTGGCACCAGTGATGAGGCGAATATTCTTTACGCGCGTACCTTGTTTCAAGATGCCCGCACCTTTTACCTTGAGGTCTTTTACAACAACAACTGTATCGCCATCAGCTAGCTCGTTGCCGTTAGCATCGCGAATGATACCTGCTTCAGCTGCAGCTTGCGCGTCAGCCGCTGTCCATTCATTGCCACACATAGGACAGATAAACATATGACCATCTTCATATGTGTACTCGTCGCCACACTTAGGGCAGTTAGGTAAATTTGCCATTTAGATCTCCTTTTCTCACTACATAATGAAAGTATTATACCATACCTTAGAAGCCGAGCTCTATATTGATATGATGACCATTGGCTTCATATTGATACAAAGGCTATATAATATCTACAATAAAAAACCTAATCAATCTCATTTCTCTTTATTAAAGTTTCATACAACTCTAACTTATCTTCTAAATTATTCTTATAGCCTTCCAATCGTTTGATTTCGGCCTCAATAAATCGATAGTGTTCCTGTAACAGTGTCATTCTTTCATGGACCGTATGAGATCCGGCATACCGTAAGTCCGCATATCGCTTGATATTCGCAAGCGGCATTCCCATATCTTTCAAACGTTTAATAAACTGCACAAAGCCTACGTCCTCCGCATGATAATTGCGAATGCCGTTCTGTCGCTCGATGTGAAGGAACCCTTGATCCTCATAATATCGCAATGTAGAAATAGACAGCCCTACCAATTTTGAAAATTCACCGATTTTCATACTTTCACCACCTTGACCTCAAGTATACTCGAGCATATATCATACGTCTAGACGGAGGTAATAATTATGAAAGAAACACGTTTTAACATCGGTATGAACACATTGAAACAAATTGACGGGCTGCACGGCGAGGAGGTGTATAACACAATTCAAGAGATTTCACCGGCCATAGCCGATTTATTGGTCGAGCTGTTCGGCGACATCTACACGCGCCCCAACCTGGATTTCAAGGAACGGGAACTGATTACGCTCGCATCCCTATTAACGCTGGGCGGTTGCGAGGCACAGCTGAAAGTACACACCAATGCGGCACTCAATGTCGGTATTGCGCCCGAGCAAATCGTAGAGGTCTGTACCCACTGCATCCCCTATGCGGGATTTCCACGCGTGCTGAACGCACTGTTCACGGTGAAAGCGGTCTTTGAAGAACGAAACATACTGTAATTAAGGAACGACAGTAATAAAAATCTATTAATAAATATTAGTCTATTTAAAACTAACAAAGGGAGACTCTTGATAAAGTCTCCCTTTTATTCGTGTAAAAGTTGTACGAAATTAATTCGTATTTTTCAATATTCAAAATCCGCTATATACTAATAACGAAAGAGCCATTAACGTGAGTTAGGTTCATCTCCGTCTTTTCGAGGGAGGTGACATTATGACTGTATACGAAGCATTATCATTAATGATTTTATTCGCTACCCTCGTAGTGTTAATTCTTAAAAAGTAACTAGTAAATAGTTACAAAATAAGATAAACCTAACGTTTAAGACTAAGTACTGCAATACTTAGACACGTTAGGTTTATCAAATTCGTAATTCTTTGATGAGCCTAACGCCTAGAACACGTTAACTGGCTCTTTTGTACTTATAGTATAGTCTGAATTCTAGAGGCTGTCAATTTACATCGTCCTTATAGGATATTATAAAATGAAATAGAATATAAATAACAAGCTATTCTTTAACACCAATCATACCAAATCAACTAAACATCTACAATCCTTGCAGAAGTTGTAAATAATCTTGCCGTTGACTAAATATATTATATATACGCACTTCTTTTTCATCATCAAAGACACGATATAAAATAATATTTTTATTAATAATCAACATTCGATAGTTTTTATTACGTAAAACAGTATGTCTTGGAATCGTGCCCATATAAGGATTATCCGCTAATAAAAGGATTCTATCCTTAATATCTTGATAAACAGACTTGGCAATTTCATTGGAAAAAGATTGCTTTACATGCAGAACAATATGATGCAATGCCTGATCGGCCTGTGCCATAATAATGATACGATAAGCAGTGTCTTCCATAACTATTCGGCCTCAGCTAACAACGCTTCTATGCTGATAAAAGTATCCTCAATAGGACCCATTCTACCTTTTCGTTCGTCTTCCTCAGCCAATGCAATAGCCTCTAATAATTCGATCTGTGCTTTCAATTTATTATAGGTTTCATATCCCATACATACCGTATCACCACGACCATTTACCGTCATAATACAAGCTTCGTCCCCTGTTTTCAAAACTGTAGAGATTTCATTATATTTATTTCTTAAATCCGACGATGGTCGGATACTTTCACGTAATAACCCCATAAAAGCACCTCCTCATATACAAATTATATCATAATTTGTATATGAATTGTGAATCACTAATCCTATCCTAATCGTTTACGCAAGATAGCATAGAGAATCATACTAACAATAACGCTCATAACGGCTTGAATGGTATTGGTCACAATACTAGCAATGGCTACGCCTGGATCGAATACAAAGTATTCAGCGATGAAGTAGCCTGCTACGATGATAATGCCACCTACAATGGTTGCCACCAAGGCAGAGGTAGTTGTCTTATTGTTATAGACAGTACCGACAAGATAGCCTTCAATGCCTTTCACCACAAAGGTGATTGGTACAAAGACTACGTAGCCGAGAAACAAATCAGCTAGCGCCGGGCCGATAGCACCAATATAGGCGCCATATTTTCGACCTAATAATAGAGCTGACGTCATAATAACGACATCTCCTACATTGAAATAGCCGCGAATGCCAGGTACTGGAATTTTTGTGTACATGGTAAACAGTGTTGCGAGGGCAATCAATACGGCTGTGAGTACTAACGCGGACGTAGTACTGCGGTTTTGAACGTGTTGCATAGCGTCCTCCTTATAAAAATAGACATGTGACTATATCCATCACATGCCTATACTATATACCTTTATGGTAACACCTGCAAATACATAGAATTAAATATAAAAAATACTATTAACAGTACTCTTCAAAACGTTCCTCTACATTGTAGAGAACCTCGCAATCACAACCGCCACCTTCGTTGATAATCCAGTCTAGTACGCTTTCAACATCTACCTTTTGTTTTTCTAAAAACTCTCTTGTGAAAGTCAGACTATGATCGCAACCGTCATTTTTTTCTAATTTCTCGTCTACATAATCAAAGAGATTCCAAAATAATTCTTCGTCCATAGGTAAACTATCTTTAAAATTCTGTTTTTCTTTAGCTTTATAGCCTTTCAATAATTCCTTTTTACGCGCTTTATCCATTATGATTACTCCCTTTTATGTCTTATAAGTTATAGCTCATGACTTATATCTCAAGCCTTATTTCTCATATAATTCCGGTCGTTCTAATACAGTGCCATACTTCAACTTTGGTAGTTTAATTAATTGAGGGTACAACTGCTTAACCTCTTTACAAGATTTTAACGTAAGATGTTCTAGATTATTGAGTTCTAAAATGGGAGAGTAGTCTTTATCTATCACCTTTGCCGTTAAAAAGCTAAAAAAACGCAACTGTTTCATATGGCGTAAAAATCCTAATGATTGAACCTTAAGAATTTTGGGCGATGCAAAATCACCTTCTAAGGCGAGACTTTCAAGATGTTTTAGATTAGCTAATGGCGTATAATCATCAATTTGTTGAAAGTTTTCAATCGACAGCGCTACTAAATTTACTAATCTGGAAATAGGATCTAAGCTCGATACACTTCTTCCGGACCCAATATGTAGGTATTCTAGTTCTTGTAAGTTCTCTAATTTTGAAATATCTGGATAAACGCCCCATTTTATATGTAATTTTTTGAGTCTCTGTTGGGCACACACCGCATCAAATAACTCCTGTGGCATTCTTGTACAAAACATGAGCTCTGTAAAATTATCTGGATGTTCAACTAAAAAATCACACCACTCCTGTAAAATGCGTTTCTTATCTTTAGCAGAATAGTCTTCATCTAGCTGTGTGCAATTAATCATCAGCTTGTCTTCACCATCATATTCAGAAACCTCAACCACAGATTTTAGCTGTGTCTCATCCTTATGATAGTAGTCAAAGCCATATTTAATTTGCTTTTCCGTTAACACTGCCATTTACAATTCCTCATCTTCGTCAGTCCTATAATTAATTTATCTATAACCAGAGCCATGACCAACAGATTATAACGGGCCTAACAAATTGATACGAGCACATGCCCCTTCGCTTCTAGCACTTTTTTATAGAACACCTTCATCTGCTCGAAATCATGAAGAAGTTCATCTTTGATTTCTTCCTCTTCCTCTTCATAATCCCAAATATTTGGGTAAAGCTCTGCCTCTTTGCAGGCTGCCATATCAAAAGATTCGAGAGCTGCTTCCATGTCAAACTGTTCTAGAGCCGCCACGATATCTGCTAACTTATCGTGTTCGGTATACGCTAAGTAATCCGATATTTCTTCAACAGCTGTTATGCCAAGCACAGCTTGACTAAGAGGGTTATTATCATCCTTATGGTCCGTTCCTACGCCAGTTAGCACAAAGTGAAGTACATCCCACATCTTGTCGATATCAAGCAATAATTCATCATCGTCATTCCACTCTTCAACGCTCTCAAGAATTTCCTCTTCTTCTGAGCCCATGGCTTTAAGCTCTTTTAAATTTACATCGCTTAAACAGCTATAATTGGCAATTAGTCCCATAATTAAATCCTTTCATAAACTCTTCTAACCATTAGAAAAATAAATTTTCCGATTCTGTAATACT
Organism: Veillonella orientalis; assembly: GCF_018406505.1. Taxonomy (NCBI): domain Bacteria; kingdom Bacillati; phylum Bacillota; class Negativicutes; order Veillonellales; family Veillonellaceae; genus Veillonella; species Veillonella orientalis. The sequence goes on from NZ_AP022322.1 coordinate 1,950,964, forward strand.
TCCATCATCTTCATGGAAATAGCAGGTATATACAGGTTCACGATGCGCCGCATCATAGAATTTCTGTAATACAAGTGAAAGTTTCATGTCTATTGGCATATGTAAAGCTTTCACAATGGGTTCCCATAGTTCCATTGGCGAATAAGAGATAATCTGAGACTGCTTATTCTGACCATATTCTTCAAGTACTGCCGCATCAGAATACTTACTTGAGTCACAGTAATCATGCCAACAAATACTAAAAACGATTAAGTGAAATAAATCGTCTATACTTTCAGCTAAACGGCCAGCGGCACCCTCGCTACTCCAATACCCTATGGATCCGTCCTCCAATAGATGATATTCACCGCCAGCGCCATCTACAGCAAATGCCATACCGGGCACAGAGAACGTGCAGCGACCTTCAGCCGTATCTCGTTCCTCCAACGCATCTAGCAAGCGAAAATCAAATAGTGTATCAAAATTTTCAGCTAACTTGGCATCATTTCGCAATATATCTAAATAACCCATCTTACACGCTCCTATTAGCAGAAATTATTCCTAGCAATTTAGCCTCTCCTTCATCAGATGTATCTAATAGCGGAATAGCTAACAAAAGTGCTTGCAAGGAGTAATAATAAAAGCTAAAGAATAAATCATCAGGGAATACGTCCTCTTCCTCATATCTAAGAACATCTTCGTCTTCATCATATTCTTCCGACCAAAGGTATTCTTCGTTGAGCATATCTTCAAAGTTCGGCAATGGATCTGCATGCTCTAGCATAAGACCATCTCGAATGCACTCAGCAATCACAACAAACAACTCAACCAATTGTTCTGCTAAATACTGAGCCACCTCATTATGAGCGCTCTCTTCCTGAGCTTTCTTAAAAATACGGAGCAAGAAAATCATGGCAAATGGTGTAGCATGCCACAACGTCGATTGATGCTCAATATTCTGTGCTAACGCCTCACCAGCCGCATCAACAGTTTCCATGCTTTCCATGTTCCACAACACATCAAGTTCTGTAGGAAAGTCTGTAGCACGGCCATAGGTTGTGGTTAACCGATGCCACGGTATATCACTGACTTTTACCGTTTCTATATATTGTTTCGTCATAGTATCCATTATAGTTATACCTTTATATATACGCCCATATAGAAACGCCTTCGGCCAATGATTATTTCTCAATAACCGCTTTCACCAATTCATAGGTATCTATAAGGCGAAGTCTACCTATTCTTGGCTCGTCTGTAATCTCCTCATAGATATCCTCAAGCGTTCTTCTTGGTGCTAGTGTCCATAATTTACACGGATATAGTTCAACTGTCCCGATAATTTCCAAATTATCCAGTAACAAGCCTAAGTCCTTATGATTAAACCAACAATCTGTATCGATACCAAAATTTGTATTATCTTTCCGGCATGCGATTTTGCTATTTAAAAATTGCTCCATCGTTGGTTTTTCTTCTTGTAAAAGCCGCGTACAGGCTAAATGATATTCGATTTTCCGCGGCGATTGATCCACGTCAGAGACGAATATAGCACCATACTTGTTTTCAAACTTAACAGCTAATACGTCCCCCATCTTAAAATGAGGTTCTCTCTTCGTTTTAGCTTTACGAACCTTAACAGGCTTCGGATTTTCGCTCTGTAGCTGCAGGGCTAACTTATCTAATACCTTTTGACGCTGTTTAAGGGCCTTATCATCGATTTCTAGCCAAAACTCATGAGGACCCTGAGCGATTATATCTAAGGCTTTCTGTTTAATGTCATCTGTTAGATGCCCTATCTTCCACAACGAATAAGCCACAGCAGTCCAATAAATCTCTGTGTAAAACTCATCAATGCAAAAATTTTGTTCTTCACTTAAGATTTCAGAAATTATGGTATCAACACTGACGCCATCCTTGTACCGCTCAACAATGGCATTATAAATATCATGACCGTCATCACTATCTATGATTTTCACACCGTCAATTGCCATATGAATCTCCTCTAGGACTCTCGTAATGCCAGTAGTGCAAATACTTCGTCCATATCAAGATTAAACATGTTACTTTCAAGATTGATAGGTTCAAAATAGTAACGAACTGTATCTGCCCCAAATTCATCGTTTAATTTAGCCCATTCTGCCCCTGAAAGCACGGTAAACCCAAGCGTATCGTTTCCAAGGCTTTCAGTAAACCAGCGTACCTCATAATCAGGTTTAACAAATTCGTTGAAGTATTTGATCGTTACATCCCGCTCTTTCTCATCACCGTAAGGAATTAAGAGTTCTTTATCGCCCTTTTGTAACACAATATCGTCACCATAGGACTTGCCATTACTAACGGTTTGAATGTCGATAGGTTCATCCATCATATCATTGAAATAGTTCACCACATCTTCGTCATCCTCGCGCCAATCAATCCAGATAATAGCTTCAGAATCAAATAAATCAACTAAATCCATATCATGACTAAAGAAATCTTTAACTAATGTATACATATCTTCCATGGTCTCTCTCCTGCATATCACTTATATTTTTAGGTAGAATACAACACCAGTATCACCACTTTAATACAACTCTATAAGGTTTCATAAATCACATCTTGTTGAACCGTAAAGTTTTCATCAAAAGAAACCAAAACATATAGATGTCCTGCTGGGGATTCTCCCACATCATAGCCTAGTGCAAATGCATCGTAACAACCTGATTTATCTAACATTATATCCGTTAGCATCAGTACAACAGACTCTTCTTGCGGTATTTCCTGTTGTATGAGTTCCTGTGCTAGTTGATCTAATTCATCTAATTCAACAGATAATTGTTTCCACATTGGTAGTGAAAGCACCTCAACCTCAGTATAACTGGTGCAACTAATATTAAATTTTTGAAAGGCTTGTCCTACCTTCTCTAAACAATTAGTGCCCAATCTGCGAGATACAAAGTAAACGCCATACGGTTCTTCAGACCAGCTTTCAACATTCCATAATGTCATTAATTCCGATTTTCTCATTAGGATGCTCCATTAATTGATTATCCTGCAATATCCGCATCAGTAGGATTTCCATCTGCATCAATATGAGCTATGATGCAGTGCCCCCAGAAGATATCGTCATCGTCATAATAGACCTCTATGGTGCCATCATTGCGAAACGCCAATTCTCCCATCGTAATACGCTTAGCAAATACGTCTGACGTAATCGGATCTTGGTCGTCATTGTCGAGCCAATAATTAGCGAGTTCTAACAAGGTCTCACTAATATAGGTACTAATTCGTTGTTCAAATGCTTTGAAATTATCGATTGTATTGAAAGTAGCCAATGCTACGGTACAGCTTTCATCAGAACCCTCATCCACATCAAGGGTGAATGCATAATCATCAATTCTGGCTGTGTAATATTGATACTCTCGATTTAACAGGAAATCACCCCTATCAGTATGAAGGTATTTAGGGGTTTTCAAATAAGCCGACAAGGCCTCTAACTCACTATGTTTAGCATGTTCCTCTAACACCTCAAGCACATAATAGCGATTATTCCAAGAAGGACGCATATAGCCCAAGTCCTCTAAAGGCTTTGCTTTCTTAACCAACAATTTGTAAACGCCATGGGGCTCAAAAGAATAACCCCATCTATCGTCAAGGCCCTCAATAATCCACGTCAAAATGCCTTCGCTACGGTCAAGCATACCAGTTCGAGTATCTAGGATAGCATCGGTGTCCACCAGTGGTCTATGGTACTTCTCTAAATAAGGACTAGCCCCATTCGCATCACTGCGTGGTAATGCATAAATTTCAAACTCTTCCGATTCAAACTCTGCTTCATATTCTGGTAGACGTACAATACTCATATGACTCTCTCCTATTTATCTCACATACAAGCAAATATATAACTAGTCTATAGCCTAACATCATCATAATCGCTCAGCTACATCGATTCTATGTAATAATTCTTTCGCTAGTTCTTTGGCTGTTTTAAATTCCTCATTTGAAAGCACCATAAGTACAAAGCTATCGGTTCCTGTGTCCATGCCTGCTAACGTATAGTTTTCCCACGTAGAATTAAGACTAGCACACCAGTCCATAATAACTTGATCTTCATCTAATGCTGCTGTATCAATAGTTAGATTTTCTCTAGTATCTAAAGACTTATTACGTATTAACTTCTGTACATGATAAATAAAATCCTCTAGTTCACATTTACAGTCTAACTCTACGGCATATCCTTTAGAGAGTAGTTCCTCATAGAAGTTCCACCAGCTATCTTCCAATTCTTCCAGGGAGCTCAACTTTACCTTGGTCATAAACGATTTAGCTTGTTTTGCATCGCCTAGCAACAACGTTGCTAATTCTGTAAATGTAGATCGCATCTGATCAATATCTAGATACACTGCTTCTACACATGAACTACAATCAGGTACTCTGCGTTTTTTCATAAAAGCCCGCATCATCTTCACTGCGTCAGGATAACTTACATCAGCCATACGATAGGTCTTGCCATCTATATCTAAGAATAAATCTACTGCATCCTGCGTTTTACCTACACGTGCTTTCATAGCTGTACATCCATCGATGGCATGAGGTGGGTATAACTCCATGTACATATAAAATCCATCATGCATAGCCTTTAAGGTATTATCTATTCCGACTATATTAAAACCGTTTCCATTAGAACCAGGGCTCTTCAAGCGCCATTCTTCGAAATTATCAAATAGTTTTTCTTGAATCCAATTGTAAAAGCTCATATACACTCTCCCCCATATACTGTTGCTTACATATAATGTTTAGCTGACTATGTAACTAATATGTAACCGAATATGTAACTGAATATATATCTTAATTATATCATTATTAAGGAATACTTATAATAAAAGCATAGGATAAAAAAACTCCTACAAGAGAAACCTTGTAGGAGTTTTGATTATATTATTTAGATTCTAATTTAGCTGCTAATTCACTATATTTTTGTGCTAGTTCATTATACTTTTCAGCTAAGTCTTTCATATCTTTCTTAAGTTGTGCAGCGTCTTCAGTAGTTACCTCTTCAGAGCTTTTACCAAATTTGAAATTAGCACCTAAGCTAATAGAATTACGGCCGTTACCAACGGTAGTAGCCGCATTAAACATTGTGTTTTTATTAGGGCGATAGAACGCACCTAACGCCGCTGCATTAGCATTTTTATAGTTACCAAAGCCAACGGAGTAGGACCATTTATCATGTTTATCGAAATCTAATGGATGCAAGCCAGCGAGTGCTGCAGAAGCCGCTGCTACGCTAGATACTTGTTGATCAGTGTAGGATTTAGCTTCATTTAAGCTATTAGCGCCACCATTAACAATACGATTATTTAATGTATTAATATCGCCTTCTATAGTAGTGATACGGTTTTCATGATTATCTACCACGTCTTTAATGGCATGTAATTGGGACCCATTGACTGCATCAGTAGAGGTTGCAGATACACGGCCTGCTGCTACATTTGTAATGGTACGTTCTGCACCACTATCACCAATACTCAATGTACCAACCGCATTTCCTCCAGCAAAACTATATGTTCTGCCGCCGATTATACCGGAACTAGTAGATACAGCTGTATCAGTAACAGACTTAGCACCTAACGCGATACTATTATCTGTAGCAGCCTTCGCATTTGTACCAATAGCGATGGAATTTTCATTAAGAGCTTTAGCTGCATTGCCTATTGCTGTAGCATTCTTGCCAGAAGCCTCTGCGACAAAACCAATAGCATTGGATGCAAAGCCTGTCGCTTTAGAGAGGCCAATCGCATTAGCGGCTCTGCCGGACGCTACGGAAGACACACCAAGTGCTGTAGAATATGTATCAGATGCTTGCGCATTATCACCGATAGCAGTGGATTGAGCACCAGTTGCTTTGGAAATAGTACCTACTGCAGTACCACCCCAGCCAGTTGCTACAGAGTCAGTACCGATGGATACGGCTAATTCATCAGCCGTCGTATTTCTACCAATTACAATACTACCTGCCTTAGCAATATTAGCTGCTTTACCGATAGCAATAGAATCAACGCCATCTACAGTCGCATTCGTACCGATAGCGATGCCATTTTCCTTTGTTGTAGTTGCGCTATGACCGATTGCTAAAGAGTCCTTTTCTGCTGCGTTAGCTAATGTACCAGCAGCAAAGGCACTTTTACCAGCACTAGTAGAATAGTTGCCTAATGCTACAGAGTCCTCATTAGAAGCTGCAGTTTTAAAGCCCAATGCGGTAGAATACGCACCGCTAGCATTTGCATAAGATCCCACTGCAGTTGTATTCATAGCAGTTGCTTCCGAATTGAAACCAAATGCAGAGGACTGATTACCAGAACCTGTGGAGCTATAACCTACTGCTGTAGCGTAATCATTTTTTGCTTTTGCATTATAGCCAATCGCTGTGCCCATAATGTTATTGGCCTTTGCATTATTACCAATAGCAACTGTATTTAGAGCAGTTGCTTCTGCTTTACGACCAATGGCATACGCATCATCGCTTGTTGCTTTCGCAGTATCACCAAAGGCGATAGCATTATTGCCTTGCACCTTAGCACCAGTACCACCTACCAAAGCATTATTACCTTTAATGGTATTATTCTTACCTAAAGCCACAGAGTCATGTCCGTCAATACTATTATATGAACCAACTAATAAAGAATTAATTGCATTGTCATTATTGGCATGGCCAAAGCCGCCTACGATATTATTAGTACCACCAACAGTATTGCTAGTACCTACTACCAAGCTGTGAGTAGCAGAGTTTGTATTATACCAACCTGCTACGATACTCCCTGGGCCAGATACAGTATTATTAGTACCAGAGGTGATAGTATCATTAGCGGAAGGTCGAACGGTATTCTTGTCGCCACCAAGCAATATATTTTTTACAGGGGAGAACATACCCTGCTCAACTTTATTATCCCCACCATAAGCAATAGAATTTTTCATGCTTAGTGGCGCAGCAGTTGTAGCACTAATATCTAAATTGGATGCTGCAAACGCTGTTGTAGTAATACCTGCGGTAATCATAGCCGTTAACAGTAATTCTTTTTTCATTTCGTTTCCCCCTTTTAAGACAACACAAACAATAAACCTAAAAAAAGATTCAAACCTATCTAATGGAACTTGAATCTTATTGTACCCCTCTATACACTATTCATTGTCAAAATATGAATAAAATATGAATATTACTCTAATATTATAAGTCTAGCTCATAAGAATTGCAAGATAATACAAAAAAGAAGGCATACTACTTATAAAAGCTGTATGCCTTCTTTTCTATACTGGTGCGCCTAACCGGAATCGAACCAGTGACACGCAGTTTAGGAAACTGCTGCTCTATCCTACTGAGCTATAGACGCATGTATACTTTATTATATCGTTTTTAATAAAGTATACGCAAGGCATCCTTATTGTTGTAGGTATTGGTTATTCACTTGTTTTTGTTCTTCTGGGCTTAGGTTTTGGTAGCCTTTCGCTAATGCACTCACCCAAGATCCGTAGGCAGGGTTTGGGAATACCACAAAGGTAGTACCAAAGTCTTCTTTATGAGCATCGATGATGCCATTTCTTTCAGCTAGTGTCTTACCTTTTGTGCCGATTGGGAAGTCACCAGCGTTATCGCCCATGTATAGAATGACATAATATTTTTTAGCAATTGCATCAAAGCGAGGTTGTTTGTCAGAGTCTTTTTCGAATAGTAGTACATGGTCTTTATCGACGGATGGGAACCCTAGTTCCTTAAAGTTTTGTACTGTTGCATCATAGTTAACAGGTGCATAGCGATTTGATACGTAGAAGATTTCTACCCCTTGTTTATGTACTTCATTTAAAAACTCAACGGCACCTGGCATGGCTTGTGATTTCCCTTGATGTACCGCTTGACGCCACCAAGGAGCATCGAAGCGACCATTGCCACTAGCAACGCTTTCACCCATCAGTTTAGTATTATCCACTACAGTTTCGTCCGCATCAAGAACGATAGCTAAAGGCTTTCTCTGATGAGATGGATCAGTAACAGCCATGTTAACAATATTCAGCGCCACATTATACCCCTGATATGCCAATGCTCTATACTCAGCAGAGGTGCGCATCCATAACAGCCCCATCGTCTCTGTGTCAGCTTGGTACTGCTGTTTTTGCTTCAGTGCTGCCTGCTCATCTAGTACTACTGCAGCTTTTGCCGGCTCACTGTTAGCAGCTACTGTATTAGCTACCGTATTCGTAGCCACTATACTATTAGTCGGTTGAGTTGATTGAACCTGCGCTACCATCGCTGTAGGAACTACAGGATTTGCCTTCACTGTCATCGGAGAATCCGCCTGTACTACAGAACCTACGCAAAGGCTACCGCCAAGGCAAGCCACCCCTACATACCATGCCAAACTACTACGTTTCATAATTGCCTCCTAACCACATTTGCTCTCTGTACAAATACAATACACAATGTAATTCTACATAGGTATACGAAAGTCCTCTATAGCTTTATAGGCTATCTGTGTATTTTAATCGATTTACACAAGAACTATGCTATAATACAGCTGTTGATAGTATTAGAGAGTTCTTATAAAAAGAGGTATATGTAATGAAAGTATGTAAACGATCAATTATTACCAGTTCACTATTAGCTGTATTAGCTATATCATCTGCGTACGGGGCTGCACCAGTACAGCCAAGTGAAAGCACAGACGCCGCAGTAGTTGATATGGATTATTCTAATATTCCAGAGTTAAAAAAATCTATCGAAAGCGCAACACCTGCTATGGTGCAATCTACGCTTGATGCTTCTAAGGGAAAACCTACTAAAGATAAGCCCATCTATTCAACGGTGACTATGTCTGGTAACCGTGTTGTATCCGTAAAAACTTACAAAACTAAAGAAGAACAAGAAAAAGCCATGTTAAAAGAGCGTAAACGCTTAGATAAAGTCACTGCTGAACGTCAGGCTAAAAGAAAAGACGAAACACGCACAGATATGCTAAAGGGTTTAACACCAATACCGTCCTATCCACCGGTAAGCGAAACACGCGTATTACAAAGCGAAATGTTCTCTAGACCATTCGGCAGACAACTAGATTTGCGTTTAGTAGAGGCCTATACACAAGATTATGACAAGGCTAAACCTGGCGATATTTATGTCTATGCAGATTATGTGGACTACACATCTAAGCAGCTATTAGGTGAAAAAGATGGTACCGCTGCTATTTCAGCTATGATTCTACGTGTAATCATGAGAAAAGACGAAAACAAAGCTTTCAGCATTGATGTAAATGCGTACTTCATAAATCCAACAACACATACCATTTCCATAAGTCGGTCCGAAGATGTAAAGGGTATCGATATCAAGAAAGAGGAAAGAGCTGAAGCTGTATTTAAACTACCGTCCCACCAATTACAAGCCGGTGATCCACAGTTTGAAATCGCTAAGCTTATGTATCAGGACCTAACAAATAAAAAATTTGATTAATAATATTTAAATACACTCACCATGACAAAAGCCCCACCTTACTATGAGCTACATAGCAAGGTGGGGCTTCGTCTTAGTTTGCGGTACTATAAAAAATACCCCTTTCATAACCAATACATGGTTACAAAGGGGTATCATTTTGTTTACGCTGGACGGCTCCAGTCGACTTGTACGTCGATAGCTTCCCACATGCGTGTTAAAGCTAATTTTAAGTTATCCAAAGATTCTAATGGTTTTACAGTCATCCGTTCATATGTATCAAGACCTGTAGCATGCTCGATGGCATGTTCGTCGTTCAAGTAAGCGATAACCTTATCAGCCCACTCTTGTTCAGGTAAATCTACGGACACTGTTTTTGCTTCTGTGTCATAGGACAAGAAGCCATTGCTGTTGATGCCATAATGGATGGCTACACGAAATAAACTCATATCTATACCTCTCTTGCGGTAATTTTTAAACACTATATCCATATTGTAACATGAATAAATATATTAGCGAAAGTATTCAATATAAACTTTATGAGTCTATTGTATCGAGTTATATGTCTTCGTTAATGTCGCCTACATCACCATTCTTATCTAGGCCAAGGACCTTATCCATTCTAGTAGATTCCACATCCTCATTAGTAGATTGTGCATCTACTGCGGCCTTTAGTTCCGATCGCTTTCTACGCGTTCCATTGTCTCCGTGAAAGCGCTGCCATAATGCGCCACTCATAACAGCCGTTTCACCAAATTTAGACTCTAACGAATCTAACACGCTAGCTAGCTTATCTTCTGTTTTATCCTGTGACGATTCAAAGAGGCTCTCTTGCATAGGCACCTCTTCGTCGAGGCCACTTACGGTGAGACCTAATAGTCGTATAGGGCCAGGAGGATCTATCCATCGGGTTTCCTCAGAAGAATACGTAAAGGCTTTAGCCTGTACCTTAGTTGTAGCACCTAAAGATTCAAGCTCTTTTGCTTTTCCTTTAGGTTTCTTGCTCGTCTTATCTTGCATGAGTTTGTTCCATAAAAGTAGCGCGGTTTCAAAGAATATATGCTCATGATCGGATGGTGTGTCTAGTCGCTTTTGGCGGGATACGGTAGTGAAATCATCGTACCGAACCTTAATGGATACGGTATGACCTAAGAGATTACGTTTTCTCAATCGTTTTGATAAGCGGTTCGCAAAGTATCTAAACTCTAGTTCAATGGCACTGCCGTCAGTTAAATCTTCTTCGTAGGTTTCCTCAGCTCCGATAGATTGTATTTTGCGATTGGTTTCCACTGGTCTATCGTCAATCCCATTCGCTAGTTCCCATATGCGGCGCGCCTGGTTGCCCACGAGAGGAATTAAACAGCTTTCATCAGGCAACGCTTGAATATGACGCATCAAGTGAAAGCCCCCTGTTTTCAAGATTTTTTCTGTACGAGGACCTACGCCCCAAATGCGTTTAATCGGTAATGGAGCTAAAATCTCTTTTTCACGGCCATAAGGTATGACTACGAGGCCGTCGGGCTTATCTAAATCGGATGCCAATTTGGCAAGGAATTTATTCGGTGCTAGCCCTGCAGAGATAATAAGACCAGTTTCCTCAAATACTCGATCTTTAATGGCTCTGCCCAGTGCTTTTGGTCCACTATACATGGTAGACATACCGCTAACCTCGAGAAAGGCTTCGTCGATAGATAGAGGCTCAATGTGAGGAGTAAATTCTTTCATAATAGAAAAAATCTGATGAGATACCTCTTTGTAACGATCCATACGCGGATACACATAGACGCCATCGGGACAGAGTTTCTTAGCACGAGAGATGGGCATGGCGGAGTGAACGCCAAATTTTCGAGCCTCATAAGAACAAGTGGCAACGACGCCACGTGAAGAAAGACCACCCACAATTACGGGGTGGCCTTTATATTCTGGATGATCCAATTGTTCGATGGACGCGAAAAATGCATCCATATCAACATGCATAATCCATCGTCTCATTGTTACGCTTCTTTTTCGTGCTCAGAAATACGGCAGTATTTAATTTGCGCGCAAATACACTCATCCTTAGATTTATATAGTTGAGGGATGATCTCTAAAATATCGCCAAATGTAGCTTCATTAATGGAATAACGAGTCCATAAGCCATTACGTTGAGAGTTAACTACACCTGCATCAATTAAGATTTTCATGTGGTAGCTCAACGTAGATTGGGATAAATTGAAGCTAGCTAAAATATCAGCTGCACATAATTCATTGCAAGACAACATGTCGATGATGTGTAATCTTGTTTCATCGCTTAATGCCTTAAAAATCGTCGCTAAACGTTCATAAGAAACTTCAACCATATCTTTAACTCCTCAAATCCGTATCAAAAAATGTCAATCTACTTATGGATACTATTATATACTATTTCTTAATGTAAATCTATTTTTTTCTTTATATTTGTATCTTAATAATTTATTATGAATACCAAATAATTATATATGAGTAAATTTTACCACATTATAAACTAATTTCAGCACACTATAGGCTATTCGCTATGAATATTTTAAATAAATTTTCATCTCATAGATTTATTTAGTTATACATAAAAATGTATATATAATGGTTTTGTGCAATTATTTTCTATAGGATTTTCGATATAGCGATTTTCTAATAACCATATAGCATACTTCGATATACCGCACTATATTAGCAATCTAAAGGATTAGATATAAACTATACCGATTTTGTGTTCTAATGACTTTCAATACAAAAGACCCCTCATAGAGGGGCCTTATCTGTATAATTCTATAAGTCGATTGTATAGTAGGAAAAACATAGAATTTATAATGATGAATTCTAGTCTACTCTAGAGCAATCCTATTATATCAAATTAGTATAGCTTAAAATACGTTTACTAAATCAATAGTTTGACTGCGGTTAGGGCCAACGGATACGATACCCAAAGGTACGCCTGTTACTTCTGCAATACGTTCTACATATTTGCGAGCATTTTCAGGAAGATCTTCGTATTTACGGATACCAGAGATATCTGTTTCCCAACCTGGCAATGTTTCGTACACTGCTTCGCATGCTTCGAGGTCTTTCAAGTTAGCTGGGAAGCCTTCTACATCTTTACCATTCAATTTATAACCTACGCAGATTTTCAATTCTTTGAATGTATCAAGAATATCCAAACGAGTGATTGCAAGGTAATCAAGGCTGTTAAGACCTGCCGCGTATTTTACAACCATAAGATCTAACCAACCGCAACGACGAGGACGACCAGTTACAGTACCGAACTCATGACCAAGTTTGCGAAGGTTATCGCCAGTTTCATCAAGAAGCTCTGTAGGGAATGGACCTGCACCAACGCGTGTCGCGTAAGCTTTTACTACGCCGAAGATATTTTTCAAGTAGTTTGGACCAATACCAGCGCCTGTGGAAGCACCACCAGCGATTGGATGAGAGGATGTTACGAATGGATATGTACCATGATCAAGGTCAAGCATAGTTGCTTGCGCGCCTTCGAACAACACCTTTTTATCCTCTTGCACTGCTTTCAAAACAGCGATATTAGTATCTGTTACATATGGTTTCAATGCTTCAGCATATTTGATGTAGTCAGCTAAGATTTCATCGTAGTTAACAGGTTCAGCATCATAAACCTTTGTAAGCATTTTGTTTTTGAATTCTACATTGTATGCTAATTTTTGTTTGAATGTATCCAAGTCATACAAATCGCAGATACGGATGCCGATACGGTTAATCTTATCAGCATAGCAAGGACCGATACCGTTTTTAGTAGTACCGATTTTAGCATCCCCTTTAGATGCTTCCTCTGCATTATCTAAAGCGATATGATATGGCATGATAACATGCGCACGGTCAGAAATTTGAAGAGATTTAGCAGATTTACCTTGTTTTTCAAGACCTTCAATTTCTTGTAACAAAACTTTAGGGTCGATAACAACACCAGTACCAACGATATTTTGTTTATCATCATACAAGATACCACTTGGTAACAGGCGAAGCGCAAATGCTTTGTCATCTACTACAACAGTATGACCTGCGTTATTACCACCTTGACTGCGCACTACAACGTCCGCACGTTCCGCAATCCAGTCAACGATCTTACCTTTACCCTCGTCACCCCATTGAGTGCCGATAACCATACTTGTTGCCATATCTATATCCTCCATGTGAAAGTCTAAATAATTCACTAACATTATACAACAATGTTCGGACTCTGTGAAAGTATTTATTGTGCCAGTACTATTTTGGTTCTTTAAGCCATAGGCTCATTAGGAGCCCCATAAGTCCTACAGGTATCAATGTCATCAAAGCAGTTTGCACGTCATAGATGTCTGCTAGATGCCCTACATATGGCGCTACAAGGCCGCCTAAGGTAATGCCAAGGCCTAGTGTAATCCCCGACGCAAAGCCTGCATTTTTAGCAAGGTATTTTTGACCGAGTACGGTAATGGGTCCGTATTGTGAGAATACGCCAAAGGCCATCGGTATCATAGCACCGAAGAAGCCCCAGATATTAGGCACAAATATAAACACTAAAACAGATGGCAAGAAGATAAGATTACCTAAGCGCACCGTTTTAAGGAAGCCTAATTTATCAGATAAAGCCCCGCCCATATAGGTAAGGACTGCTCCCATTGCAAAGTACATAGTTAGCGCCAAACTAGAGGCGCTGGCTTCGCCGTTAATAACGGTAATGTACAGAATAGGAATAAAGATAGATAGTACAGAGAACAATATGGATCGTGAAGCGATTACAAAGAATAGCTTACCAAAGCTCGACCAATCATTCGTACCCGTTTTAGTAGATGTAGCAGAGCTTTTACTTTCACCAATATTAGTCGTATCAGCCTCGCCCGTAAAGGCATAGAGATATAGCAATACACCGAGCAAAGCAATAGCGGTGAACACCCAAAGGAACTGAGCGCCAAAGACGTACACACCACCAGCAAGGAGCGGCCCCAATGCAAAACCAGCGCTACCGCCTACGGCAAAGCGCCCCATAGCATTACCAAGCTCATTGGATTGCATACGGTTTACAAGAAGTGCCGCCTCAGGATGGAACAATGCAGCCCCAAGGCCTGCAATGAGCGATAGAGCAAGTATCATCTCATAGCTCGTCGCCAGTGCAATGGCACTAATGGAGACTAATGTTATAGAAAAACCTACAGGAATGAACCAAGGCACGCGCCACCGATCCGCCACATAGCCCAAGATAGGTTGGGCTATAGAAGCCACGATGGTGTTACAGAAAATGATAGATGCTGATTGATAGTAATTAAGCCCAAAGTTAGCAATAAAAAACGGTATAAGCGCCGCTAGAGATCCTTGTCCAAAGTCATTAATACAATGAAAAATAGGCGGTCCGTATTTTCGTATAATACGTTTCATATAACCTCCTAAAATAAATAAAAACAGGTAGATATAGCCAACACCTAATGCATGTGCCATAGGCTTGTTGGTCTATACCTACCCTAATCTTTCATATGTTATGTGGGAAGTACCCTACAATTATAGGCCAAAGCGAGCCATGATTGTATCAACATGTTTCAACAATTTATGTGGATCGAAGCATGCATCGATTTCTTCAGCAGTCATGTATTTCTTGATGTTTTCATCAGATTTAAGACCTGTAGCGAAATCTTTACCTTCAAGCCAACGTTCCATAGCGTATTTTTGAACCCAACGGTATGCTTCGTCACGTACGGCACCTTTGTCTACAAGGTGAGTCAAAATTGTTTGGCTGAATACAAGACCACCTGTAAGGTTAAGGTTTTTAAGCATTGTTTCAGGATATACCAACAATTTATCAATTGTACGGATTGTAAGGTGAAGCATGTAGTTCAACGAAATTGTTGCATCTGGTAAGATGACACGTTCTACAGAGCTATGGGAAATGTCGCGTTCATGCCACAAAGCTTGGTCTTCGTAAGCAGATTGAGCATAGCCACGAAGTAAGCGAGCCATACCGCAAATTCTTTCACATGTAATCGGATTACGTTTATGAGGCATCGCAGAGGAACCCTTTTGTTTAGGGCTGAAATATTCTTCCGCTTCACGCACTTCTGTACGTTGCAAATGACGGATTTCCAAAGCGATTTTATCCAATGTACCGCCTACAACAGCGATAGTAGACAACAATTCAGCGTGACGGTCACGTTGTACGACTTGTGTAGCGATTTTAACAGGTTCAAGACCTAATTTTTCGCATACATATTGTTCTACGAATGGATCGATGTTGGAGTACGTACCAACAGCACCGGACAATTTACCAACAGCTACGCTTTTGCGAGCGTGCTCCATGCGTTCGATGTCGCGTTCTACTTCAGCCATCCACAATGCTAATTTCAAACCAAATGTAGTAGGTTCACCATGAATACCATGTGTACGGCCGATCATAGGTGTGTATTTGAACTCAGCTGCACGACGACGCAATACTTCGTGCAAGCGTTTCAAGTCTTCAATCAAGATGTCGCATGCTTGTTTCATCATGTAACCAAGTGCTGTATCTTTAACGTCAGTAGATGTAAGGCCAAGATGGATATATTTAGCCGCTTCAGGACCTACGTATTCGCCTACTGCTGTTACGAAGGAAATAATATCGTGGTTTGTTTCCTTTTCGATTTCATGAATGCGTTCAACGTCGAAATTGCCCTTTTCACGAATGGCTTTAGCCGCTTCTTTAGGGATAACTCCCAACTCAGCTTGCGCCTCGGATGCCAATGTTTCTACTAATAACATTGTGTCGAACTCATTGCGTTCGCTCCAAATATGGCCCATTTCTTCTCGTGTATAACGTGGTATCATGATGTCTCCTTTGCATGATAAAAGCTAGATTTCTTATAGAATAATTGTACCATATGTGAAAGCTCCATTCAATGAATGGACCTAAATTTTCCGAATGATAATTATATTAAATTTACTAATCGTTCGTGTTTATGCAGCATTCACTATATTCAAACTTCTATTTTTGTTTTATATAGATTAAGACCTCTATTCGGCTCTATTGGATACATTTAGCTTTTCTTATCATTCGGTCCCACAAGAGACTTCGTTTCAGTTCGTATATTTCTATACCTTCATCTATGCGTTGAATGCGTTTAATCATTTTTGGATGAGTAATAAACAACCGACTAAAAAATCCCGTACTTTCACGATCATATAATTCACCAGTTTCAAGCATACCAATTTGTTCAGTGGCAAGGCCTAATGCAACAAGGCCCTCTCGCAACTCTCGCCCTAAACCGATAGATACGGCGTAGGCATCTGCAGCATACTCACGACGGCGGCTATCAAAATAGTAGGTAATCCACTTCGGCAAGCGCAGTACATACTCCACCGCCGCAATCATAACAAGAAGAACTATTTGGATTATGCGAATGACGATATTAACAATAGGAATCAGTGCCAATATATTTAAGGCTCCATTTAAAAGTATAACGAGGTTTAATATTAATTGTCCTAATCGGTCCATAGCGTAGGTTATGGTCAAGTAAATCGTGTCTCGGTTTCTTAAATGCCCCAATTCATGCGCCAAAACGCCAAGTAAATGTCGTTTATCTAATCCACTCAAAGCGCCTGTATGAATGGTAATATGATTGATGCCTGAAGCAAAAGCATTGATATCCTCATCAGTGCGCATACGCAATGTCAAAGTATTTCTTGATACGCCACTACGTGTACATAATTCTTCTAAGAGTGGTTCAATATATTCAGCTTCTACAGCACTTGGTTTTCTTTCACCTTGTAACAAATGGGCTAGCCAACTAAAAGGTGGCAAAAATAATCCAATCGCCACTATAATAGGTAACGCAATAGACAAAACAATATACACATCTAACTTATCCGCTAAATGTAACGGTTTTATAAACCAATCCCAAGAAAAGGGGTACACCAATTGCACGGCAGACTCTAAAATTGGGAAAAAGACAAATACAATAATGACATTAACGATATAGGTAAGAATAACTTGAATCATAGGCGCTCTCTTTACGTTCTTATAGGCTTATATAGCTATATACTAATATAGTAATAAATTAATTAAAGTGTATCATAGCTGTACATTGTGATATATAATAAACATACAGACTAAACCTATTATGAAGAATAGCTTATTTATAACTGAGCTTTATGATAGTAGTAAGACTAACTATGTCCGTTATGGGGAGGCTTTCATGGCAAATTTAAATCGCAAAGAGCGTCGTGCACAGCGCAACGAATCAAATACTATAGGTATACTATTACGCTTATTCTTTGGACTCAGCTTTATCGGCTTGGCTGTAGTTCTATTTGGAGAGTTCGATCTTAATTATGTATTTTCTATCTTTACAGCAGATATTATCGTGTCCTTAATTTACGTGATACTCAATAAATCTCGCATCACTACATCCTTAGCTGTTAACACCAATGTACGCGTTATCATTGCATTCCTCATCATGCTAGTAACAATGTTCTTCTACGCTTTCGCTTTATGGCGCGTCGATCAATTTAGCGCACCTATGCAAATCACTTTATTTATCGGTGGCGCCATCGTATACCTTGCAGTATTCAACTCCACTAAGACAATGCTTACTAATCAAGACTAATGCAAACATAACAAAAGAGGCATATCTTACATACATTTGTATGAGATATGCCTCTTTATTGTCCTAGAATAACGGGAACTGCTAAGTAAACAGGTTCACCCCGTCGGTTAACGATGGATCCACTGCTTTTGATGATGCGCAGTGCTTCGTCTCGTACAGCTGGTGGTACATCATCCACGATCAGTGGCGTATGTTCGCCAACGATGACATTACCGTTAACATCAAAGTTAACTCGTACTACCACCTTGCCTGTTACGACAGATGCTCGCCCCTGTTCTTGCACAGTCCGCAAGTAGTCATGAGGATTAATATCTGGTTTTTGTAAAAGCGCTTGTTGTCCTGGCGTCAATAAACTCAATGCTAAATCAGATAAGACAGATAAGTCACTAGATTCAGGCAATCCATCTCCAGTTGCATTCGGATCTGATGTTATCTCTTTACCGATAGGCGCTTTACTATTCTTGGAGGATTTTCCATCCTTAGAATCTGCTCCGTGCGTAACTACAGCTTGTTCACTGCTGCTCGTTTCCGATTCAATAGCCTTTGGAACGGTCCATTCTCGGCGTACACTAGAAGCTGCTGTACTTTCACTTAACTCTTTAGTACGCTCATCCTCTGGCTTGCGCTCATCCACCAAAGAATTCGCCTTAGGTGTCGCGCCTTCTGGAGTTACATTCTGTGGTTTTTCCATAGGATTTTCCACTGGTTTCGGTGCGGTGTCAACAGCCTCAACCCCTGTATCGCTTTCACCATCATCAGGCAAATTAAAGCTAATTTCCGCCGCATCATGGGCGGCACCTGTACCTGCCATTCCCCGCAAAGAAAGACCCATCCCAGAGACGAGTATCGTCGTAATACCTAAGGACACGATGAACGGTTTCAAATAATGCGATTCAAACATAGAATCACTTCCGTTCCGTAGCGACGCTAATATATTTAGCGCCATTCACCTTGAGCATGTCCAATAGGGCGATAACCTCGCTATAGTAAACATCCTTAGATGCACGAATGACAAAAGCTTGTCGAGGTGCCTGCTTCACGATAGATTGTACCTCTTCAGCCAATCGGTCGGAAGAGATTTCCTGATTATCGATATATAGCGTGTGCGTTGTGGTGAGCGTAATCGTAATAGGTTCAATAGATTTTGCTGTAGATGTGGATGCAGATGGCAAATTGAGCGGAATTTGTTGCTCTGTATTCATGTACAGCGTGCCAACCATGAAGAATACCAATAAGAAAAATACGATATCGATCATAGGGATAATCATGATGGTCGGTTCTTTTTTAACCCCTAATGTGCGCCGTCTCATATATCATGTTCCTCGTTGTACGCATCGAGGATGTTGCCGCACTCATGCTCTAATGTAGTAATAGAATCGTTTACCTTTGCTGCACAGTAACTGTGAAAGCCAAGCGCAATAATTGCTACTGTAAGGCCTGTCGCTGTTGCTACCAAGGCTTCGGATACACCGCCTGTAATGATGGTAGGCGCACCAATATCGCCACCTACGACAGCAAAGGCGCGAATCATACCCAGCACTGTACCCAACAGCCCTAACAACGGTGCCATAGTTACGATCATACTAAGCCAGCTAAGGCCGCGTTTTAAACGCTCATCGGCGTAAGATACTACATCTTGTAAACGGTTTTCTAAACCATTATAGTTCTTTGCACTGCGCATAGCACGAGCAAATAAAGCACCAAGCTCCTCTGTGTCGCGTTCCAGAACACTTGGTAACATGACCCAAGATTGATTCTTCTCTAATACCTTATTAAAACGGCGCAAGTCCTTTGTAAACTTACGATATAAAATGATACGCTCAATGCCAATCATCAATGCAAAGAGCAAAAAAATTACTAGCGGATACATAACAAATCCACCAGCCACAAATAAATGCGCTATGCTACTCATACTAACCTCCAAAAGCCTTCACCCTCTAGGCCCCAATAACCTTTATTATATCACGTTTTAGGGCATCTAAAAATATGTATGAGACAAAAAAAGGCTATACTAATCATGATACACATATTAGTATAGCCTTTAATTTTGCTTTTATTCTGCTTCTACTCTAATTCTATTTTTCCTTTGCCGGACCTTAATTCTGTCAGGATTTAACCATAGCATAACCATTGCATTCGTATGATTTATTAGTCTTTTTTAAGGAATTTTACAAGTATGCCACCGATTGTTAAGGACAAGCCAAAGCCACTACAGAACATGCCGATGGAATACATCCAAGCATACGTTTGATTGTTAGAAGAAATTGCTTTAGCTGCCTCTCGTGCATTAGTAGCATTTCTTGCAATTTCTAAATTTGTTGCAGCTGGATCTGGGTTTAATAACAGGATAACAATACCTATAATTAAAACAACTACACCAACGGGTAACAACATTTTTTTACTCATTTTAAGACCCTCTCTAACATTATACGAAACGGTATATACCATTAGATATTATTTATCAAGTTTGTTCATATCCAAACGATTCATACTGCCAATGAAGCGATTATAGGATTCAACCATATCATTATAATGATCATTTGTTTGGTCACCTAAGAATGTACGAATTCTACCAATAGCTGTATTTAATGAATTCTTAGTACTGTTATATTCCGGACTAGTAATACTATTAGATACGTCCATGATGCCTTGTAACTCTTGGTTAGCTGCATTTACATCAATTTGTTTACCCTCTTCAAAGCCATCCAATAAAGCAGTTAAACGTAAATGAACTTCTTGAGCTGCCGCTGCATTTTTCTTGCCAGACTCTTTAAGTTCTTTCAACTGTTCTTGTTGGTTTTCCGTATTGTGTTTGTGAATTACTGCGTCTAGTTGATTATACGCTGCATAGAACTGATCATATAATTGAACGTATTTAGGTCCTAATTGTTGTTCCTTAGCATAATTATCTGCTTGATATGAATTAGTTTCGTAGTACGTATCCAATTCACTGGCTACTGGTACAATATCCTTTAATACAGCCAATACATTATCTAAAGGTTCTTTCATATCATCATATGGCACGCCAGCATCCTTAGCGGCTTGTAAGTTCTTTTGTAAAGAATCAAAATGTGGTGCCATAAAGCTTGTTAAATGTTGACCTTCTCTTAGTTTTTGAATGTCTGGGCCGATAGCATAGCCAAAGCGCACTGTATGACTGTTAAAATCGCCAACGGCTTTAATGTAGTTGTTAAACACTTTAACGTCATCTTGTGATTTCTTTTGAACACCTTGTTGTACGCTATTGGCAACCTTAGAAACACTACATCCTGTCAAGAATAATGGTGCTGTTAGAGTTGATGCGCACAATACTACTGTTAGCATTTTCTTTACTAGTGGTTTCATAATGACCCTCTCTTTTTAATCACATACAAGTAACAATCTATGATTAAATTATATATCATATATGATATTTATGAAAGTATCAACCGTGTTTTTTATGAAATTTGTTTCATGAATATGCTTTCACAGGCACATAAAAAGGCATAGTATACATCTTCATTGGGCTAAACCCAATAGTAATGTTTATACTATGCCTTTTCTGGATACATCTTATATGTCTAAATCAGTATGATAGCTAATCGGAGTGTCTTAATAGATAAGTTATGCCATCTTATCAAATAGGTATATAGCTATCTACTCATTTAATAGACTTGTCAAAAACCCCAATTAATTCTTCAACGGCTTGTGATTCGCTCATTTCACCGTCTAAAACAGCATTTTCGACTTCGCCCATACGACCTTGAATGACTACATTATTAAAGAATAGGTTGTGCAAGTGTTCGTCAATCATATCACGTACCCAACGGAGGGATTGTTCTTGACGGCGTTTTAAGAAGACGCCATTTTCTTTACCTTGTTCAGCAAATTCTTGGATTACATCCCACAATTCGTCGAGACCATCCTTCGTAACAGCTGAACAAGTATAGGCTTGTGTTTTCCATTTTTCCGTAGCTGGACGGATGTAATGCAACATCCGATCGTAATCGCTACGAGCGATGAGAGCACGCTTGAGGTTGTCCCCATCAGCCTTGTTAACCACAATAGCATCAGCCAGCTCCATAACGCCTTTTTTGATGCCTTGCAATTCATCGCCTGCACCAGTTAAGACGATGAGCATAAAGAAGTCTACCATGGAGCGCACAGTGACTTCGCTTTGCCCAACCCCTACGGTTTCGACGAGAATAATATCGTACCCAGCAGCCTCGCAAAGTAGCATGGTCTCTCTACTTTTACGAGCCACCCCGCCTAGTGTACCACCAGCCGGCGATGGACGAATATAGGCCTCAGGATGTTTCGTCAACGTTTCCATCCGCGTTTTATCGCCCAAAATACTACCTTTTGTGACTTGGCTTGTAGGGTCTACCGCAAGTACGGCTACCTTGTAACCTGCTTCAATGAGCATATTGCCAAAGGCTTCAATAAATGTACTTTTACCGGCCCCAGGCACACCAGTAATACCGATGCGCAACGCCTTGCCCGTACGAGGCAATATAGCTTGCAATACTTGTTGAGCTAATTTAAAGTGTTCCTTATTATTACTTTCTACTAACGTAATAGCCCGTGAAAGTATAACGCGGTCCCCCTGCTCGATACCGCGTACATAATCAGCGACAGTTAACTTCTTTCGCCGCTGTACGGGACGTACCGACGGAGCCAGATGCGCGGAGCTAGATAAGAGGCCGTCGTGCATTTCCTTGACGCCTTTCATCACGTGACACGCAAAGGTATCATCTTTCTTCGCATCTTCTGGCACCCAGTCCGGACGGTAGGTACTACCCTCGGCATTTGCGTTTTTTACACCTAATTCTGGCGCCTTACCTTCACCAGTGATAAAAGTAGCGTCCTGTGCATTGCGCAATTCATCCGGAGTAGGCCTTTTATTATCAGTCATTGCCTTCATCTTGAACGTGACTAGTCAATGTTTCTAGCAATTTCTTAGCCGCTACAGGCAAGACTGTACCAGGGCCAAAGATAGCCACTGCGCCATGTTCGCGTAGGAACTCATAGTCCTGAGCAGGGATTACGCCACCGATGGCAACCAAAATATCTCCACGACCTCGTTTGTTGAGTTCTTCCACAAGTTGAGGTAACAATGTTTTGTGACCTGCCGCAAGGGAACTGAAGCCGACGATATGAACGTCATTATCCACCGCATCTTGCGCTGTTTCTTCTGGTGTTTGGAACAAAGGTCCGATATCTACGTCAAAGCCCATATCCGCGAAGGATGTAGCGATAACTTTGGCACCGCGGTCATGACCGTCTTGGCCCATCTTCGCAATCATAATACGAGGGCGACGACCTTCGAGTTCTTCGAAATCATCTGCCATTTGGCGAACTTCTTTGATAACATCGTCATCTTCGTATTCGCTGGAGTATACACCGGAAATAGAGCGGATAACCGCTTTATGACGACCGCAAACCTTTTCAACAGCAAAGGAAATTTCACCTAAGGATGCACGAGCACGAGCAGCTTCAAGTGCAAGAGCAAGCAAGTTGCCTTCCCCAGATTCTGTAGCATTGGTAATCGCTTCGAGGCAGGATTGAACCTTATCTTCATCACGGTTAGCACGCAATTGTTCGAGACGACGGATTTGCGCTTCTCGTACAGCCGTGTTATCTACGTCGAGGATATCCAATGGATCTTCTTTATCTAGACGATATTTATTGATACCAATAATTGCTTCACGGCCAGAGTCGATACGAGCTTGGCGACGAGCTGCCGCTTCTTCGATACGCATCTTAGGAAGACCAGTATCAATCGCTTTCGCCATACCGCCAAGGGATTCGATTTCTTGGATATGACCCCAAGCACGGCGAATCAATTCATCAGTCAAGGCTTCTACGTAGTAGGAACCGCCCCATGGGTCGATAACTTTACATACCTTAGTTTCATCTTGAATGTAAAGCTGAGTATTACGGGCAATACGAGCAGAGAAGTCCGTAGGCAACGCAATGGCTTCATCAAGCGCATTGGTATGTAGAGATTGGGTATGGCCCAATGCAGCACCCATCGCTTCCATACATGTACGAGCTACGTTGTTGAATGGATCTTGTTCTGTTAAGGACCAACCAGATGTTTGGCTATGTGTACGAAGTGCCATTGATTTTGGATTTTCAGAACCGAAGCTCTTGATAATCTTAGCCCACAACATACGAGCTGCACGCATTTTCGCAACTTCCATGAAGTAGTTTTTACCAATTGCCCAGAAGAAGGACAAACGTGGAGCGAATTTATCTACGTGAAGGCCTGCATTTACACCGGTACGGATGTATTCAAGACCATCGGCCAATGTGTAGCCTAATTCAATATCTGCAGTAGCGCCTGCTTCTTGCATATGGTAGCCAGAAATGGAGATACTGTTGAACTTAGGCATGTACTGAGAGGTGTAAGCAAAGATATCGCCGATGATGCGCATGGACGTAGCTGGAGGGTAAATATAGGTATTACGTACCATGAATTCTTTCAAGATATCATTTTGGATTGTACCAGCCATAACCTTTTTATCAACGCCTTGTTCTTCACCAGCTAGGATATAGAACGCCATGACAGGCAATACGGCGCCGTTCATTGTCATGGATACGGACATTTGGTCGAGAGGAATACCGGAGAATAGAATTTCCATATCGAGGATGGAGTCTACCGCAACACCAGCTTTACCAACGTCACCTACTACGCGAGGATGGTCGGAGTCGTAACCACGGTGTGTGGCAAGGTCAAAGGCGATAGACAAACCTTTTTGGCCCGCTGCCAAGTTACGACGGTAAAACGCATTGGATTCTTCTGCTGTGGAGAAACCAGCGTACTGACGTACTGTCCAAGGACGAGTTACGTACATTGTGGAATAAGGTCCACGCAAGAATGGAGGTACACCAGCCATGTAATCAAGGTGTGTCATGCCTTCATAATCCATCTCTGTGTAGAGAGGTTTTAGTTGGATTTGCTCCATTGTCGTATTATATAAATCTTCAAAGCTTTTTCCTGTTTCTTTTTGAAGTTCAGCAAGCCATGCATCGCGAGATGTCGGCGACTGAGATCCCAAGCCAAGAGAGGAGAAGTCTGGATTTTTAAACATGAGCTCACATCCCTTTCTTATCTTGTAACGTATGTAAGATTTCGTAGCAATTTGCACGAACGGAAATGAAGTCGTCTACGCCAGCTTCACGGTATACAGGCTCAAGGTCCTTAGGAGGCGCCCCTGCCAAAATAACTGTTACATTCGGCATAGTTTCTTTCAACTCTTTAGCGAGTGGTGGTACTAGTTCTGGATATGTATCATCTGTGGAACAGATAACCACAACATCGGCACCACTTTCACGGGCAGCCTTCGCCGCATCAGCCGTTGTTTCATGGCCATCATTTTTAATCACTTCAAAAGCACCTACTTCGAAGAAGCCTGTGGAGAAGTCCGCACGAGGTTTATGTTGAGGGATTGGGCCCATATTAGCCAAGAACACCTTAACATTATCTTTCGTACGTTGTTTATACGATTCTGTGCGCATACGGAGGGCTTCGAATTGTTCAGTCCAGCGATGTGCAATAATTGGTTCGATTGTTTCAGAAGAAATATCGCCTGCATCTAAAGCCTTACGGATTTGGCGGATTGTCAATTTTTGTAATGCCCCAAGCTCAATAAGACCAATCAACGCACCTGGTTCTGTTGTACTTGCTTCTAGAGTAGCCTGTGCTTTCACAACCGCATCAGCCTCTGCACCTGCCAAGTACTCATCAATTTGAGCAGCTCGTTTTTGACACAATGTTTCTTGATTTTCTGGTTTAGGATCAAGTAACTCTTCTGTCATATTCGCATACATATTGTTACCAACTGCTACGTCCTTACGGAATGCAAGGTTTTTAAAGCGTTCATCGAGGATGGCTTTCACTTGAGTTTGAGGATAGCCTTCTTTCAATGCGGCAATGATGCCACCTTTAGACTCGATTGTTTGGAACTCAGACCAGATTTTTTCGCATAGTTCAGCAGCTAATGTTTCCACGTACCAAGAACCGCCTACAGGGTCCACAGGTTGGCGCAACTCAAATTCAGTTTGCAACATAACTTGGATATTGCGGGCAATACGGCGAGAGAAATCATCCGCTTTGCGAATTGGTTGGTCAAACGGAGATACTTCAAGGCTGTTCAAACCGCCTACAACACCAGAGAATGCTTGTGTCGTATTGCGCAACAAGTTTACATATGGGTCGTATACAGTTTTTGTGAAAGCCGATGTTCTGCCGTGTACATGAACGGCACGGTCCGCTTCTTCAGCACCGAAAGCTTCCATAATGCGAGCCCAAAGTACGCGCAAGGCACGCAATTTAGCAATTTCCATAAAGAAATTAGCCCCTAAGGAGAATGTGAACATCATGCTCTTCGCGATGGTGTGAATATCGATGTTCCGTTGTGCTAATTGACGCACGTAGCAAACAGCTGTTGCCAATGCATAGGCAACCTCTTGCACATCGTTAGCGCCGCCATTAGCGTATACATCGCCAGATACGAGTACTGTTTTAAGCTCTGGAGCTTGTTCTTTAGCCCACACAACAGTATGTGCCATTTCATCAAAGGCTGTATCTAAGGAAATGTGCAAAGCACCATCTTTCACCCAAACACCGATAGGGTCTGCACCAACGAGACCTTTCAAATCAGATGTTTGTTTTTTAGCGCCTTTCACCGTAGCCGCTAACATGCCAAGCAAGATGGCTGCAGAAGCACCTGTTTCAATGTACAAAGGATTTTCCTTCAAATTGAAGCGGTCAATCAATTGTTTGCAGTCATCCATAGTGGATACAGATGTACCACCAACGCCAACGGATGCGCCTACTTGCACATCTTGATCATGGCGTGTTGCTTCATCTAGGCGGATGTTGTGAATGGTGCCACCTTTTACAATCTCGTATAAACTTGCATGATTGGCATCCTTAGGCAAAGAGTCATCTACATATTGGGATACACCCCAAGAGTCTTTAATATAACCACTTGCCTTAGTACCACGTAGGAACTCGCCTGCCCCAGGGTATACGCCCTTTGGAATTGCTTCTGCATGCAGTGCAGGTGTATAAATTGGCTGCAACGTAATACCTTCATAGGTTTTAGTAAACATCTTCTTGTGGAAGTCGCCACCTTTTAACGCCTTTTCAACTTCAGCCTGCCATTGTTCATACGTAGGTTTCTCAAATTCGTCAAAGGATACAGGTGCTAATAGATCGCGTTCTGCGTCCTTCGAAGTCTTTTTGTCAGACATATATGTGCCTCCTTTTCAACTCGAAACCATACCGAGAAACAGCGCACCGTACCTGCGAATTGTTATACATATACATCACACGAGCTTTCCTATATTTAGATCACATCAACCTCAAATATGTGTCCATCAATTCATTAACTATGAAGCCTGATATATATGTTTAACAGCCACTTTCAAGGGCAACAAAAAACGTGCCACCCAAAAGTGACACGTAAGGTTTCTTATTGAAAGGTACGCCAAAAAACACTGAAACCAGCATACCCCAATCCCCTTCCTATCGCTCGTAGGTACATAACGGTGATTATCAAATAGGCAGTTCTCCTGGCTCGGGCTCATCACCTCGCTTTCGCCTTCCCAGATTTCTCCAGTGACATTTTTGAAAGCAGGCTCGTCCTTACAGTGGCGGGACCGCATCGGCTTGTACCGATTTCTCTATTAAGTCTTGTGACACCTATTCTCTATATTCGTTGTTCTAAGTCCAATATAGTGTAAGATTATGCACAAAGTCAATGAACATAACAGTTAATCATAAGTATCAAATTTTAGGTTATAACTAATGCATATTTAAAATGATAAAAACTCATCACAATCAAATATACGTATTCATCGCTAACAAATATACGTATTCATTGTCTGCAAATCGAGTTATAAATCGAGTACAAATCATCATAAAATCTAAGCCTACGCACAAATGCAAGCACAATGCGTGATATAATGAATACAATCACAAGGAGGCATTATGGAGCACACAAGTAAAAAAGGTCTAATGACAGCCCTTAGTTGCTATATCATCTGGGGCTTACTCCCTCTCTATTGGGCATTATTAAACCATGTTTCACCGTATAATATACTGGCGCAGCGCATTATCTGGTCAGGCATTTGCATGGCCATCGTCGTATTTGGCCTACATTTTAAACAGTTCAAAAAAGACTTTCAATTACTAAAAGAACAGCGCTCACAACTATTACTACTGTTGGTAGCATCAGTCATCATCAGCGTAAATTGGTTTACCTACATTTGGGCCATCGCCAACAACCAAGTTATGGACACGAGCCTTGGCTATTACATCAACCCACTCTTTAATGTAGTGTTAGGTGTCATCCTATTTAAAGAGGTTCTATCTGTACCGAAAAAGCTAAGCGTCCTCATCGCTACCATCGGTATCGCCTTGCTCACCTATCAAGTGGGATCCTTGCCGTTAGTGTCGATGATTCTCGCCGTTTCCTTTGGTCTCTATGGGGTCGTTAAAAAAAAGCTGCTCATCTCTCCCTTTACGAGCATCGCCTTTGAGGCTTGGCTATTAACACCACTAGCCTTACTCTATACGACCATGGTCGATAATACAGTGTGGTCCTATTTCGGCACAGATTGGTATACGTCCATGCTACTCATAGCCTGCGGTCTAACAACATCGGTTCCATTAGTGCTATTCTCCTATGGGGCCCAACTATTGCCGCTCAACCTACTAGGCTTCCTTCAATATGTATCTCCAACTATTGCTTTATTGCTAGCTATCTTCTACTTTGGTGAAAGCTTTGGCACACCACAAATGATCGCCTTTGGTTGTATCTGGATAGCCTTAGTGTTGTTCTCATTATCAAATCAAATTACAACCATTAGAAAAATGTAGTTAAGTACAAGAGAGCATATGCCATCTGCATGCAATCTCACAAGAGATTTTAGCAACTATATCTAACCTATAAACACATAAAAGCTGTATCAAATGATATCCTCATTCGATACAGCTTTCTTTTTATATCTTATATATGCCTATTAATTTATCACACTATTCTTCTAGCTTGCTTATTGATCCAATTCATTCATATTGGTCGTATTCATATTGGAAATGTAACGATTATAGGCCTCAACCATATGTTTATAATCGTTATCTTGTTTGGATCCCATATAGGTACGAATAGCACCAATCGTTGAGTTTACAGAGGTCTTAACAGGGTCATACTTAGGACTAGAAATACCATTTGCTAAATCACCAATGGCTTGTAGCTCTTGATTGATCGCATTTACATCTGGTTCTTTTTCACTATCTAGCTTTTCTAGGACTGCAGTAAGTCGCAAAGAAACCTCTTGTGCAGCGGCTGCATTTTTCTTACCTGCATCGCGCAATTGTTGCAACCGTTGTTGCAATCGGTCCGTGTTAATCTTATGCATTAAATTATCAAAGTCAGCATAAATAGGAATAAATTGTTCGTATAACTGAACATATTTAGGACCTAATTGTTGCTCCTTAGCATAGTTATCTGTAGTATACCCTTTAGATTTATAATATGCATCGAGTTCTTCCGCAACCGGTGTTATTTCGTTCAATTTTGAAAGTAGCTTATCTAATGGCTCTTTCATTTCATCATACGGAACACCTGCTTGCTTAGCCTCTTCTAATTCTTTTTGTAATTGTTTAAAGTTCGGTGCATTAAATACAGTTAAATGCTGCCCCGCTTTTAACTCATTAAGAGTTGGCCTATTCGCATAATCAAACATTACTGCCATGCGATTAAAGCGGCTTATGGCTTTCACATATTGATTAAATAACTGCACCTGATCCTGCTCGGACCGCTGCGCAATTTCCTTGCGACTCTGTTCAGAGCCCTGCCATAATTCTGACATACTACAACCGCTCAACAATAAGGGGGATGTCAACGTCGCCGCACACAACACAGCCATTGCAATCCGTTTACCCAATGGTTTCATGATGAATTCTCTCCTTTCATCAATATACAACCCGATTTATATACCTTAATTATATACTAATATAATTTATACAAATAGAATTAATGCACGCAACGCATACATCTAGTTTCTCAAGTGATAGAGTCAGGGGTGACCAATGGTCACCCCTGTTTTCTGTTATATACAGTTAGACTATAAATAAGAATATATAACTCCTAACAATTGTTTTATACGTATACACGTGTTACCATAAAAGAAAACGTACGGGACTAAAATAAGGAGGACCTATGAAATTTATATACCCTGCTATAATCCATGATGATGCTGATGGTTTCTGGGCTGAGTTTCCAGACTTAGAATATACCAGCAGTACTGGCTCAACGTTAACAGAGCTCGTAACTAATGCGCAAGAGGCTATGGAATTGTATATTTTAGGAGCTTTAGAAGATGGGGAAAGTTTACCTACACCTACATCTATTCGCAACTTACCTTGTACGGATACAACGTATCCTACATTAGTGCAAACAGATATTGATTTAGCTAAAAATAGTAAATCCGTAAAGAAAACCTTAACAATTCCTGCTTGGCTAAATGATCGAGCGCTAGCTAAAGGAATTAATTTTTCTCAGCTTTTACAAGAAGCATTAGTAGAAAAGACAATGTAAATTTATTGCGCGCTACTGGGATTCACCATTGAGCAAAGCCTTTACACCATCAATTACTTAGCAAAATTAGGACTACTGTCCACGCAATAACTGCTAAGGTGAGTAAAATGATACAAAGCATCCACAGAATTATTACAAAATAGAGCAATAATTTTAGTACATATAATATATCAAACCATATACTATGACGATCTTCTAATCGCGCCATATATTCGGAGAGATGGCGCACCCAAAATGGAGCTTTCGCATTAGGATTCAGCTTCTTCCAGTACAGCATGATATACGGCGTTACAAAACAACCTACAAACACTAAATATGTAAGGAATAGAGGTGTTTCTATATTATGTTGGGACATAAACCCTGCCCAGTCTACGACCATTAGACCACCAAGGTATAGAAAAACAAACCAATATATAAATCCTATCACCTTTATAACAAGGCGAATCATCTGTTTTACATCCATATCTATAAGCCTACTAATGTTTTAAATCGCGTATTATTGTGAAAGCGTTCAAAATGGTCTTGTTCAGCGGCTACGGTTTTCACAGATGGATCAATGTTAATTGCTTTTTCAAGCCATTCAAGGGCCTTAGTATCATCCCCTTGGTCTGCATAAATGGTAGCAATACCATATACAGACCAAGTGTTGCTAGGGTCCTTTTCTAATACCTTTTCAAACCATTGTTTAGACTCATTTAATTGGCCTTGTAACTTATACACCATGGCCATGTTGTAATAGTTCGCTACATTATTAGGATCTAAATCATATGATTTTTTAGTATCTGTTAAGCCCTTAGCTGTATCACCATTTAACGCCGTAGCGAAGCCACGGATGGAGTACGCCTCTGCATTATTAGGATTATCCTTAATAGAAGCTGTTGCTTCCTCGATGGCTTTCGCATAATCACCAGAGGATAGAGCTTGCTTAGCGGCTATAACATGAGCATCTTGCTCTGTTTTAGCTTGTTCGTTAGCTGTTGTTGTAGGTTTAGTATCTTGTTGGGTCTTAGTATCTGTGCCACACCCTAATAAGCTAAGCAAACAAATACATAATAGAATATATTTCATACAATACCTCTATATTAGCCATTTAATACAATTACATAATCGACTATTTACTATCATTACATTATATAGCACTATCATATAATTCATTAAATACTAGCACATAGTTTTTTAATTACCATTACAATTATACCAAAACTATATACGAAAAAGGACGAGCTGCAACTCGTCCTTTTTCGTTATATGGTAGGTAATGTTATAAATCTTATTTTTTTGCTTTAGAGCAACGGTCTAATAGGAATGCAACGCCTACGAATGGGATGCCACCGTTTTCACCAAGACCAATTTCACATGTGGAACTGGAGCTTACGCCTAGTGTTGCACCGTATTCAGCAATTTCACCAGCAAGGTCTTTTGTGGCAGATTTGTTAAGTTCTGGTGTAAAGAAACCTTTTTGACCAGCAAAGCCGTCACATGCGAAGGATTTGATATTGAATACATGGTCTGTGCAGAGGCGAGCCAAGTCTTCAATGTATTGAGATTTATTCAAAGATTTAATCTTACATTGTTTATGTACGATAACGCGTTCATCGCATTTTTCAATGTCGAGATGAGGTACTACGTATTTGCACAAGAATTCAGAAATATCGTTGATTTCTAAGTCTGGCATGTGTTTGAAAGCATGGTTGAAGCATGCGCTATGGTCAATCACGATTGGATATTTACCATTTTGAGATGCTTTCATCAATGCATCGTGCAAGTCTTTTACAGCACGTTCATGAACGTCATCGTAGTTTTCAAAGCTCAAGCCACAGCAGAGGTTTTCGATATGTTGAGGATAGATAATATCGATATGAGCCTTGTTGCAGAGACTTTCTACAACTTGTTGCAAGCTGCGATCATCGTCATAACCTTGGTTTGGTTTGAATGCGCGGTTTGCACATGTACTGAAGTATACAACCTTTTCAAAGTTAGTTGGTTTGATGCGGTTTTTCAATTTGTAGCGATTAGCTTTAGGAGTTGTTTTAGGAACATATGGTGTAACACCTGTTACGCCATGCAAACCTTCAGTAATCTTAGAAATTGCTTTTTGTGTAATGATGGAACCTGCAATGCCTTCAAGACTTACGCCAGCACGACACATTTGAAGTGTTGTGGAGAAGTTATCGTAGATTTTCTTAGCCAATTCAGGTGCAGGTGGGTCGATGCGGCGCATGGACAATGCGATTTGAGCAGTATCGATGCTGAGTGGGCAAAGGCCTTTACACATGGAGCATGCAGCACAAGTGTCTACGCCGAAGTATTCATAGCCTTTTCTAAGTTCAGATGCCAATGTGAAATTGCCTTCGTTTTCAAGGCGTTTAGTTTCGCGCAACAATGCAATACGTTGACGTGGAGTCAATGTTAAATTACGGCTTGGACAATGTTTTTCACAGAAACCGCATTCCATACAGATTGTGAAAGCATCGTCGATAACGCATTGAGCTTTAAGGTTTTTCTTGTACACATCTGGATCATCAGTGATCATAACATCTGGGTTCAAGATGCGTTCAGGGTCAAAGATAGCTTTGATGCGACGGTTAATTTCGTACGCTTTTTTGCCCCATTCCATTTCAACAAATGGTGCTACCATGCGGCCTGTACCATGTTCGGCTTTCAAAGAACCACCGAAACCAGATACGCGTTCGGACATTTCTTTTACCAAATCGCCGAAGTTTTTAGTATCTTTAGGGTCGCTGAAGTCAGGTGTAATGTTAAAGTGAACGTTACCAGACAAAGCATGACCGAAGATTACACCACCATCAACGAAATCGTATTTGTGGAATAATTCAGTAAGCATTTCAATGCCTTTAGTGAAGTCTTCGATTTGGAAGCAAACGTCTTCGGTAATAACAGTCGTACCTTTTCTACGTTGACCACCAACGATAGGCAAGATACCTTTACGGATTGCCCACCAGGAATCGTATTCTTTAGGATCTTGAGAATAAAGACTTGGGATAGCTGTTGGGATATCTTTCAATTGTTCTTTAATGAAAGCTAAGTTTTCATCTACAGTATCTTTGGAATAGCTTTCAGTTTGGAACAAGATAGCACTTGTACCTTCTGGCACTTCACGAACGAAGTCAGGTACATTTTCAAGAGTTTGAACTGCTTTCAAGGATTGATAGTCCATCATTTCTGCAGCAACAACCTTTTCACGGCCCATATTAGCCAAGGCTACAACCGCAAGAGATGCATCGTTCAATGTGCTGAAGAACATGAGACCGCAACCTTTATGAGGTACGTCTTCAACAGTGTTGTACACGATTTCAGATACGAAGCCCAATGTACCTTCAGAACCGATAAACAAGTGATTGATGATGTCGATGATGTCTTCGAAGTCAACAAGAGAGTTCAAGCCATAGCCTGTAGTATTTTTGATTTTATATTTGTGATGAATCAAATGAGTCAATTCTTCATCAGCCAAGATTTCTTTGCGCAATTGCAAGATATCTTCAACCATTTGAGGTTTCTCACGAAGGAATTGTTCAATAGATTTTTTGTCGGATGTATCGAGAACAGTACCATCTAGTAATACAACGCGGATGGAACGGATTGTTTTATAGGAGTTTTGAGCCGTACCACAGCACATACCAGAGGAGTTATTGTTCAAAATACCGCCTACTAATGCTGTTGCAAGTGTAGCAGGATCTGGACCGATTTTGCGGTTATAGGGTTTCAATAAATCATTCGCATCAGAACCGATAACACCACATTCGCATTTTAAAGCCTTGCCATCGTCGATAACTTCCATTTTTTTGAAGCCATCATTACATACGATAAGCACGTCTTCACTGGAACATTGACCAGATAAAGAAGAACCAGCTGCACGGAATGTAAATGGTGTACCACATTGTTGGCACAAACGAATAAGGCGTCTTACTTCACGTTCATCCTCAGCCTTTACAACAACCTTTGGTAAATAGCTATAACAGGATGCGTCAACACCATATGCATAACGACGTAAATGATCAGTATAGACACGATCTTTGCAAATCTCTTTTGCCTCCTTGGCAAAACGTTCATAATCTTTTATAAGCGTACTCACTTGTATATCCTCCTATCCTCTCTTAAGGAATTTGTCTTATATTTAGTATACGCCGTTCTCATTCTCACTACTATAATTATGCATAAATTATATGTCTCCTAATAATTCTCGATATGCATGGCTTTTTTATTTCTTTACTTGAAAGTGCATCTCAGTGGCATTATCATGTACTCATTTTTTCACATATTAAAATAAAACTATTTTGATTACTTAGTAATTAAAGAACTCTATAATAAATGAACGCCAAATTGCCCATAAAACTTGATTTATCCTGTATATAATTCTATAGGAAATAGTTTACATAAATTATACATAAAACTGTATATTTTCATTTATTTCAATTTTATCATTCTCATTTATATTTAAGTATGACTTTTAATCATAACTTTTAGATTCCCCTACTAATAATCGTTCACTTTCACATAAAAAGCCCTCTAGCGATATAACTCTTTCGAGCAACCACTAGAGGGCTTATAGTAAACATATCAAATCTATCGGCTCATACTAGCTAGAACATAAGCAGTATAGTATTCAAATTTCTATTGATGATCAGAGAAGCCATATTATCCCAAAATACCAGACTTAAGAATAAGACGTACAGCTAGTGCAAAGACTGCAACGCTCATAAGGGCAAGGATAGATTTTGCTTTCAACCGTTTAGCAATTCGCGCCCCTACTTGGGCCCCAAAGATAGCGCCAATACTAGTAGGAATAGCAATACTAAATACGATATGATTTTCCAATAAATGAGTTATAACGCCTATCATTGTAGATACAGCAAGGATGGATTGGCTTGTAGCTGTAGCCATATGGGTAGGAAACCCCATGAGATAAATTAAGGCCGGCACATGAATAAGGCCACCACCAATACCAAAGATACTGGAGATAAACCCTACAAAAAAGCTAATGCTAATGCCAATAGGCTTGCTATACGTTAGCTGATCAAGAGTAAGGCTTTCTTCCTTCCGCTCCCCTTTTTTGAAGTTCTTAAATCCAATCAAACCAGAAGCGCATAGCATAAAGCACCCAAAGGCAAACATAAAGCCTTGTCCAGAAAACCAACCAGACATTTGGGCCCCTAAGATAGCACCTGGTAAGGTAGATAAACTAAAGACTATGGCCGCACTGATATGTACCTTCTTCTGCTTAATATACGCAATAGATCCAGAAACGGCGTTACACATAACGGAAAAGAGCGATGTCCCTACAATCATAGATGGGGACCACTCCGGGAACCAGTACATGAAGAGAGGAACGAACACTAGGCCCCCTCCGGCACCGATGATGGTGCCTAGCATAGCCGCTAAAAAGCCGACTATGGTAAAGAATATATAAAATACTATAATGTTATCCAGCATAATAAGGCCTCCCTTTACTTAGATTGGAGATATCTCTTTGCTATAACTAATTCGATTGGAAAAAGTCTTTCGCTGCTTTTAATCGTCCTCGTTCACAAGAGACTTGTAGCTCGTCACCTGGTTCAAGTTTCACATCCCCAAGAGGTACAATGTAGGTACCATTTCGGCGAATACTTACGATTAATGTGCCATCTGGCAATGCCAAGTCTTGTAACTGCACCTCTGTATAGTTTGCCACTACAGGCACCTTCGTTTGGAAGAAGGTTTGCACTGCTTCTAAATGGCTTTGACCGGTCATGGCTTGCAATAAGGAATCGTAAATTGGCGGCTCTTTTAAAAGCTCTGCTACAAGGTATGCCACAAGTGTAACAATACCGATGGCGTAAATATTTGAGAAGCTATTCGTCATTTCAAGAACGAGCAGAATCGCCAAGATTGGTGTCCGCATAGCAGCTGCTAGCATACCACCCATGGCACAAATAACGAATTGCGGTACAAAATCAGGTGAGATAATACCGATTGATGAAAGCACGCTTTCACAAAAAGCACCTGCAGAGGCACCTATAACGAGCATTGGCAAGAATATGCCGCCTTGTGCACCACTGCCATAGCAGAAGGTGGTAAGTAAAATCTTACCTAGTACGATACCACCCAAGAGCAATACGCCATGCGATTGAAAGGCTAGCTGTCCTACCAGATCATTGCCACCACCTAAAAGAAGTTGCGAGTCATAGCCGATGACGGCTACAGTCACAAAAGTGAGGGCTAATTTCAAGAACCGAGAGCATTTAAGCCACTCAAAGAATTTCTTAAACGCAAAGATCATGCGACAGAAGAGCACCCCACAGAGCCCCATGATAACGCCCACCATAAGCAGTACAGGGAAGTACTCAAGAGGAACCCCTGATGTTACCGAAAATCCAAGAGCTGGGTCGAGGCCAAATATACTAACCGTAATATAGTTAGAAATCAATGTAGCCACAAAGGTTGGCACAACGAGGTAAGGATAAAAACTTTTATGGATCTCTTCAAAGACGAACATCGCTCCCGATACAGGCGCACTAAAGGCAGCCGTTAAGCCCGCCCCTGCGCCAGCAGAAGTCAAGATGCGCTGCTCACGCAGCCCTGAATTCATCCAATAGGATACAATTTTACCGGCAGAGCCGCCGATTTGTACGGCTGGCCCTTCACGGCCTACAGAAAAGCCTGCAAAACCAGTCAATACGCCACCAATCATCTTAGAAGCCAACGTCCGATACGGTTTCATATCAAAGAGGCCCAGCATTTCCCCTTCAATTTGAGGAATACCAGAGCCCCCTGACAATGGAGCCCATGCAAGCAATCTGTCGACGATAAAGGCAAAGATAACCATCACTATAAGCCAGCCTATGGCCCATTCCATGGTAATGCCGTCCATCAAATGCCAACGAATATGCTCTGACTCAAGGATTAAATAACGGTACGTAGCACCACAAAAGCCTGCAATCACGCCCACAAGAGCGCCCTTTGCAATGAGCTCCGTTAACAACATACGATTCATGGACATATCTGCTAAGGTAGAACTGCGCTTATTAAATTTCCATAACCTCATACTATTCCTCCTTAGCATTAGCCAAATTTAAACACTCGTGCATAAACTATGTATTCATATCCTTAGTATACTTATGTAAACCATCATTTTCAAGAAACGATTACATACAACGTCAGTTATCTAATTAGAAGACAACGCTACAAACGCAAAGCTAGCCACCTCTACAATGAGATGGCTAGTTTTGTTAAGCAAGTGTATAAATGTATTTTCTTTACATATTCGGAGGCATCTGAAATATGTAAAGACACTAAAGATGTAAAGTTCTTAGGGCCAGAGCTCAGCATCATTTAGGCTATTAGATTATTTAGACAAGTCCTAAAATTCCTTAGAATATGGATTCATAGATACCAATAATTTCTTCCAAAGACACATCTCGTGGATTACCAGGTGTACATGCATCGTTGAAAGCAGATTCAGCGAGGAATGGAATGTCTTCTCGTTTTACGCCTGCTTCGCTAAGGGATTTAGGAATGTCAACATCATCAGCTAATTTTTGGATTACATCAATAGCTGCTTGACGATATGTTTCTTGATCCATTCTATCTACATCAGGAACGCCCATAACGCGAGCGATTTCACGATATTTTTCGCCTGTTGCAGGGGCATTGAATTTCAATACTGCTGTTAAAAGCATGGCACATGCCTTGCCATGAGGGATGTCGTACACAGCACTCAATGGATGCGCCATGGAGTGAACGATGCCAAGACCTACGTTGGAGAAGCCCATACCTGCAATATATTGACCAAGGGACATAGCTTCACGGCCTCCGAAATCACCAGCTACGGCGCTACGCAAGGAACGACCGATGATTTCGATAGCTTTCAAATGAAGCATATCAGTAAGTTCCCACGCACCTTTTGTAATGTAACCTTCTACGGCATGCACGAGGGCATCCATACCGGTAGACGCACAAAGGCCAGTTGGCATAGATGCGGACATATCAGGGTCCACGATGGCTACGATTGGAATATCATGAGGGTCAACACATACAAATTTACGGTTCTTTTCAACATCTGTAATAACGTAGTTAATAGTAACCTCTGCAGCCGTACCAGATGTGGTAGACACAGCAATAATCGGCAAGCATGGATGTTTCGTAGGTGCCACCCCTTCAAGGCTACGCACATCGCTGAACTCAGGGTTCGTCACAATCGTAGCAATAGCCTTACTTGTATCGATAGCACTGCCCCCACCTACAGCAACGATAGCTTCAGCACCTGCCGCCTTACAAGCAGCCACACCAGATGTTACGTTTTCAATGGTTGGATTCGGCTTTATATTGTCATATACATCGTAAGCAATACCTGCTGCATCAAGTAGATCTGTAACCTTTGTAGCTACCTTAAACTCAAATAAATCAGGTGTAGACGTAACAAGAACCTTTTTAAAATGGCGATTCTTAATTTCGTTCACAATCTCCTGAATCGCCCCTTGTCCAAAATAGGACGTACCGTTCAACATAATTCTCCGAGCCATATACATTCACTCCTAACGAATAAAAAATAAACCGATAGAGAATAACTATACTAAGTAATTCTCTATCGGTTTATTAAAATCCTTGAAACTGTGTTATGTATACACTATATAATCATTGCAATAATTCTAAGGTTTGTTTCCATTGAAGGGTTAACTCCATTTTAGCTAGAACCTGATTAAACTGCATAACAGGTAATATTTCACTTAAAAGTATTAATTCATTAATTACCTCATCAATAATACGTTTATACGATATTCTAGGCAATAGTAATCTTAAAGATATTAACACCCCATATACTGAAGATTCACTCCCTTTTGGAGTTTGTACAAAATAATATGTTAATTTTTTAATAGTTTTCTTTGGACCTATAATTCTATGGTTATAAAGTCTGTCTCCATGCGCACATACATTTCTATAACCCACAAGAACATCTAGTATCTCACTAAAAACAGGTATCAAAGTAGATGTTGGATCAGTAATAGATACCTTATACTCACCAGTATATTCCTTGTGTATATCTTTTAATATTCTCTCTTGTATATTAGGTGTAATTAATTTATAAAAATTAGTAATTTCACCGAATGTAAGTTTTGTTACCAATACCCATAATGGTAAATCTTGATGTGTTGTTAAATAATGAGAAAACATCGTATGTCTCGCATTACGTTGTGTAGCATTAGATAATTTAGAGACTAATTCTGTCGCTTTTGGTAAATTTGTTTTAGAAAAATTATTGACATTCAAATGACTAAATTCAGATGTATATATCTCTGAAAAACGATAAGATACTTTAGTACAAATATTTTGTTCAGCTTGTAATAGAGCTTTTAATAAAATAATTCGTAAATTACGATCAAAACAATATAATCCATATATTTGAAAGAATGTTGTCCCAGTTACATAATAGTCATCACCACTATTTAATGTTGCATTATTATCTAAAAAAATATCTTTATATCCATTGATTACTGCATAATAATTATCTCTTGCTAAAATTCTTTTTACTCTGCTACCTTCGCTCCCCTTTCCAATTGTAATATTTCGTTTTCTCATCAAGCGTAATAGGGAATCTAAAGACTTAAACGGCTTAGACATAAGTCCCTCCTACAAATCATAACCACCCGTAGAACGGGTGGTTTGCTCTGACCCTATAAGGGTCTTTCTCTAGTGGTGGCCCTCTAAAGAGGGCATTGAATGATCTGACAACCACTCTATTACCACTGGCTGCCCCCTACTCGGGGGCTTTTATTTTGCCTATTTTACTGGCTCACCCGTAAACGGGTCGGTATATTCTTTAAAGTTTAATGTATCTTGCGCTATATCCTCTTGTAGTTGATTGCGAATATACTCTTTTATCGCTCCTTCATATCGTCCTACCGTATCCACATAATATCCTCTACACCAGAAATGTCTATTTCCATACTTATATTTTAAATTTGCGTGTTTATCGAATATCATGAGGCTACTTTTACTTTTTAAATATCCCATAAAACTCGATACGCTTAAATGTGGTGGTATCGTTACTAACATATGAATATGATCCGGACAGCATTCCGCTTCAATAATCTCTACATTTTTTCTCTTACATAAATCTCGTAAGATTTTACCTACATCAGCTTTTATCCGACCATAAATTATTTGTCTTCTATACTTTGGAGCAAAAACAATATGATATTTACATCTCCATTTACTATGTGATAAGCTTTTTACGTCATTCATTGACATTGAACCTCCTATGTTGAAATGTTGTGGTTGCCAGACCAACTTCATTCTATCACTAGGAGGTTCTTTCCTTTTCTCTAAGAATTTTTTATCGACCCCCAGTTTAACTGGGGGTTTAGTCATGCCTATTCGGCGTACAACAAAAAAGCTCGCCGACCCTTGAGTCGACGAGCGTTGTACGTTGCCCGTAAGCTTCGCACAGTTTCTCTGTGTAATAACTATAACAAAGTTCTCCCTCGAGTGTCAACTCAGATGCGATTTCAATGAATAGTACTTCCACTTTCTATATTCGTTATATGGTTAATTAATTCCTGCAACAAAAACAAATAGTCTAAGAAATTTTAGTTATCTTCATAAGCAAAATCCGTTTCACAGATTCATCGAGTCGTTCTTTAGAGATTCGGCCGTCTTTTACGGCTTTCATAAGGCCATTGTACGCTTCTTGCATGTGTTCGTACTCATGGCACACGAGCAAGATATCGCTACCAGCCAAGATAGATTGAACCGCCATATCGCCGAAGGTGTAGTGTTTTGCAAGAGCGCCCATGTCCATATCGTCTGTTACGACAACGCCGTTATAGCCCATATCCTTGCGAAGCCAGTCAGTAATAATCGCTTTAGACAGACTAGATGGATGTTCTGCATCGATTTGAGGATACATGGCGTGGGACACCATAATTGCATATGTATTCGGTTTAGACTGCTTAATGAGGTCTACGAATACCTTCGTATCTTCATTCAACAAAGTCTCTTTAGACACTGGCACAACACTGGTATCCGCATGTAAGTCTACATCTGTTTTGCCAATGCCAGGGAAATGCTTATAGGAATACCATAAACCAGCTTCATCATAGGCCTTACCTACAGCGCTGGCATAACGTACAACATCATCAGGATTTGTGCTAAAGGAACGGCCATAGGTTAAGCCCAAGTCCGCTACGGGAGCAAAGTTAATGTTGAATCCCAAGTCCTTTAGTTCTGTACCAGACTGTTTTGCCAAGGATACCGCTTGTTCAATAGGTTCTTTACCTAATTCTTCTGCAGGAGGAACCTTGATGAGCTGATCCTCCATGCGCGCCACCGCGCCCCCCTCTTGGTCGATGCCGATGAACAATGGAGTTAAACCGGCGCTTTTACCAGTTTTATTAATATCTGTAATGAGCGATTTCACTTGATCCTTTGACTCCATATTGCGGTCAAACAAGATGATGCCGCCCACGCGGTACTCATTGAGCATAAACTTCGCATCATCGTTCAAGGTCTTGCCGTGGATACCAATCATCAACAATTGGCCTACCTTGTCCGCGTCAGACATATTAGCTACTAATTTGTCCACCTTTTCCTCTGGTGAAAGCTCGCTCTGTGCCACAGATTCATAGGTTACAGGCTCCGCCTTAGAAGTAAATGGGTTATGTAAACCGCAGCCCGTTGTAAGCGCCAATGCGCCAATCATCGTAGCCGCTACGATACGTCGAAACATATATACCTCCAAAATCTCTAAAAAGTATTATGTATAGTATATCAAATAATAAAGACAACCCCAACAAGGCCAATACATGTAGTGCATCGTGAGCGTAAAAAAGACTATTACTCAAAACCTACGAATACATACCGTATTAGTTCCAAGTAATAGTCTTTATATAAGTTAAGGTCAAACTTACGCTTAAATTTTGCTTGTACTTAACTTTTGCTTATCCTTAAATTTTACCTTGCTCTTTCATTTCTGCTAAGAGCTTTACGATGCGAGGGCCACAGCCTTTACCGCCGCAAGCGCCTGTGCCAGCACGAGTTGCTTCTTTTACCTCAGGAAATGTATGAGCACCATTCAAAATGGCTTCTTTAATCGTTTTACGTGTAATGCTACGGCATGTACACACCTTTGTAAGCTTGTCCAGAATCGCTTCTGGCACTTGATTTTCTTCAAAATCCATATGTATTCCTCTTCTATTCACTTGAATATCTATATACTATATCAATTTAATGTATCAATTTAATGTATCGATTTAGTGTATTGATTTACATATCGATATAGTAGATCAATTTACTCTATCCATAGTATCTAATAATACACTATAACATTAATATATCGAAAATTTACGATTTCTATACACAGTATATCATATATTAAGAACTATATCGATAGTTTTTAATATAAATATAACCATAATTTTGTTCATACTTATAACACAAAAAAGCCTCTACCATAGATTTATCACCTATACGGTAGAGGCTTTCACCAAATATATTTATAAAATCGTCCCAATGATTGCAAAGTAAATTTTGAAAATTGTTTGTTGCAATGGACGGATTACCATAGAAATAATCGGTGTATTAATAAGGATGATAAAGAAGATCAAGTTAATCATCCCTAGTTGGTAATATTTAATTTGCCATTCTGTCGGTAGCCACGGCAAAATGATATTAAAACCAGGTAATGGGGGGAATGGAATTAAGCAGAAAATGGAAAGGCCGATGCTATACAAAATAATGTATTGCATAACCATTGGTAAACCCGGAGACTGCATAAGATTCAAATTACCCAAAAGTACGTATATGAAAGTAAATACGAACCCTGTAATCAGGCCTGCTATAGGACCTGCAAAAGCAAGTAGGCTCATATCACGGCGTGGGTCTTTAAAGTAAGATGGATTAATAGCCATCCCTTTAGGCCAGCCAAATCCAACT
Source organism: Veillonella orientalis (assembly GCF_018406505.1). NCBI lineage: Bacteria > Bacillati > Bacillota > Negativicutes > Veillonellales > Veillonellaceae > Veillonella > Veillonella orientalis. The sequence goes on from NZ_AP022322.1 coordinate 1,994,505, forward strand.
AGAATGATACAGATAGTACCTATTAAATCAAGGTGTGCCAAAGGAGATAATGTGAGGCGCCCCGCCATCCGAGGTGTTGGATCGCCAAACCAGGTAGCTACTTTGGCCTCTGCATATCCAAAGACAGAAAAAACGATGATAATAGCAGGAATACTAGCTAATATCTGTATCGGATTTAAATCAAACATAAAACTCCTTTATATGTTACCTAACATGTTTATGAACTATATATCATATATAGATTACATAACACGTTGATGTATTACATAAATTCTTATTGTTTAGCTTCCCATGCGGTGTAGCCGTCTTGAATGCAGCGAAGGGCATTCAATGTACGAGGGTAGCCGATATACGGCACGCATTGGGAGGCGATGTTAATCAAATATTGTTTGCTGTTGCCTACGTTCAAGTTGCCTTCTACGTGAGCCTTCAGCTGAGGTTCACAGCCACCTTGAGCCGCTAAGAAACAGAAGGTAATCATTTCACGATGAGCCACACTTAAACCTTTACGAGTGTAGTAGTCGCCAAACATATTAGCAAGCCACTTATTGATGTGGCGTGTCTCTTCAGGACCTTCTTGGTAAGAATTACGGATAGACTCACCAAAGATTTCAACTTGCTTTTCAACGCCCTTTTCAAGGCGAGATTCACTAGTGATTGTACTGCGAGACGGATCCACAACAGTTTCCCCACGATAGTCAAAAATCTTATTTGTTACCTTAAAGAATGGGCGTACACGACCGATGCCAAGATAAGGTACCGCTTGATAAAGGAGCTCTATTACTTCATCGGGAATCAAGCCAAAGTTAAGTGCTGCCGGTAACATCAACGCATATTCATCGACAGCAGATACACCTACAAGCGTGGCAAGGATAGCCAAGAAACGATCCTTGGCAGGCACATTGCGACCCTCTTCGGTAATAACTTCATCAAAGGCGAAATTATCAAACAATACTTCAAACTCAGGGTCGATATAACCTGCAGGGGCTGCAATATCAGGGAACATTCGCTCCGTGTAGGCTTGAGCAAATTCAGATTTAGACATAGGAAACCTCCATAAACAACACTGGTGAAAGCTCAAAGGAGCTTTCACCAGCAATAGTTATGTAATTATTACGGCTTGCGCCATCAAATTATAAAGCTGGGAGAGAGAAATCAGTGCCGTATACTTCTTTCCAAGCAGCCAAGAACATGTTGTATTCATTAGAACCAGGAGTGATTTGGTACGCTTGACCATCTGGAGAGAAACGATATACAGTATGCAAGCTTGGGTGAACAATGTATTTGAACAATGTAGCTTCACCATATTGGTTGTTATGCATGTTCACTACATTAATACCGAATACGTAGTTACGGCTACTATCAATACCACTGAATTGGGATGCTTTATCAAAGAAGTATGTTTCAGAACCATTTGCACTATTTGGAACCTCTGGATAGTTAGCTAAACCATTCCAGTTTGCTGCATTAGCAACACCACCAACTAATAATGTACCGGCTAATACAAATGCGCCTAATAAATTTTTATTCATAATGCTCTCCTTTTGCCTTAACGGCATCTCACGACAGGTCATATTCTCACATGACCTCCGTACAATACGTTATATGTATAGTATATCACATTTTATGAAAATATTAGATATATTAAATTACAGAATGTATGCATATGAGATCTTACTAGAGTACGCTACATTAGCGCTTAAGCTTCTCTGCTGTTCTAGCATTAGCGTTATCGATTGCTTCTAACAATTTGTTAAGCAACATACGCATTTGACGGGTTTCTTCAACGTCAAAAATCGGGCCTGCAGCTTCAGACAAGCGACGTGGTATATGAACTGCTTCATCACGCAATGCTTTACCTGTATCAGTAAGGGTTACCATAACGACGCGTTCATCTTGACGACTACGTTTACGCTTTAAGAATGCTTTTGCTTCTAGTTTCTTTAAAAGTGGTGTTAATGTACCGGAATCAAGGCGCAATACTTGGCCTAATTCTTTTACGGACAAATCACCATATTGCCACAATGCCATCATTACGATGTATTGTGTATATGTCAAATTCAACGGATCTAAGTGACTGCGATATGCATTAACAATTTCCTTCGCCACTACATAAAGTGGGAAGCTCAATTGGTTGTCTAATTTCATGTACTCTGCATCAGGTACGTCTTCTTTATGTTTGTAACCTTCGAGTACGCCAATTTCTGCCATATTCTACCTCCATATGCACACAATAATCTACAAATTAATTGTACACAATTCTACAGCAAGCAGTCAACGTAAAAACCTACTTTGTTCAGATATTTTTAAATTTGTCAATTAATTAATATATTTTTTCTTTTTTATTAAGAAAATGAGTGCATCTATAGAATTTATGGGCAGAAATCACACCATAAAACTGTGAACCTATTAATAAAATTTTTTTATATTAGAATTCAATACCACATGCGGACATCGCTTCTTCAAGACGTTTAGCATGATCCAATTCTTCTGGAATAGAATGCTCAATTAATTCAGCAATTTTATGAGCGTCCTTTTCATTTTACTTAATATGATTTCTTTCTAGATTTATGTCATATAGTATAATAAAAGAAATTCTATATAAAGCGAATTAATAATAGGAGGACTATATGAACACCTTAGAATGTATCAAAACACGTCATAGTACGCGTAAATTTAAAGCTGATCAATTATCTCGAGAACTTATCGATCAAGTCCTCGATGCTGGCCGCCGTGCCCCATCTGGTGGTAATACACAATTGACACATTTTATGGTCATTACAAACCAGGATGTGCTCAAAGAGCTAGTGACACTCGTTCAAGAGGAATACGGCAAAATGCCGATTACAGAAAATACATTACCTTACATGGTGAATATCATTAAAATGTCCGCAGAAGGTAAATTTGTATTTAACTATGGTGCACCGGCGCTCATCGTACTAGCAAGCCAAGCAAGCTATGCAAACAACTTTGCCGATGTGTCTTGTGCTATGCAAAATATGATGCTTGCTTGCAATGAACTCGATCTTGGCAGCTGCTGGGTAAACCAAATCCGTCACCTTCAAGACAACGAACGCATCCAAGCTAAAATGCATGAACTAGGCCTTAAAGAAGGTGAAAAAGTATATGCTAGCCTTGCTATTGGCTATCCAGACTTACCAAACGGTCTTAACCGCCGCGAAATCGAAGCAAAAGGCTATCCTGTAACATATATTGATTAATAGACACTAGAAACATCTATTTCATAATATAAGTGAAGTCGCTTATATCATGGTATGATTACATATAACACATAAAATAAAAGCGCTATCTATCCGGATACTCGTATCGAGTTTCTTTCACAATAGATAGCGCTATTTTATTTAGTATATAGTATTACCCTTCAAAGACGCGTTTGCGAGCTGCTTTTACAAGGACAGAATTGTCATCTTCTACGACGTGGTTAGATTTATAAGCCCAGCGCAAGAGTAATGCGGAGTTCGCTACGACAAGGAGGCTGCCACCGTTATGAACGAGGGCGCCCCATACAGGAGGCAATGTACCAATCATAGCCAAGATGATAGCTACAAAGTTCAAAAGTAAGGAGAAGGAAAGATTAATTTTAATGGTAGTCATCATGCGTTTAGATAAGGCCACTAAGTGAGGAATTTCCTTCACATTATCGTTTACAAGAACAATATCTGCTGCTTCTACAGCGATATCACTGCCTACACCGCCCATAGCGATGCCTACATCAGATTTCTTAAGGGCTGGCGCATCATTTACACCATCGCCTACCATGGCAACGATGTTACCTTCTTGTTGCAGTTGAGCCACAGTATCCATTTTGTCTTCTGGTAAGCAGTCAGCGATAACATTAGGAATATTCAATCGGTTACCAATTGTTTTAGCTGTTGTCCCATGATCACCGGTTAATAGGACAGGCATTACACGAAGATCATTCAAAGATTCTACTACGGCACGGCTTTCACGACGAACACGATCGGCCAAAGCCACATAACCGGCTAGTACACCATCAACGGCAACATATACGATAGATGCACCACGGTTCAAATGCTCATGAACAGCATCTTTCACAGCATCAGAAATAGACACGTTAGACAAAATCATCATCGCTTCGTTACCAGCTAACACAGATTTAGATTCTACAGTAGCCTCTAAACCTTTACCAGGCACCATGCGGAAAGAGTCGACGGAATTGAAGCTTTCACCATGACGAGATGTAAAACCATTCACAATTGCCTTGCCCAAAGGATGCTCAGATTTAGTCTCTACAGAGGCCACCAAGCGATACAATTCATCAGCATGCATGGAGCCTACCGTTTCAACAGCAGTCACCTCAGGCGTGCCGTAAGTCAATGTACCCGTTTTATCAAAGGTCATTGTATCAACCTTTGCCAACCGTTCCATAATATTACCACGGCGCACGAGGAAGCCATGTTGGCTAGCATTAGAAATAGCCGCCATAATCGCTGCCGGCGTAGCCAATACTAGAGCACAAGGACAGAATACAACGAGGATGGTTACAGCACGGATGATTTCACCAGTCACCACATAGGTACCAACCGCCGCTAAGAGTGCAATCACAACAATCCATGTAGCCCAACGGTCAGCGCGGCTAACGATTTTTGCATTGCCTGGGTCAGTAGATTTAACGAGCTTAATCATTCGTTGAATAGAACTATCTTCACCCTCTTTGGTAGCCGTCATATCGAAAGCACCAAATTGGTTTACCGTACCAGAGAATACTTCGTCGCCTATCGTTTTATCGACCGGCATGGACTCGCCAGTCATAACGGATTGGTCGATGGCTGTATCACCAGTTACAATCGTGCCGTCCACGGGGATAACCTCGCCTGGCAATACGCGGATCACATCGCCTACTGTTACGATATCTGCAGGCAACACCTCTTCCTTACCGTTGCGAACGATGCGTGCTGTGGTTGGTGTCAATTTAACGAGACGTTCGATACCAGCTTGTGCTTTAGACACTGTGAACTCTTCTAGCATGGCACCTAATTGCATGATGAAAGCAATCTCTGCAGCCGCAAATACTTCACCGATGGCCACAGCCGCGATGAGAGCCAAGGACACAAGAAGGTCAGCCTTTACGTCAAACTCTTCGTACATAGCGACCGCTGCGCCCCACACGATAGGCAAACCACATAAGAAAATGGTGAACCAGGCCCAGTCGAAAGGTAATCCCAAACGAATGCCTAATAAACTAAATACTACACCGATACCACCGACTACCAGTGTAATCTTTTCCCAATTCAAATCAAACCACTCTGCTACTTTACTCCACCGTTCCATACGTACCTCCTGTAAAAGCTTATATAATGATCTGTACACATTTATTGTGGTCTATATACATGCGTCCATGTATATGACCTAGGATAAACAACATATATCTGCTTATTGCTTATTCTCTATAGTTTGTTGTTTATCATTTAAATTTTTCTTTGTATACCTATGGGGGTATACCCTATAATTATGTTATACCCATATGGGTATATTGGTGTCAACAACAAAATATGTACAAATATTCATATACAGATCCAAACATAGTCAAACACTGGATCTAATGACATTATATAATTCATGCATTGATATATTACGCAAATGCATGAGTAATCATTCATATATCTTAATAATCAGATGGATTTTTAAATAGAAGATATTTTGATGTTCTACAACCTATGCGCTAGCCCCATAATGGTGCACTAAAATAACTATTTATCATAATTAAAAATAAAATATAGTCGACTTTTAGTCATACATGGTATGATTACAATGGCATTTTGTAGAAAGGATGTGTGATGATGTCAATCTTCTCTCCAGCTCCTCATATTGAAAGATTACCAGAGGGGCAAATCGATTCCACCTACAAACGTCTTCGCAAAGAAGTCTTTGCAGGTACTTTTATTGGTTATGCTACATTCTATTTGATCCGCCAAAACTTTAGTTTGGCTGTTCCGTACATGATTGCTGAGTACGGCTACACTAAAGCGGATCTTGGTATTGTCATGACCCTCTTATCCGTAGCGTACGGTGTAAGTAAATTTGTCATGGGTAATGCGTCTGACCGCTCTAACCCAAAATACTTCTCCACAGTAGGTCTATTGCTCAGTGCTTTAGTTATGTTATTATTCGGCACCTTACCTGGTGTGTTAAGCAGTATTCCTATCATGTGCGTGCTCGCCTTCTTAAATGGTTGGTTCCAAGGCATGGGTTACCCTCCATATGCGAAAAATATGGTAACTTGGTTCTCCCGTTCTGAACGCGGTGCTTGGTGGTCCTGGTGGAACGTATCCCACAATCTTGGTGGCGGTATCATCGCACCTCTTGCTACGTTAGGTATCTATCTATTTGGTACATGGCATAGTATTTTCTTCTTCCCTGCTCTTATTTCTATCGTGTTGGCTGTGGTTACATTCTTCTTGTTGAAAGATACACCTCAATCCTGTGGCTTGCCACCTATCGAAGAATACAAGCACGAACCAGTAGCAGCTGAAGTAAGTGATGAAAACAAAACTACTTTCAAAGAAATCTTCTACAAATATATTTTGCATAACAAATACTTATGGTATCTTGCAATTGCAAATATCTTTGTATACTTCATCCGTTACGGCGTAGTAAGCTGGGCTCCTACCTATTTGACTGCTGTGAAAGGCTTTACAAAAGAAGGTTCCCGTTGGGCTTACTTCTTGTACGAATGGGCTGGTATTCCAGGCATGCTCGTAAGCGGCTATTTGAGTGACCGCGTATTCCGTGGCCGTCGTGCTCCAGCTACGATTTGCTTTATGCTATTCGTTATCTTGGCAATCCTCGTTTACTGGTTCAACCCAGCAGGCAATATCCTTATTGATAACTTAGCACTTATCGCTATTGGCTTCCTCATCTACGGTCCTGTTATGATGATTGGCCTTCAAGCAGCAGACATGGTACCACGTGTAGCAACAGGTGGCGCTACTGGTCTTACAGGCCTTCTTGGTTACCTTATCGGTTCCGCTGGTGCTGGTGCATTCATGGGTCTCATGGTTGACCTTTATGGTTGGGATGGCGGCTTCGTGGCCCTCGTTGGTGCATGTATCCTCGCTATCGTATTCCTACTTCTCACACTTGGTGATAAATCCCAAGCAAAAGAATAATCTACAACTAGCTGTTGTATGAACATAAAAATCTCCTAGTAAATAATATGTGTCCAAGAAAATGGGTACATATCATTACTAGGGGATTTTTTATATTATGCAATACACAAAGAACTGTTAAGAACTTTCAAATTATACACGAGACCAAGTCGCGCCAAACCGTGCAATGCAACGGCCGTAACAGGAGCGATAAGGCCAAGTACGCCCACGCAGATGATCGCTACGTGGAATACAATGGACACGATGAGTAGACCTAAATGAGACTGCTTGATTCCTTTTGAAAGCTCCGATACAGGAGATGCATCATCCACAAGGGATCCCATCATAAGCGCCACTAAAATAAGTTCCAAAGAACATGGGCATAGTACCAATAACAATGTTACCGTATGTTTGAAATCCTGTGTCAATGCAAAGGAGCCCATAGATAATAGCAATACAGCCACAACAATGACAGATGAATAATTGTTAATGCCCTGACGCATAGCAACGAGTTGTGCTGGCATTGTAGGCAGCATATCATCATCTAAAGTATAATGTGACTCACCTGTAATAAGCTGTTCCAAGAAGAAACCAGCCTGTACGATGAGTCCCACATAGGCCGCCGTATGATAATCGCCAATGGAAATAAGCGCCACCATGGCCACTACAATGAGGAAATTAGCATGGATCTCTAAACGCTCCCAAATACTTTGAACACTGTTAATAAGTAGTGGTAAACCACAAACTAGAACCGTTACCCATGCTAAATCTATAACGGGATTTAATGACTCTGTAATCACATCCAAAAGAATAAATACAACGCCTAATGCTAAAATAGCACCTTGCGTAAATAACGACACCTGCGCGGATAAAGACTGTAAGAACTTCATATAGACCTCTCTATACACTAGAACCGGCCTCACTTGCTCCGGAAATACAACACAAAAACAATACTAATTCAAAACTTTTTATACCTTAAGCAATTTGAAACTCTCTGTGCCTAAAGTAATTGAAAACACTTTCTACCTAAAGTAATTTAAAACGCTTTGTACCTAAGGTAATTTAAAACGCTTTGTACCTGAGGTAATGTAAACTTTATATACCTGAGGTAATGTAAACTTTATATACCTGAGGTAATGTAACCTCTATGTACCCATAGGGGTATATCTACAATGTAAATATTATACAAAACATACAAATTATATACAAATTAATTTTTTCGATAAATAATTAAAGAACTGCATTTCCATTACAAAATAGGAAAAGAGTAAAATCATAAAAATGACCTCTCCCTTTAAAGCTCTAGTTGAAGACTCTTATTTCTTTATTATATTTAGAAAAAATAGGTCCCTAAAAACGACTTAGCTCGCTTTGGAAACTCTTCAATAGGCCATAGTTAAAGACGCTAATTTCATATAAAAAGAAAAGCCCCTATCTCTAAAAATGACTTAGCTCGCTATGGAGGCTTTTAGAGATAGGGGCTTTGACCCAAGTTATGAAATTAGAGCTTCAACGCCTCAATCCATTCTGCTTCTTTAAAGCCCACTAGAACTTTGTCTTCGAGAACCAAGATAGGACGTTTTACGAGCATACCATTGGATGCTAATAAAGCTAGTTTTTCTTCTTCACTAAGGTTTGGCAATTTATCCTTCAATTGTTGTTCACGATAAATCATACCGGAAGTATTAAAGAATGCTTTCAAATCTTTACCAGATTGTGGATACCAAGCAGCGATTTCTTCTGCTGTAGGGTTTTCAGATTTAATATCACGATCTGTATATTTAATATTATGATCATCTAAGAATTTCTTTGCTTTTTTGCATGTTGTGCATTTAGGATATTCAACGAATAACATAGCGTCTCCTTATAGTAATACATAATGTTATAACGATTTATTTATAGATTAAGTGTACCAAATATATCGAAAATTATCAATATCTCATTGACAGTCCACAGGTTCTAATGCATTACAATGATCAATAGAGTTTAGTACATCCTCCATCCCTGTACTAAGCTTTGCTATACGTAAATCCGCATCCATCTGCAACCGCAAAAAATATCCTTCAGAAACACCAAAGTATTTAGCTAAACGTAGAGAGGTATCTGCTGAAATAGCTCGTGTCCCATTCAAAATCTCCTGTATCCGTGAAACGGGTACATGTATATCTTTAGCTAATCGATACGCAGATAACCCTAATGGCTCCATAAACTCTTCTTTTAATATTTCACTAATGGTAGGTGTAGGAATAAACTTATCCATATATATATCCTCTCTATTAATGATAATCTATAATTTCTACATCATAAAAACTATTACTATCTTTCACTTTAAAACATAACCTATACTGACTATTAATCCGTAAACTATATTGCCCAAATCGAGTTCCTTGCAACAACTCTAAGCGATTACCTGGTGCCCATCTTAAATCTTGTATTGATTCAGCATTATCTAATAACATTAATTTACGAAGAGCTAGCCGTTGTACAAATGGTGAAAAGCGTTTAGAAAAATTTTGTCGATAAACCTTTTCTGTCTCCTTATCTTTAAAGCCGATAATCATAGAACCTCTCCTTTGATTATACCTGTTTTACAGGTATATCTCAATAATATATATCTGTAAAACGAGTATATTGTGGAATAACTTTATTCTATAAATGATTTCGGTAAAAGATTTCGCTAAAACATCAATTAAATCCTAGTATTATGATGACTCTATTGGTCACCTATTTCGGAACGTAAGGATCTATATCTATCAACTTAATTGGGTTGAGGGATGTCATTAACTTGATTGAGTGGAGAAATATCATAAGTTATTTTATTACAAAATAATTTCAGAAAATAAAAAGACCTATATCCTCCACCTCATGTACAAGGTACATATCAAAGGTTTAGAGAATATAGGTTTCTTATAATGCTATTTATAGTATGATTTACAGCAAGAATGTTAAGCCCATAGCCACGAAGATGGCTGGCAATAGGTTGGCAATTCGGATTTTACCAGGCCAGATGAGGTCAATACCGACACAGAAGATCAGAATAGATCCCACGTAGGACAGGTTATCGATAGCACTCGGCGTCATTAGCGGCGCAGCGATATGAGCCATAGCGGTAATAATCCATTGAGTAATCCCTACAGGAATAAAGGAAAACAATGCGCCCTTGCCCATAGAGGACACCATAACCATAACGATGATGCCGTCGAGGATACCTTTCAACAATAGCGTTTGATAGTTACCCGTCAAGCCGTCTTGAATAGAGCCTAGCACACCCATAGCTCCCACGGTAAACGTAAGGGACGCTGTAATAAAAGCGTGCGTAAACTGCGGATCACCAGTGTTGCCAGTTTTTGCTTTCACCCAGTCACCAAAAACAGTAATCCAACGGTTAAGATCGATAAGCTCGCCGATTATAGCGCCTGCCACCATGCTAATAATCATGAGCATAGGCCCCGTCGTTTGCAGCGTGCCGTTTACAATGACTAGCATATACTGCATGGCGCCGCTCATCCCAAGAAGGAGAACGATAATGCCGCTCACCACCATGAGCGTCTGTTTCAAATTTTCTTTCATAAACCGACCAAATGCAAGGCCGCACAAGCTGCCGGCTATGATGAGGCCAATGTTAATGGCCGTGCCCAAACCAATCATATATATCCCTTTCTAAATTGTGAAAGTAAATGCTTATTTCATCATCAGTATACCAACTATATCGAAACAAATCAATCTGCATAGTATACAACCAATCTATGCCGTTATATGGCCCTAGATAAAAACATATAGCAAAAAGACCCTATCCAGTAAAGGATAAGGTCTTTATGTTGTGTTTATAGCTTTGAGAGAGAAGTATATGAGAGACCCGCTTTGGAGAGAGAGAATATATGTGTTTGTATATAAAGCGGGCCGACATATGATGGAACGCTATCTTTCCATCGACTATAGTGTACACCTTAAAGTGTGGTTTAACACAAGTTCAATTTTGTAACATCAATCATGTATAAAAACTATTGTTAACTAATCATTATATAAATACGTTACAACAGGCATTGAAAACAAGTAAAGAAATATAACGCTAGATACAGAATAATAAGAACTATATTAATTCTCACCATCCGCAGGTAGTCGGATAATATCTGCATTTGCATTAATCTCGTCAAAACAAGGACAGTCCTTACCGTGATCGTTGATAAGGCCACTGGCTTGCAGATGGGAATAGATAGTAACAGGGCCTACAAACTTAAAGCCTCGTTTCTTTAGATCCTTACTAATCCGTGTGGACAAGCCATTCTTCGCAGGTATATTTCCATCAGGGTGGCTTTCATAAATAATAGTTTTATGGTCTGTGAAAGCCCAGATATAGTTGCAGAACGAACCAAATTCAGATTGAATACGTTTAAAAGCGGAAGCATTGTTTATAATTGCTGCGATTTTAGGGCGAGACTTGAGCATACCCTCGGTCTGCAAGATTCGCTCTACGTCGCTTTCACCATAACTAGCAACCGTATCAATATCAAAATGATCAAAGCAGCCTCGGATAATGTCTCGTTTATTCAAAATCGTAAGCCAGCTGAGGCCACATTGGAGACTTTCAAGACAGAGATGTTCAAACTGCAACCGATCATCATGAATAGGCCGCCCCCACTCATGATCGTGGTAGGCCTGATACAAAGGCGTAGTAGGCCACTCGCAAGTCGCCATCACACACCTCCATGTGCCCACACGAGGACATCATACATGAGAGCCACTACGAGACCCATCACGAGATGACCGCCTACGTAGAGCGGGATTAGCAAATAGATAAATAACAATAGGGAATGCAAGGTTTTGCGTAACCATACAATCGGCGTAGATGTACCGCCGCCAACCTTGCCATCAAGCCAATTGTGAACGATGTAGATAGGCGTGCCTAAGCGGCGAATCCAATCAGGAACGCGCTTGCCATGGTTCAACCCAGGGCAATACAAAATCACCAATGGCAATACCACCGCATCAAGGATGAGTAGCACCGTTAAGGTCAAGGAGAACAAATCTATTTCGCCTTCCCATGTCACTGGATGTGCTATAAAGCGGAGAGCCCACAAATAGGCTTTATATACGATATACGGTTCTAATAGCCATAATAAGGGCTTCACTACACTCATGGGACTACCTATACCAAACACAAAATAATAAAAACTACGCATCTGCGTAGTCGTTTCATATATACAACGTTCCGATCGCATCGATTTAACTATAAGAACTACGGATATTTTTAGGCCCAAAGGTGAGTCTAAAAACATCAATTCACACTCAAAATTTTTAGTCCTTTCATACATCGATTTCTATACTATTATTATATCAGATTTTGGCCTTTTTGTGGGGTTAAAATTCACATAATTTTGCTAAAATATACAATTTATAGTAGTTATCAACAATAGAACCCACTATATAAGCTATCCATCACTATCGACTCATATATACTAATTTTTCATCAAAATTATGACTTATTTTGATAAATTCCTTAGAAAAATGCGGCATACAAAGTAACATAAAAGCCAAAATAAAGAACTAAGAATCTGTATCAATACTATGTGGCATTTTATGCCCATACCCTATGTTATTATAAATACAGTTAGTAAATACCGTCTCACTTTCTTTTGATAAACAATGCAAAAAGGGCAGCTTCTTAGGGCTGCCTTTTTTGTATTCCACATACAACTTAAAAATATAGTCATTTAGTTATATAATTATACTTAACAACTTAGCCTATGGATTACACAAGATCAATAGATATGAGAGTATAAACGGGAGATACTACCATGACCAAACTACCACTATTAGCGGGTATTTTCATGATGAGCACCATATTATCATCAGTAGGAGCCATCGACGTTAATATTCCTGGTGCAGATTCGAAGATTCCAAAGGATGCCTACATAAATTACAAAACTACGAATCCTGATATTGAAAAGGATGTAGCAAACTATGTGGAAACACTAAAAGCAACGGACAAAACTGAAGGTATTAACAAAAGCGAAATGGAGTACGCTAAAGCTGCCGCCATATATCGCGGTCAACATTACCATAATACGGTCATTTCCGTTCATGACAAATACAACCAAATTCGACTTTCATTCCCCGTAGCGGGCATAAAAAGTGATTATAATATAGGGCGTTACAAAAATCCGAGTCGAACCATTGAGGACTATCGAGTGTTTACCGATAATGGAAGTCTTAATTTAGAAATTGACTATGCTGATTACAAAGACTATGACTGGCGTAACACAAAAATAGCTTATGATAAACTAACCGATAAAGACGTTCGTGATTTCTTTAAAGGTATGGCAAAACGCAAGCCAGCAAAACACATTTCGGATATAAAGGGTGCTGTATTTTCATATCCTACTGTTACCTACAGCACTTGGGATAGCATGAAGATGCCACACCTTGAAAACGGTAAAAAAACAACTCTTACCATCGACACAATCAATTTTAAATTTAAGGGCTATAACATGCGTCATCCCTTATATCACGCAGGGTTTGTCTATTATGATAACAACCCCGTTCTGAACAAAGTTCCTACAGATAAATTATTGGCTAATTATGTGCTTCCTTCTGTGCAAAACCTAAATGAATTAAATCAATATTCACGCATAGAAAACTTAAATGGTATACAATACCGCGTACCAAAAGACGCCATATACGAAGGTCAAAGTAAGGGCTCCGACCACCAAGATATTAGACACTACAAAAAAGGGAACATAATATTCTTTGTTTCTACTGACAATGTTCCTAAGAACCCATATGCGCATGAACTTGTTGTAAATGGTCATTACGATTTTAAAACGGAGTTAAATACGTCCTGGGATATTTACTATTCCTACCCAACATCGGATTATATTAATTATGCCGTTATATGGAATAATAATATTCCTGGACTATCCATACACATCTATAAACCCCATAAAGATGATCACATCCTAACCTTTTACTCCTATGATGGAACCTATAGTTTTATCTATACCATCATTTATCCAAATTTTTTACATGCTGAGGAAGTTCAAAAATTACGGAATATGATTGAGTTTTTTGACTCTACCAATAATCCTAGCTTTAAACTGAAAGAGCATGTTCTATTCCCAGAAACAAAGTAGTGCCATGCCCATTAAAACATCGTTCAAAATCAACCTAATAGTATCAGCCGTATAAACCAAACAGCCAGTACTGCAAATCGCAATACTGGCTGTTTTTATATCTCATTATTTCTTTATAAGTATATATTTATCTCAGATACAGCATTCACAGTACTCCAAAGAATTGAAAATTGAATGCACATCCTCATTTGTTACGTGAACAAACTAGCCCTCTATAGCCTCAAGTACTTCACCGATATACATATAATGTGGTTCCCAACGATCATGACCAATTTGAGTATAGGCAGTAGGGTTTGCTGCATAATATTCCTTTATTTTATCTGCCAAATGAGCTTCATCGAATTGGTGTTCATATAACTTTTTACATACAAATGTTAAATCTGCTTCTTTGAAGGTCACTCCATCACCGACTGCCACTGGTGTTAAACCAGAATTGGCAACCTTATCTTCATCGCGACCAGAATGAGAGCCTAAATAGCCAAGAGCCTTACGCTGGCTGTTAGGGAATAAGCTAACTGTAAAAGTATCGTATTTCGCCATGAATTCTTGAGTATAGCGAGCTGGATGAATGTACACAGTCACGGTAGATATATCATTGCCAAGCATGCCCCACATGTTACCCATACTGCCCCAACTAACTGTACACGTATTAAAATCATCAAGCGTACCCGCTGTAACAAGAGCCCAACGTTCCTCAAACATGGTAAACGCCTTATAATCTTTTGTTTCAAATGCTTTCATAATAACCTCCGAACATAGAATTTAATTAACAATAACCTCATCAAAATGTTCCTTATATACTTCATAATACACTGCATCAGCGATATCGTAAAACTCTTTATTTAGAGAATCTTTCACAACGGGTCTGCGCAGAAAGGCACCACGATTGATAGGCCGAGGCGTTCCATCAAAGCCAAAGCGACTGATTTCCTCTTCATCGCGCATAATACCTGGATTAGACCACATATCTTCATTCATATCCATATTCGCACCCGCATCAGTATTAATCGCCGTTTTCCCTTGCTGTTGCGCCCGATAGACCTTACTAGCTGCTGAATTGCTACTATCATAGGTGAAAGTCATGTCCTTAACGGTAATCACCTTCTCATCATTCCACTGATACGCTTTATATACCGTCGCCTTGATTGTATAAATAGGCGGCTCAAAACCGATTACTTTCACCGTATTCACGTCAATATAGGACGCGCCACGCTCGTCTATATTAGGAATATCCGATACAAACTGAGATACCTGCTTAAACTGCGGCTGAGACGTGAGCTTCTCAATCGTGATTGCTTGAGCTGGGATGGTGAAAGCAAGCATAAGCCCTAGAGTTATTAAAAATCGATGTAACATATATCCTCTCATCTTTCTAAACTTTTACAACATAAATAAGCACAACCTTATTAGCATAAGTATACTATGCAAATAAGACTATGCATATTACGTATTATTTATAAGTTTATATTTTAGAATATAAAGGGATTAGCGCTATTAGTACTTATAATGTTTATCTTAATTTGACGATATATATCTTTACCCCTATAATATAAGTAGATAGTCAGACGAGTAGTTACGTCAGGCGCATCTCGAAATTGAAAAAAGATTAGGAAATGGCCTTTCAGTTATCTAGTCACACTAGGCAACGGAGGGCTATTTGCTTTTTGTAAGGCAAATAAGGGCTACTAAGGCTCCAAAAGCAATGACAATAGCCAAGACTTGTAAGAGGAGCATGATTATTTCATAATCACTCATAGACTTATCCCTCCCTTCAAAAACGAAGAGAGGCCCAACCTCGTCCAACTATCCTAAGTCTATTATAGAACGAACTAATATACGATACAATAAGCATTACATTATATGAATATACGAATAAACTAATAAAAGCTGAGCTACTTAACCAACGCAGTAGCTCAGCTTTTTAGTTAATTTAACGTTTGATAGAATACTAATAATCTATCAGTGGAATGCTTAAAACAGTAGAGATAGCGATTAAGATATACACTACAAGACATAGTTTTAGCAAAAGCAATAAACTGCCAAATAGGACTTTATAGATAGGTGCTTCTTGTTTCTTGGATCGTATCCAGTCTTTAATTTTATAATATATTTTTGGTTTGTTAAAAGCTGGCGATAATCGCTTACACCATAAAACAAGCCACAGAATACAACATATATTACCAAAGAGAAAGAATAGAAATAGGCCGAAATACTCTAATGAATATACTTTTAATACATAGATATTATAGAGTAGCTGAGTAAAGGTCTCTACAAAGTTAATCCATAGATAGACCAGATAAGCCTTAAGCAAAAGTACTAATATAGTTTTGATATATTTGAGTTTACTCATTAGTTCACCCCTATCAAAATATACAAACTAAATACACATAACTATATTACATTTTTTCTTGACTTTGAATGCGGATTACCTTATTCCTCAATGTTTCAATATTTGCAAAGTCAGAATATTCTACTGTATTACGCAGCTGAATATGAGAATATGGCACTGCTCCGTCAATATAAACTAAACTCATAATATATATATTCTTGTCATCCCGTAAGAATCGATGCATTAAAGATTTTTTACCTGGTTGATAGTTATCTACTAAAAGACTAGGCACGCCATTATTCCAAACAGATGCTGCCTGAATAGGTGCATCACCTATAATTTGACTTTCTGGCTTTACCTCCGAAATTTCGTTAATAAAGGAGTAAATATATTTATCATCTACCTTTACAGATTTCTTGGCCACAACAAGTCGCATACCTAATCCACGATAGTCCCTTATTTCGGCAGAGTCCTTTAATGACTTCTGTGCTGTTAGTTTAAGTCCTTTAGGAATGCGATACAGGAGATTATCCCAGTTGATACTTTCACTATACTGATCCATATCATCTAAAGAGTGAATCGACGGAATTACATAATTACTCATAACACGCTCAAGCTTGTCGGTAACGGGCTGATTTTTGTAGCTAAGCCCTATCATATATTCTTGATTTGGCTGATTATCTAAACCAACTACGGCAACCATAGCAGGCGTATTTTCGCCAAAAGACTCTGTTTCAATAGCCCATTTACCATGTGTGATACCGGGATATATAAACTCCCCTTTTCGGTCCGTTTTTAGTTTGCCTAATGCATCATCATAATTCTGTTTCGTACCGATGGCAAAAAACACAGAATGTTCTCTTACAATAGATAAACGCTCACCATCACTGCGTTTGGGGTAATATTTACTTGCTAATAGTAGTCCAGGGACAGATGCTCGGATGTTATTACGATCATCATGCAACAACACAACTGCAGACTCATTAACTAACAAATCCATCACCTTCTCAGAATCGCTTGCTATCTGATTGACTTCATCTTGTGTTAGTCCCCAGTCAGTTCTATACATTTCCATACGCTTATCAGATTCAGAATGTAATTTTATAACATCACTAGCCCCCACATTACTCAAGCTACCCGCCCGATAATTCTCATACGCATTGGCAGGAATACTCGCATCAGCACCTGGCATAGGCGGCTGTCCGGCTGGCACTTCGATTTGTACAGCACTTACATTCATGGTGAAAGCAGTAGCTAGTGCCATCATAATTATACTTTTACGCAACATAAAACCCTCTTTTTTTCTCTCACATTACAACAAAATAAGCACAACCTTATTAGCATAAGTATACTATGCAAACAAGGTCGTGCCTATTATTAATAATTTTATAATTTAGTATATAGGAGTTACTTCCAATTGCTATTTATAAGATTGATATTTATAAGATTTATCTCCATTTGACGATATATATCTTTATCCCTATAATATAAGTAGATAGTCAGACGAGTCGTAACGTCAGGCGCATCTCGAAAAACATAAGATTTAGAGAAATGGCCTTTCAGTTATCTAGTTACACTAGGCAACGGAGGGCTATTTGTCTTTTGTAAGACAAATAAGCACCACAAGTGCTCCACTAATAAAAGCCAAGCTATTTCTAAATATGAATAGCTTGGCTTTTACATTGTGTAAATAGGTTTAGAGCGTATCAGAAATAAAATATGCGTGTTCAAAAGCTTTCAAGAGCTAACGAAATATCAATCCAAGAATCATAAGTAGAGGCATAACTAATATAACACCAACCAAAATAAAACCAGCTAAAACAGCCATAGTGCCATACGTTATTAGACATAACTTTATTAAAAAATCTATACAACTATATATACACATACCCACGGTAGATTGTTCTTTTAAAGAAATGAACCATGCTTTCACTCTATAATACATTTTCGGTTTATCAAACACAGGATATAGTTTCTCATACCATAAAATTACCCATGGTAAAACCCAAATATTCCCAAAGCAAAAAATCAATACCGGCACATAATCTCTTAATGGATATGCTTCTAATACATATCGATCGTACAGTAATGTATAAATCCCCCAAATAGAGGCTCCCCAAATAAGTAAAAGTATAAGCTTTAACAAGAGCCCTAAAACAAGTTTAGTACTCCACTTAAGTCTATCCACGGCTTTAACTATTCTAGTACTATTCATAAGCTATCACGGCTCATCATCGTAGGCAATACCATAGGCTTTTTTATACATCAAATTAGGCAATTTATATTTTTCATCACCAAAATCAGCAGGTAGAATCATAGCATTTAGATTTTCTTTATATACACGTTGTTGACGAATCTGTCCATCATTATAATAGGTACCGCCATCATTAACAGTTCCAGTGATTCCTGAGTTCCCTTGTTTTGTACGCCAAATAGAGATATACGGTATCTTATTGCCTTGTTTTAGAGCTTGATCATGAGCATTAATTAAATGGCGCAAAGAACGATCCATTTGGTAATCGTATTGTACTGAAAGTCCTTGAATCATATTAGCAGCAGGCATAGAAACATAGATGACCGCTTCGATACGACGATGACCATTCGGTGCCGATACAGGCTTAACAGATGAAAGGTCCAAATATTTTCCATCCCCTCGTCCAGAGTCAGCACTCGAATCGATGTGCTCAAATCGCTCTGAGTTTAATAAGTCAGCCTGTGCTACGGCTTGACCTTTCATAGGCAATACGAGGCAGGCTAATAACCATAGTGAAAGTAAATATATGCGTTTCATCGTCCACCTCACTGTACAACAATATCATCAAAATACTGCTGATAGGCAGCCATAAACATAGCCTCTGCTATACCATACATAATGGTATTATTTCGCTTGAGTGGGAACTTGCGCATATCATTTCGATACTGCATTTGCTGTGCTGCCCCATCGAATGAATATTTTGCCACAGCTACGTCCACTAGAGATAAGCCAGATTTACTTTCACTAGCCTCAATCAAAGCCAACGTAGACGGGCTTGGATTCATCATATGAGACGAATGGATTAAGGTAGCTAGAGAATAGTTTGTATCATAATCCACAGTAAGTTGTTTCTCTTCAATCGTAGATTGGTAATCTGTATCTATTACGACATAATAGGTACCACGCAAAGAATATTGTGGGGGTGCATAATGAGTCGCCTCAATAGAATAGGTGTTCAAATAGATATATAAACCACCGCGCTCCATCGTAGGATTCATCGCCTGAACATGAACTAATTTGAACTGTGGCGATGTCTGTAATTCTTGTAATGTGATTGCCTCTGTGGGCATGGTGAAAGCCAGCAACACAAGGGCTAGCATTAAAATACGTTGAACCATAAAAACCTCTCTCAAACTAAACAGTCAAATACAGCTTATTTACTCAATAGCTTAATCCATTCCATATACCATGGAATAAAGATGGAACTATTTTCAAGACTCTCCTTATATGTCCCTTCTTCTCGCCATTGTGGATCTTTACGTAATCTTGCAGCATCATCAAAGCCTACGTATTCGATCATATCTCTTAGCTGTTTATGTGTATAAGACGTTTTACTTTCATCATAATTAATACGATAGCTGTAAACGTAAATAGAATCTCTCACAACATGACGAAGATAGGATTCGCTATTAGGCTTATAAGCATCAACCAAAGAACCTGCAATCCCATTATTCCATACTACTGCGTATTGTGTGGGTGTTTCTAAATCATTATATTTATGTAAAAAATATAGTATTGGAATCTTAATAATCGTTACATCTTTCTTTTTGTCCTTAATTGAGCTACGTATTACCCGTATTTTAGCTCCTGTATCTTCATATAGTCTCACATCATACACCCCATCTTCAACGGTTTCACTGATTAATTTAGCCGTTTTAGGAATACGATAGCTATAATTGCCCCAATGCTCAATTTGGCTATAATTATCCAAGCTAGATAAAGACTCTATGGATGGAATAATATAATTACTCATCACCACCTCAGGTGCTTTGTTTTGATATGGATCTTCTGTATTAACCCAGCCACCATAAGTAATTCCATACGTTGTCTTTGTATCATTCGGAGTAAATTCCGTATACATTACGCGAGAATTGTTTGACATGAGCTTCCAAGAGGCATGCCTCAAGCCTGGATACGTATATTTTCCTTCACCTTCAGCATATTTACTAAATTCTTTCCCATGAGGTGGTCCTACTACTAAAAATGTACTGAGACTTTGAACGGCAAATAACGGCCCTTTCCCAGCCTCTGTTTCTACAACATCACCACGGAAGCTAACATTTGGTACAGATAATCTGATATTTTTATCCCCTTCATGAATCAATACCACTGTAGACTGCGAATAATCTGCAAGCTCCAACGCCTTAGCAAAACCAGGATGTTCGGAATTTAGCTTTTCAAAGGAAGATGGAGGATTTGTAGGCTTTGATTTTACAAATTGACTAAATGACTCTGCCTTTTGCTCTGCTACTGCATTAATATGACGATAATTCTCATACGCATTAGCAGGAATACTCACATCAGCCCCTGGCATAGGTGGCTGTCCGGCTGGGACTTCAATCTGCACAGCGCTTACATTTATGGTGAAAGCAGTCACTAATGCCATCATAATTACACTTTTACGTAACATAAAACCCTCTCTTCTTTTCTTCTCTCACATTTATAACATAAATAAACACAACCTTATTAGCATAAGTATACTATGCAAACAAGGTTGTGCCTATTATTAATAATTTTATAATTTAGTATATAGGATTTACTTCTAATTGCTATTTATAAGGTTGATATTTATAAGGTTTATCTCCATTTGACGATATATATCTTTATCCCTATAATATAAGTAGATAGTCAGACGAGTAGTGACGTCAGGCTCATCTCTAAATCAGTAAAAAATTAGGAAATGGCCTTTCTGTTTACTTAGCTACCATGCGGTAACGGAGGGCTATTTGCTTTTTGTAAGGCAAATAAGGGCTACTAGGGCTCCAAAAGCAATGACAATAGCCAAGACTTGTAAAAGGAGCATGATTATTTCATAATCACTCATAGACTTATCCCTCCCTTCCAAAACGAAGAGAGACCCAACCTCGTCTAACTATCTTAAGTCTATTATAAAACGAACTAATATGCGATACAATAAGAAATGAATAATAGAGATATACAGATAAATACATAGAAAAATCCCGTCATTGACGGGATTTTTTTAGTTCCTAATATATATACATTCTCCAACGCGCCAAGAAACTCCTCTTTGTATTTTCTCCAGTTTTTATGGATAATTAAACTATACTTGATATATGCACCGCAAGTAGTAAGGGTAATTTAGTATGTGTCTCTAACTAGTTTGTAGTTTAGGAGGTGGCATATGGACGCTTTAACTATTATATGGGTCATTGTTTGTGCCTATTTATTACTGAATTTATTGGTCGGCGTGTATTGTCATATTCGTGTAAAAGATAGTACTGACTATCTACTCGCAGGTCGTCGTATTGGGGTTCTTATGACGGCAGGCACGTTAGCAGCTACGGAGATCGGTGGCGGGAGTACCGTTGGTGTAGCCGCGAAAGCGTATGGTTCTTGGGGTTTATCTGCAGGTTGGTACGTAGTTTCAGCAGGGATTGGGGTTATTCTCGTTGCTTTCATCGCACCGCTTTTACGTCGTGCTATGGCAACAACAGTGCCAGAGATCATCGGTCGTCGCTTCGGTGGCTCTAGTCATCTCATTACATCGATTCTCTCTATGCTCGCAACCATTACACTTGCAGGCGTACAGATTACAGCGACAGCAACTATTATTAGCGTTCTCACCGGGCTTTCAACAGAGCTCGCCATCCTCATCTGCGGTGCGGTTCTCGTAATTTACACCATGTCCGGTGGCATGTGGAGCGTAACGATGACGGACGTTATCCATTTCTTCGTTCTCGTTGGGGGCTTCTCCCTCGCTGTGCCGTTCGTATTGCACAATGTGGGCGGCTGGGAATCGGTAGTGGCAAAATTACCACCTGAACAGCTCGGCTTCACTAAGGTTGGTTGGAAAACCATCATCGGCCTTATTATCATGTACTTCATGACCTTCTCCACCGGCCAAGAGTCCGTACAACGGTACTTCGCCGCGAAGGACGAAAAAACAGCCGTTCTTGGTTCCATCATTTGTGGTATTATCATGGCTCTATTTGCCTTCGTTCCTGCCGTATTGGGCCTCGTAGCATTGGCTGAGTTCCCGAATATCGAAGCGAACAACGCGGTGGCAACGGTAGCGCTTAATCTCATGCCTCCAGTGATGGCGGGCTTCGTTATGGCCGCTGTCGTATCGGCTACGCTTTCATCAGGCGCAGGCGACCTATTAGGCGCTGCTACTGTATTTACCAAGGATATTGTGGAACATCATTTTGGTAAAAGCCTCACCGATGCTCAGCTCACTAGATATAGCCGTCTATGCGTGCTATTCCTCGGCATCATCGCTATCGTTATCTCTCTCGTAAGCAAAGCCATCATTCCGATGCTCGTATTTGCTTTCACCATGAGATCCGCTGGCCCATTCGCCGCATTCCTACTTGGACTCACATGGAAAAATGCAACAGCAGGCGCTGGCATTTGGTCTATCATACTCGGCTCTATCGCAGGCGTGTACTGGGAATTCGTAGGCAACCCATATGGCATTATGTCCATCATCTTCGGTTCCATCGTCAGCCTCATCGTCTTTGTGGCTGTGGTGTTCATTGAAAGATCTATGGGTAAACCACCGGCTCCACCGGCTATACCTGATGATTTAAAAGAATAACTTAAAAAATAATGTAAGAGAACATTCTAAAAGAGTTCTCTAAAGAAAAACTCCTATCGGCTAAGCCAATAGGAGTTTTCCTTATTTTACAAGACCTCAACACATTACGTATTATACACATTCATCACAATTTGACGATATATCATAACCTTACTATAATATAAGTAGATAGTCAGACGAGTCGTAACGTCAGGCTCATCTCTAAAAGCAAAGAATCTTGAGAAATGGCCTTTTAGTTATCGAATCATCTAAGATAACGAAGGGCTATTTGTCTTTTCCAAGACAAATAAGCGCTATTAATGCCCCAAAGGCAATACCATAAAGACCGTACCAACAGGTACGGTCTTTATGTATATCTTTTACTTATTTCTTTATCTTTGTTTCTGTTTTGCTTCTTAACTCTTTAGCATTTTTAAAATCTAAATATTCCATCATATTTCGTAACTCCATATGATTATATTTAGCTTTTTCATCATTATAACTAAGCACCATAAAATAATCATATTCATCATCTTGAATCAAATGGAATATACGTGATTGTTTGCCTCGATTATATTGATCCATGAGATATGTAGGAACCCCATTATTCAATACCATCGCAGATTGGATTGGTACATTTTGTAACAATAGTGTAGAGGATTTATGAATAAAATTCTTCAAAACACGGTTAGGATATGCAAGCATTGGATTATCTTTACTAGTTACAGGACCTCTTGTAACAACTAAATCCATTCCTGGCCCCACATACACACGACCTTGTAAACTAGGACCATTATTCGTTTCTGATTTTAACTTCAGCCCCTTAGGCAAACGATATGTAACATTTCCCCATGTAACCGCTTCACTCATCTGATCTAAATTATCTAAAGGTTGAATAGAAGGTATTACAAAATTAGCCATTGTCCTTTCTAAATTCTTTGTAATCGGGTGATTTATATTGCCAATAGCTACCCCATAATCATGGTTTGGCTGTTTATCAAATGTAACCGCTACAAGCATAAAAGGTGTATTATTATCATAATATGTATCTGTTATAGCCCAGTACCCTTTAGTAATGCCAGGATAGTTAAAAGATCCCTTTTGTTTAGCAGATTTATAATGTGGATCATCTACTAAACGTTTATTAGAACTAATAAACGCAGCAAGAGCACTACTTTCAAAGACAATAGAGCTTATCTCTTTCTTATCATTAGAGATTCCATACATACCCGCTGTTACGACAATAGGAACAGTAATTTTTGCTTGATGTTCACCTTCATGTATCAGAATAACGGTTGATTCATGAGAAGATATGTCCATATATGTATCATGTGATTTTTTCCATCGTTCCGCGTTTTCTACACTTCTTTTATTCTCTTCTACCTGTTTATCTAACATTTCATATATGTGCTTGCGCGCTAAAATAATTGCACTCGCATTAGCATTCAGAGCTTCACCGTAACGATAGTTCTGATATGCAGTATCTGGAATACTAGCGTCAGCCCCTGGTACAGGCGGCTGTCCTTCAGGCACAGTATATTGCGCCGCATCAATAGGCATGGTGAAAGCTACTGCTACAGCTAAGCTCAACAAAGTACTTTTTAGTTTCATACAACACCTCTCAAACAATAATAGGCACGTTCTCTCATTAGTATAAGTATACTATACCCTAGAGAACGTGCCTATTTATGCTTATTGCAATTTTTTCAGTGCTGCTTTAATTTCGTTAACTTCAGCTCGTAGTTCTTCGTTGTCTGCACGCAGTGATGCGTTGTCAGCTTGTAGGTCTTTAATTTGTTTCGCCATTTCAAAGCGGCTTGTTTTGAGTGTTGGATCTTGTTCGCCTACCTTGAAAGAAGCGCCGATGTTAAACATGCTTTCACCACCAAGAGTAACACCAGCATGAACCATGGAGTTTTCGTTCGGCTGATAGGACGCACCGATAGCGCCCGCATTTGAGTTCTTGTAATGGCCTACACTAGTCGCAAAGGACCATTTATCATTTGGATTGTAGTCCAAATAATGAAGCCCCGCCAAGGCCGCAGAGGCAGCGCCAACCTTGGACACCTGACGATCCGTATAGGACTTGGCATTGTTAAGGACCTTGTCACCAATGTTAACCGTGTTATTTTCGAGCGTAGAAATGCGATTCGTATTATTGTCCACCTGCGTTTTCACTTCGTGCAACTGGCTTCCATTAATAACATCAGTAGACGTCTTGGAAACCTCGCCCTTAGACACATTTACGATTTTATTATTCCCATTATCTAGGCCTTTGTTAGTGAGAGACACCGTTTTCTCATTATCATGGTCCCCATCGGTAGTCGTGATGGTCACCCCGTTATACCCATAATTCGTATTGTATTCAGTGCTGTTCTCATTATCATAGTGCACAATCTTCGTGCCATCTGTACTGAGCTC
The DNA here is from genome assembly GCF_018406505.1 of Veillonella orientalis. Lineage (NCBI taxonomy): Bacteria > Bacillati > Bacillota > Negativicutes > Veillonellales > Veillonellaceae > Veillonella > Veillonella orientalis. Next base: position 2,020,306 of record NZ_AP022322.1, read on the forward strand.
AGACTTATCACCACTTTGTACATTGCTCATGGTGAAAGTTTTAGGCTCCATCTGAGCCATGTATTTATTTTCTTTTCGATCGAGGATGGCCAAACCATAATCCTCTAACCAAACGAGCTCATGAGTGCCGTTATACATATCAAAGTAACCCGCACCAATGCGCGAATGACGATCATCAGGATGGCCAGCATTCTCTTCTACCGTATCACTAATAGATATACCATCAGATTCGATGCGAATACCATGGTTAATATCACCACCAGAACCTATAAACGTCCCTTGGTATGTAGGATAATTCGTCGTCGAAATCTCATAATTCGTAGAACCATCCGCATTCGTACTCCTATTAACTAACAAATTCTCACTATTCGTGGAAACAGTAGAATCTGCATGAACCGTTAAACCATTCATACTCAACACAGACACAACACCGGCTAACAATAAAAACTTTTTATTCATTATAATTCCCCTTAAATTTACAGCTAGAACCCTATCCATATAAACCCTATATTGCATGAATCCAATAATACATAACTATTGCTGCTTTAATTACTATAAACAGTCAATGAAACCTCATTGCTACCAAAGAATATGTATTCACCATGACCAATAGAGAATACACCTTGGAATGTATTCTTTGAAAGCTCAGATGGCATTCGATTAAATTGATAGAAGTTATAGTAGTCAATCATAGATGAATCAATACCCAACCCAGATTTGTCAAAATGAGTATTTTTACCAGTAAGCGTAATAACTGTGACCATGTTATGGTCAAGGACAATACTAAGACCTAAGCCTGTATATTTTAGTGTCTCACGGCCACGAACCTCACTAGAATTTGGTGTACCAAGTAGATCAATTACCTGTTGTCGATTCATTCCTAAATGTACGCCTCGAACAGATTCATAATGCTCCTTTTGCAATTGATTAGTTAATTGATTCTTTTTATTCATGATCAAGGTTCTATGCTCACCATTCCCCAACCACTCTAGATGAATAGCTTTTCTACCTTGAGCCTCTTGAATAATAAAAACACCAGCTCCAGGATAACCACCAACAAAATCAGCACCATCAACAATACGGCAACCATTAATATATCCGTTTGAAATACTTAATACCTTATTGCCACTAGCATCATACCAGTCACCTGCAACCTTTTGAGAAGCACGAATAACTAAATCTAATGGCATTTGAGCTGCCTCAACTATTAAAGTAGAAAATAAACAAGCAATACTAAAACACATACACACAAGCAATCTAATTTTTGATTTCATATTAAATCTCCCTAATAACACATAGGAATTAACTAACTAACTATATCCTAATTTTATCAATTATATTAATGTTAACTATCTTAAATTAATCTTTCATCTGAAGAAGTCCTAGAATACACTTACTCCTCTCTTACACAGGAGCAATCCACATATCATCATCTTCCGTTTCTTCTTGTTGAGTAGTACCTTCTAAAACAGGAAAATCTGCTACTTTATTTATTTCACTCACCGAAGCATTAGCATCTGTACGCTCTACGGGCAAAATAATTACGTTATCATTGGTTTCAGTAGGTTCTATCGGTCGCTCCAATTCAGTAATCTCTATATCTTGATTTTCCTCTTTAGCCACAGCTAAAGATGTATCATCTTCACCTTTATCATTTACAAATGATACTTTATGTGAGTTAGGAAGATTTTTAATTAGAATATCTTTAACTTCTTCACGAGTAAGAGTATCTAAAATTCTAACACCACCAACCTCGTTTAAGATTTTACCCGCTTCAGAGTAAGGGAAGCGATTTACAACCATCCCCTCTTCTTCTATAAGGATTTTTACGGCCTCCAAAATACCTAATGCAATTTCTTTATTAGAAATAATATTACTAGATAAAAGAGCCACCGCATTACCACGATATGGAGTAGATACAAAAAAATCTATTAAATGATACGGATTTTCTATATTTTGATCATCTCTAAAATAATATGCTAACCACCATAAAATTGAAAGATTATGTATAGCTAAAGAGCGTTTTGCACCATTAACAAAAATAGTGCGTGACTTTAAACTAGATTCTTCACGCTTTTTATTATCAGGATTAGTAATTTGACTGTTAAAAATTCCCATCTGATAATCAAGATAATCTGTATGCGCTAATGCAACCCAAATTTTCTCCATTTCAGCTTGAACTGGAGTTAGCACATTAAGACTCTGCCATATGCGTCTAATATTACGTCTTACAATATCCGCATCATATTCCTTAGGTTCAACCTCTAATGGTTCATACTTGTACTCGATACTTGTCTCTATCAAATGATTAGAATTAGAAAAAACTGACTTTAACTTATCCATATCATTACTTTTATAAAGGTGAGCATAATTTACAAGAAATTCATTTTTAAACTCTTTCAGGAATTCATCCGTTACATATTTAATATATCTAGTCATTTACTTCATCTCCAGCAAATTTATCATGTACACTTTTGATCAACGGACAATTCAACAAACGCTGAGCTATAGCTAATGTACTTTCATTATTTAGATTAATTCCTTCTTGCGTTAATAATGCATCTATAGATTGATACCAATCCAAATCTTCTGATACATTCTTATTCTTAATTTCTGATAAAACAAAGGTTAATGCAGGAATAAAGAAGAGTGAAATAAAATATTCTTTAGATTGAATGCTATTCCCACAATGTTTATATATAGAAAATACCTCTGTAGGAAGATTTAAAACAATAGTATCCCCGCTCAACTCTACATTCATATATGGCTCGTTATGAGGTGCTACAGTGAAGATAGACTCAGTTCCACTACGACCAGAGTCAAGATCAATTACAACTTCTTTAGTAGGTAAGAATGCTAAAATATCACCTTTTTTTAAATTTGTAACTGCATAGTCTTCGTCATAATATAAATCATTGAAGTTAATATTTGTATAGTTATCAATATCCGCATTTGCAATAACCATAGCATTGATTTGTAGCTTTTTACGAATATCCCCTTCAAATATAGTATTTCTTATGAAAGTTTGATCCTCATTATTAGTCCACAATTTACGATAACTACTAGCTACACCTTCTACATGAAGTGCATAACGGGCATTACCGGAATCCACCAATTCTTTTAATTCTTGATTAGTAAGCTTAAAATCAGCAGCAACAGAAATAACACCTGAGCTTTCAGGATTCACATTAATTTGAGCATCAAAACTATTATTATCGAGATAATCATCTAACTCAGGGGTTAGAACAGGATATGGAAATAAATCAGCCTTTAAGTTCATATGTAACCCCTTTCATCTTTACACGCATACGATCTTCAATAGTAAAATCTACAACAAATCGTTTATTTATTTCTAAGTCTTCTACACTAAACTTTTTAGAACCATGTAATTTAACTTGATTTCCACTCTTTGAGCTTATATCTTTTATAGTCTTATTATAGGCAACTCCATTCTCCCCTATAGATTGGAAGGAAAAGCCTAAACGATTCTTACGTTTAGTCGTAATACCAATTAATCGGTACATTCCATTATCAGAATCTACATCAATAATCTTCATTTTTAAGTAATCTGGATTATTTACTTCAGTAAATTTAACACTTACACTAGGATCTCCACCATCGACTTCACCTTGTTCGCCTGGCTCATCCTCACCATGACCATATTGATTATCAGAAGAATTTCCTCCACCTTCACCTTTACGTTCGCTACCAGAACCTGTAGAATCACCCTCTCCTAACTCAATTTCAGTCATAATACGGTCTAATGTTTTAGACTCTGAAGCCTCATCAGTGACACTCGGCTTAGAGGCTTTCTCTTTAATTGCAACATTACTAATTCGAGAAGTAATACCACTATCCTCAATCTTATCGGCATCCCCATCTTTAGGCGCCATCATAGGCAACAAATCATTTAAACCAAAAGCGCTAATAGCTTCTCCATCTTCGCTACCAAAACATTCTTCAACTTTTGCTTTATACCAATGATATAAGGCCTTTAAGAATTGCTCAGATTTTTTTCTATTACTATCATCTTCTCGATCCGTACTCCAGTTATCATGATTAACATTCTCTAACTTTTTCAAAAAAACGTTTAGTTTATGACCTGTAGCATAGAAAACACCAGAAAACGGAATAGAGCCATTAATACGATTTCTTTCAAAAATAGTCATACCACTTCGTCGGGTTTGAAGGACACGTCTTGTTGGATGTTCTTCATCCAATACTAAGTACAAAGTGGCTTCACCTGTATTCTCTATAAACGGATATTCTTCTACCCATTCTTCAGGAATAGAAAATCTTTTATTATTCTCTGATGAAAGTGCTAGATAATAAGAGTATGTATTATAAAAAGTATTTCTTTCATCCGTAGAAAGATTATAGTCACCAATCTTTAGTGTTTCTTTAATAGATTTCAAATAGCCTGATAATGTCAGTTGATTAATTCTTTCATCACCAACAACAACTTCCAATTTATTATTCTGTAAAGCTACGAGAAAATTATTGAGAACTGCTAAAATAATCTTTTCTTTCCAATTCTCTATCTTCTTTAAACCCATTACAAACAAGTCTGTACCATACTCTTGTCGATTTTGAGTAAATCTTACTGGCACCTCGATATCACAAGATAAACGTCCTCGTGCTTGTGTAATATAACTAGCAGTAGATTCATCAAAGGAAACTTTCTCATCATCACGATAAGATACAAAATTAATAACGCCTGCAAATTTATTGCCATCATGAGTAGACATACTATTATAAAAAACAGTACGTAAATTAGATGCAGCAAATGGAGCAGCCTTACCAATACCTTTACTACCCGCCGAAGTCTCATCAGACTTTTCTGAATAACCATCACCCTCAATAAGGGATGCGAAGTTTTGATTATTTAGACCAGTTGTATTATAGTCACTAATAACTAGCATATCGATAGTCTCACTAGTTAGTACCGACTTAAAGGTCTTCAAATAATGCAGTGTATCTGCATTATTCTTCTCTTTCCAAAAATTTTCAGCTTTAGGCAAAATATCATTTATTAATTCATCTTCACCTAAAATGTCTTTTGCTTGAATCGTTTCAAATTTAAACTCAACACGAACAGGCGCATTAAGATTTTTTTGATGCGCATCAATAGAGTTTTGTAAAACCTCACGAGTTAATGACATAGGAATATTATCTAAGAATGTTTCTATCCCTGCACCATTAGACCCAGTAGGTGTAAGACCAAATCCACCTGGGAACTCCCAATATTTCATGAATAACCCCTCACACAACTAATAAAAATACGAATATAATAAATTAATTATAGTACTTTTTCATATTTTTTTCATCTAAAAACAAATTACAACTAGTTATAAAATAAGCATTATATTTAAGCAAATTTGACTATTACACCCAATATCCTGTAAATAAGTCATAAAAATAAGGAGACTACTTAAATAAAGTACTCTCCTTATTTTTTTTATATTAGATGTTATCCATAACAAGTTTAAATACTCTTGCTCAATTCCATTGGTCCAGAACTAACAGTAATATCAAATGACATTCAATCTATGGATATTATCAGTTCCATATTCACCTAATCTAACAAAACTACCATACTAATATCTTTATAAAGGTATAATATGCTCACTTATATTGATAGATGTTTCAAAAATACCACAGCATTGTTCTTTTACACTACAAGTATTGCAACTAACAGGATATGTCTTTTTCCAAGCAGAGATACTATCTCTTGCTAAAAATCGCACATGTTCTGTCAGCAAACATAAAGGTATGTTATAAATCGATGTCATCATACCTCGTCTATGTAATGATAATACCGCAGAATCAAGTGTATCTTTATAATCAAAAGGATCGATCCAAAATTCCTCACTATTTTTCGCTGCATATCCACTATATTCCATACCCATAATAGCAACATGTCGTACGAATGGTAGGTTCCTAGATATATAATCAGCTAATAACTTAATATTGCCTATAGTTTTACTGAATAAAACAGTTCTAATCTCTACTAACTGCCTCATTCTAAATAAGTTGAAAATCCCTTTAATAGTATCACCAAATGCACCATTACTACCAACTATATAATCATGCTGCTCATAATTTGCTGCGTATAAAGGAATACAAAAAAGTAATTTAGAATGACCAATACTCGTAATTTTTTCAACTAATTTCATATTTTTAAAGGCACGTCCATTAGTTAAAAAGGAAACAGGAATATCTGGATATATATCATGGACCCGAGTTAATAACTCAACAACCACATCAGGAAAAACAGTAGGTTCTCCACCAGTAATACCTATATGCTTTACATTCTCAGGTCTTAATTCAAGTATTTGTAAATTCATATCCAAAAAATGACCAGAATTATCACAGACTTGAGGACACATAATACAAGCACTATTACATTGATTTGTAATAAAAAGTGTCAGATCTTGCCAACTAGTACGATATAAAATAGAAACAATCCCATCTGGCATAATAGAGACAATATCGCCAGATTCATAATTAAGGAAGTCATTTGGCGAAAGGGTTAATTTGAGATGACCATTATTACAAGTAATTAAGTCATCCTCGATATACACTTTACCTATATAGGGTTGTTCGATATCAATACCTTCAATTTTTGTACTTAACATTATCAACCTCAATAATTAATCCACGACCAAAAGACTTTATTAATTCTATCATCGTTTAAACTTAGTAAATAGAAAATATAATCTAAAGCACCTTTAGTTTTCTGACAAAAACTACTGCTTGGTCGATGCCCTTCAAGAGTCCCATTTTCCGCATAATATCGTACAGGATCTGCACCACAGTACAATTGATATGCACAGGTTGCGCATTCAGGTAAACATTCAACACAGGATGCTTTAACAACCTCTTTAGCAATATCACCTTTAAAGAGCTCATTCCAAGTATTAGATTTCACATGACCTAAACAGAACCGTTTGTCTCCTCGTCGTGCTAACATGCGCCCTTCGTCCGAGGCATAAACATAGCCATTATAATCGTAAATAACACCACTTATGATATTGCCACATGGAGATTGCAAATCGACAAATCCAGTACTAAAAGGTGTCAAAATACGTTCTAATAGCAATGCTGCATAATATTCAATAAAATGGCACCCTTCTATATTTTTTTGAATAATATAGTTTAAAGCATTCTTATAGGCTTTGAGAAACTCTTCCGTTGAATAGCCTAACGTATTTACATTATCTACAGCATTACCATAAGGATTTAGAGCACGAATAAAAATCCCATGAAAATCATGTTTGATATATTCATCAACAACAAGAGGCAAACTATTTAAATTAGTCTTACTAACAGTTAGCAATGGTGACGCACCGTCTTGCCCTAAAATAGATCTAGTTAAAGCTAACTTTTCTTCAAATACCTTGTATCCATCAATAGGGCCTCGTGGCTTACGATTAAAGTTTTGAATCTCTTGATCTCCATCAAGAGATGTAGAGATTGCAATATTATGACTTTTACAATACTCTAAGATATCTTTAGTAACCAGTGTTAAATTAGTACAAATTACAAATTCTAATCGTCTCTTAGCAATCCGGTTTACTATCTCTGCATATTCTACAATATCTTTAATTATAGGCCAGTTTAATAATGGTTCACCGCCTTGAAATTCTATTTTTATGATTGGTGATGGAGATTCAAAAATCTTATTCACAATGTGCTTTGCTGTAGACCAATCTAAGTCTAAGTCATATTCTTTTTCATTTGCACTACTGGCATGACAGTACCGACAGTTAAAATTACATCTTGCAGTTACAACAATCATATGTAATGATGTGAAATCATCTAAGTATGCTTTTCTACTCTTTAGTTGGTTAGCTAATACATCAAGCTGAATCTCAAGGTCGTGATCATCTGCTAAGAACTGTTTATCCTTTAAAGCGAAATAAAAATCAGAATTTCTATCGATATCTTTATTTAAAATATGATTGAAGTCATCACGATTTATAAATAAATGTTCTCCACCTTGATTAACTAAGACCATTATCCCATTTGGTAACTCTGTAAATCCAAATGGTAAATAATGTAATTCAGGAAGTGCTGACACTAGTCTATCCCTCCTGCTTTATCAAAAGCTTTATGATAAATAATCTCTCTAAGTTTACCGAATCTATCATCTAAGTCAATTTGAACCTGCTTTTTTAATGCTTCATTACAAAAGTCACCCAATAACTTTTCCAACTTGTCTTTATCAGCCTCTAATTTTAACTTAAACCAAACACCAACAGTATCAAAGTCTACTTCATCAACTTTAATATGGCACTGATCTGTAAACATATTCGCTGCATACATAACAGCTTTAGGCTCATAAAACTCTTTCTTCAACTCAACAAAATAAATGAAATCATTTTCTTTTCTAATAAAATAATTTGACATACTAAACACCCAAGGCTTGTTTCATTTTTAAATATATACGACCATTTTGTGGTAATCCATGTCTAGCTTGGAAATCATATATAGCTGCAACAACATCTTGTGTACGACCACTACCAGATGAGAACTTATAACCATGTCGTTGTAATCCAGCCCGAACAATATTAATATTAGTACTATTTAAATATGCCTCTGTTTGCCAATCCACAATACCAGATACAGGTAACCCATATTCTATTTGGAAATTCTTAATAGCTTGAACAGTATTAGGCCCTTTTTGACCATCTACAGTTCCAACAGAATACCCTAAATCATTAAGTTGTTTTTGTATATCTGCAATTGGGAGAACATCTGTAGGTTGTGCAGGTGCAACATAGCCTTCATCTGAAGAACTTGAGGAACCACTCGAATATCCACCAGAATATCCTCCACGACCATAAGAACTAGAGTAGTGAGAATAATGAGATCTATGGGAAGAATGAGATCTATGACTATAATGTGCCATTTCCACTAAATCATTAGAAAAAATACCATCAATACTATTAAATATTTGTTTTTGAGGTAAGCTGTCTTTAGACTTAAACGTAGTACCCTTAAACTTATTGAGATTAACTGCACCAGTATGATCCAGAGTTTGCAAATCATCAGAATAAGGTGCCCAAGCTTGCGCAGCAGTAGGTAAGCCCAATTGCGCTAATACCCAAGAACTAACCGTAACAAATGTTAACCATGCTCTCTTAGACTTTTTCATAATAACCCTCACTTTTTATAACTATGACTATATAATCAACTTAAAAGCCTATAAATAACAAAAACTATAAAAATAATGATTAAACAACCACATCCAGTCTCACCTTTACTAGGATTTTCCACAGTGTTTGAATCCATATTCCCTTGTTTTATATCTTTTTGACTAGAATTTTCAGATGTATCAGCTTCTGTTTTACTATATAAAGATAATAAATTAAAACTACACTTAGGGCAGTTTACCCAAGCTTTTCTCATATTATGACCACAGTTAGGACAGACACGTGTATAAGGAATTCCATTAGCAATGGAACTCTCATTAAACTTTTGGTATGAAGTATATGAAAGACCACTACCTGGAAGACCTATAGTATTCCGAACACCTGATCCATTTATTGTCGTATGGATTCCTCTACGACCAATAGTAAGACTTGTACTTTTCTTATTAAGATTGATTTTAATTCCTGGTGCAATCTTTATCGATCTTCTAAATCTAAAAAAGCCCACACTAAAAACCCCTGACTACAAACAACTACAAAACACCTTCACATTTTTTTCATTATTAATTATATTATCAGTTTTTTGATGTCAAAATTCAATTAATTCATTATAAATACCTTTAATAATCATTAAATATGCATAGATAATTAATGAATAGCTATTAATTAACAGGATAATAATAGATTTTAAGATTGATAACTACAAAAGAACCACCCCTATCAGGGGTGGTTCTTTTTGGAATATATTTAAGTGTTTGAGGCGTATTATTTATTTATGATCACCTTATTTTTTGTCTTCTCTATTATATTTTTCTCCCTATAGCTCTCCTCCTTTTTCTCTCCCCTATTACTTCATCTCCCCTTCTATTCCATCTCTTCCCCCTAACGTGTTATCTCGTTAGGTCTCTCCAGGCGATAAATAGTTCGGCCACAACTTGTAGGTTTTGGCTGAGTTTGATGCGGGCTAGCATTTTGCGCACGTAGTTGCAGTGTTCTAGCATGGCTTCGTTCAGTTTGTGTTTAACGTGACGCGGAGATTGGTACACCAAAATCGGTGCGAAGTTCCCCACGTGAATATAGCTCGTATCGGGTTCTGGACCTTCTGTAACGATATATTCATAAGGTATAGCCACGTTAAAGAGGCCGTACACCACGTCTTTGCCGACAGGGCGCCGACATTTGATATGGGCAAAGGTCAGATGCGGACCATAGGTCTTAGGCGATGTATAGCTACTACGCCGACCGTCGCTGGTCATAATGTAATTGGGCCTCAACCCTTCCTGTACCGCCAGCTCTCGCGTAATGGTGCGCATCGGCAGACAGACCAGTTCTTCACGGCCATCTACGAAATAGCACTTCGTACTATCACCACCACCAGGCTCATAAGTAGGAATAAAACAAACAATGTGGTTCTTTGGATTCGTATAGATCAAATCCAAATCCTCTCCCTTAGATAGCCGAGCGGCCATCATATCTGTTAATTCATCATGTGTTATCATAGGAATTCTCTCCACTCTAATTAGGAACATTCCTTTCAACAATACAATGAACACGTGTTCTGTGAAAGCAGATTCGCATGCTTTAATCTGCTGTTGATTTAATTGTATATCAGTCTGTATAATTTGTAAATATATACACAAAACTATAGAAATTTATGTAAAATTAAAGACTTTAAGATCTTGTAAAACTAATGGTTACTTATATGTGTCATTATTTTCTCATTTAAATTGAGAATTGCATATTTTATGTATATCTATTAATCGAGATTAATGTAATTATACAAAAATCAGAATATAAATAAGAAATTAAATTATATTAACACATATTATTTAATACGAACTAGACTCTAATAGACTAATATTCATATGTTTACACTACATATTCTAATCGATTCAGAGTTCTAAGAATCTCATATGTATATAACTTTAATACGTGTATATCTCTAATGAATGTATAGCCCTATTGTATTCGTATCTAGTGTACTCGTAGTTTCTTAAAGTCCGTCGTTAGGTATCTGCGCAGCTTCCGGAGGGCTCGTTCATGACGTCTTTGGATAGCTTGGCGGCTACAGTTCAGCTCTTCACTGACCGATACCAAGCTTTGGCATTCTCCGTAAACGCGACGCAATAGGTCGCGCTGATCTGGAGACAGTCTGCCTAACGCCCATACGAGACGCGCTCGCAGCCTTTGTTCTTCATCGGCGGTCATAATCATGTCCGCTATATTTTCTCCAGACGAGAAGATATCCATACCAAACGTGACCTCTCCATCTTCGGTGATACGATCTGGTATATGAATCTCACGATGATTACGTAACCGTTCTCGTTTCCAATACCGCATATAACCATATCTAATACCAGCTTTCACAAAGCCAGGGAACGGTACAGCCCCTTTCAGATCAAAGCTATATATCGATTCCAAGAGTATGGCCCATAGATAGCTCTCTAGGTCTTCCCTAAACTCGCGGTTTCCGGTCCGATTCGTATAGTGCAAGATGAGTGGTCGATACCTGCGACAGAGTTCTATTTGTGCCGCATCATGGCGCAGCTCATCAACAGACCAAGGCTGATATCCAACGGTCTGAATCCGCATATTTGGATTTTGACAAATCGACACAAGGCTTTTATCCGATAAGGATGTTAATACCTGATGCCCACAAATGAGGGTCTGTAATTTCAACTCCTCTGGCACCTTGTACTTTGGTTCCTTAGAAAGTACTTCGTTAGAAGTTTTTTCCGCAGGTGATAGCTCCTCAGATTGTGCTTTTTTAGATTGTGATTTTTTAGATTGTACTTTTTCAGATATTGATTTTCTAGTGACTAATTTCTCCGATTGTAAGCTTGCAGTTTTAATACAGGTTCGTTGTACTAACGGTTCTTCGTTTGTGTATAACATAAATCCCCTTTCCTGCCATGGCATAGCGCTTATCTACACAATAGCGTGGATCGGAGATTTTGACAAATTGACAATTCCTTAGAATTCCGTCATATTCTGTTACAATCTAATATTAATTTCTATCTCTGAAAGGACATAACTATACACCTAGATAGATAATTGCTGAAAATGAAATATAATCAAAATAATATGACACGTAAATAAAATTCAAAAGAATATGGCACATAAATAAGATTCAAAAGAATACTACGGCAAAATAAATAAACAACACAAAAAGACACCACAGAGGAAGTGTGGTGTCTGATTAAATTGTCTGATTAAATTGCAATACAGGAAGCTTCCACAAAGTCTTTCAGTTGTGGTTTTACGTAGGTTTGGTACACGTCTGCACCGTTGCCACGCACGATGTCGCCCCAGTATTTATACACATAGCGGTACCAGAAATGGAACATGCTATTGGTAAAGTGGTAGTCTGCGTATTTCGCAGGTCCACGGCTATTCGCTTGGATACGACCTACGAGACCCATCGCCATGAGGTCATTTAAACGAGATGTAAAGGTGCCGCTTTTAATTTGGCTAGCTTGTAAAAGCTCCACGTAGTATGGTCTTTCAAGGGTAGCAAGGCCAGACAGGATAGCGTTAGCACCTGTTATATTTTTCATATCTCGGTGTAAGATATGTTGTGTTTCTTCAAATAGGGCACCCGATACAGAGAAGAACAAATTAATGATATTCGTATCGATGCTTTCACCATTATCAAAGTACTGCACATACGCAGGTAGACCGCCTGTTACGGCGAATACGGTACGCAAGTCATCCTTCGCATAGTGAAGGCCCAAGGATTTCATATCCACCAAGGAGAACGGTTTTACCTCAAAATATTCCGACACATAGGGACCGATTAGACTGCGATCGCCAATGATGCGACCATCGAGCTGTTCTAAACCATTGGCCATCAAAATGATGTTCAACTGGCTCGTTTCTTTATAGGTATCTAATAAATCACGCAAGTGTATGGGGAACTGAGGTACAGCCTCCACCAAGGAAGGGTAATCATCAATCACCACAGTCTGAGGCGTTTTCACACTGCTTTCAAATAGACCCTCAAAAGCCTCTTGCAAGTTAGTGATCGGTTCGAATTTGTCCTGCTCATCAGTAGGAACAAAACGTGCCTCAAGAGCTCGATTCATATCGGCTACATGGATTGCTTCATTAGCCATGCGACCTGCCAAGTATAACGCCTTATGACGTCGTACAAGCTGGGAAGCCACATAGGATTTGCCACTGCGATGCGGACCGTACACAACACACAAACTCATTTGATTCATCGCAATACGGGACTGGATACTCTCAATAATTTCAGCACGTCCCACAAAATTCATATACTCTCACCTCCAACATTCTATGGAGATTATTATATCATAAATTTAAAACAAATATAAACTTATTTTCATATTATTAACATGACTTTTTATTATGTTAAATTTTTTACGCATAAAATATACTTATTTAATGGTTTACTTTTTACCCATTCGATTGTAAAACCCCTTATATTTCCTGTATTCTTATAGGTCTATCCTCGTCACGCCAACATACAATATTCCATATATATTCTTTTTCCATACTCAACACATATAAAAAGACGTGCCTACCATAAGGTATAGCACGTCATATGACTCGTATGTAATAAGGATATTATATAGTCATTTCTTTATTGTTATAGTTGTTTCTTTATTGTTGTAGTTATTTCTTTATTATTGTAGTTGAGTTTGCATCTTCATGAGCAAAATATGCTTAACCGCATCATTGAGTCGATCATTTGAAATGGTTCCATTCGCCACCGCTTGCGTAAGTGCGCGATGGACTTCATCGATGTGACCCGTATCTGCATCAAGGAGGACGAGGTCACTGCCTGCTACGATGGAGTTAACTGCAAAGTCCCCTATCTTTTGGTTTGCTTGCAAGGCCCCTACATCGACACGGTCGGTCATAACCACGCCGTTATAGCCTAGCTCGTGTCGTAGCCAGTCCGTTATGATTGCTTTCGAGTTACTCGCTAGGTGCTCATTATCGATAGCAGGGATTTGCACATGGCTTATGACGAGCATGTACGTATTCGCCGTCGTCTGTGTAATGAGCCGTTTAAATACGGACACATCGTTGTTGTTCAGATAGGCCTTCGCATCGTTAGCGGTCTCAAAGGATGCATCACCAAGGCTCACTGCTGGGAAGTAATTATAGGCAAACCACATGTGATTGATTTGGTAACGCTCCGCCATGGCCAGATCCATATGCCCTGCCCACGTAGGGTCAGATGTATAGGACACATTCGGCACCCCTAGGTTTGCATTCGGTCCCACAATGAGGTTAAAGCCCATATCCCGCATTTCGATGGCCGATCGAGTCACTAAATTAATAATCCGTTCCATCGGTAGTTGCCCCCAACGATTTGGCTCTGGCAAGCGCAAGAAACTTTCATTCGTACTCAACACCTTATCCCGATTGATGCCGATGTATGGCGTCACCATACTCGCCGTTGTGGCCGTTTGCATGATATCGCTGGTGAAAGCTTTCACTTGGTTTTTATTATTTAGATTTTCATTTGTTAGCATAACGCCGCTCACACGGTATTTCCTGATGACGTCCTTTTGGGACTGTCCTACCGTGCTGCCGTGAAGGCTAATCATCATCAGTTGACCTATCTTGTCCTCTTGAGACATAGCCCCAAGCCAGGTATTCACCTTCTCAGGGACAGGTTTGTCTGATTGCATGACAGCCCGATACGATACAGTTCGTACCTCTTCCTGCTCTGCCTGACTCTCATGTTGGCATCCCACAGTACCTATGGCGGCAACTATCAAGGCCATGCCACATAAGGCACGCCGTAAAAACAAGTTCATCTCTCCACAAAACTCCTTGCTGAACTCTCTTACACATTACTTCTCTATATATTATACACTATATAATTCATCTTTTCCTCATGTGAAAGCTAATTTCCTATACTAATTTATCATAATAAAGTTATAAAGTAACAGTAACAATTACTATACAAAACAATCCATTGATATGAAGTCATTATGATAGTACATACGGTCACAATCTAGTGCCTTATGAGATCCATACATATAACATATACAAAACTATAAGAAGGATAAATATAAAAATCCTACGAATCGCATGTAAGCTGACACTCAGTAGTCAATATCTACACAAGTATCAAGTCACTCATGACCCGTAGGATTTATTTTTATTTAGCTACATGGTAATACGATTAGCCCTTATATTTAGGGGATGTTGGGCATGTTTCAGGTGTTACGTCTTTGCGATCACCAAGAACAGCACTGCGGTCTGTGTAGTGTGTGTGCAATAATTCGTGTGCCTTGTGGCCCAATGGTTCGCCTAAGAAATCTTTGTACAATGCTTGGATTTCTGGGTTTTCATAGGAAGCAACCCATTTGTAGTTCGCATCAGCTTCGTAAAGACCGCCAATACGAGCTTCCTTAGTTTTCACAGCTTGAGGCAATTTAGTGCGCGGTTGACCACCGCCACCAATACAACCACCTGGGCAAGCCATAACTTCGATAAAGTCATAGTGTTTATCGCTATCTTTCAACGCATTGAGGAAGTCTCGTGTGTTTTTACCGCCATGTACTACAGCAACGGACAATGTTACATCATCACCTAATTGAACAGTAGCCTCTTTAACGCCTTCCATACCACGAACGTCTTCGAGGTGTGTCAATGCATATGGAGGTGGCTCTTTATCTGTGATGAGCTTGTACGCTGTGCGCATAGCTGCTTCCATAACACCACCAGTATTACCAAAGATGATGGATGCACCAGTTTCCATACCGATTAAGTCATCGAATTGGGACTCTTCAATAGCATTGAAGTCGAGGTTTTCCTCTTGGATCCAACGGATGAACTCACGTGTGGTAATGGAAATATCTGTATCCATGCCAAGGGATTCGTCATTGTGATAACGAGCCGCTGCATTTTCTTCTTCCCGTTTTGTTTCTGCTTTTTTAGCAGTACAAGGGTTTACAGATACAGATACGATATTGCTAGGATTAATGCCTTTTTTCTCAGCAAAATATGTTTTAATCATAGCTGCTTCCATAGCGATACAAGAACGTGTGGAAGACAAGTTAGGAATCAATTCAGGGAAGTAGATTTCCGCAAAGCGCACCCACGCTGGGCAACAGCTTGTGAACTGAGGAATTTGACCGCCAGTTTTAAGACGTTCCACAAGCTCAGATGCTTCTTCCATAATTGTTAAGTCCGCACCGAAGTTAGTGTCTACTACATAGTCCGCACCTAATGCGCGCAATGCACCAACCATTTTACCTTCAAGGAATGTACCGGGTTCGTAGCCAAAGCCTTCACCGATAGCTACACGCACAGCTGGCGCTGTTTGGATAACCACAATTTTTTCAGGATCTGCAAGAGCTGCTTTCACCTTTTCAAGCTCGGATTTAGCATGCATGGAGTCGAATGGACATGCAGCCGCACATTGACCACAGTGGATACATACAGGCACGTCACCGTTTGCATCGAGATCATAGTAGTCGAGTACGCTCATTACGTCCGCACAAGCACGACGGCATAACGTACAGTTTTTACACTTGGAAATGTCGTGATAAATGGATGGATTGTCTAGCGCAATCGGCACGCGTTTATCGATAAATTCGTATTGAGACATGAGGACCTCCTCTAACAAACTAAAACTACCAAACCTTTTGGGGAAACTAGGCCAAACTACAGAGCACTGTGCTCAAGGCGTACTTCCACATCTTACCTTTAGTATACGCTATAGTGAAAGTTTATACTATGTAGAAATGTCACACTTTTGTGCAAAAATGCGTAATATTATTCACATTGTACCACGAACGAGCAAATAATTCACCAACTTTTCGGGAATTAAAATTAAATAAAAAAACGCACGCCCTCTAATGAGAACGTGCGCGTGTGAAGCTTTCACAAAGAATCATAACACTCGAAGGATCAGATTATTTGTCACCCCAGATAAGTGTGTACACAGCGTATGCAGGAGTGCCTTGTTCAACCTTACGAGTAGATTTGTTAGGTTGTTCTTGTTTTACCACTTCGCCTTGTGGGTTGTAAAGAGTAACCTTAACGTCTTTTACTTCGCGTTTTTTGTGGTTGAACTCTTCAGTTACGATGTAGTGGTAACCTTCGTAGTCCATAGCTTTGATGTCCAAAGTTGCTTTTTTGTCATCTTTTTTAACAGAGTCGTTATCGATGGACCAAGTGATGCCATTGCTATCAGTACCAACAGTATACCAATTTGCTGCATCAACACTACCGATGCCACCAATCAATAAAGCGCCTGCTGCCAAAACAGCTGCCAATGTTTTTTTCATATGTTTACCTCTCGATTTAAATACAAGAATACGAAATCTAGTATATTCGATGAAAATAAATATTTTATGAAAGACAAACGTGCTCAATTATTAGACCTTCATAAATTAAATATTCCCTTACCAAAAATGCTATTCCCTTATTTTAGACCATAAAATAAGGGAATAAATAATTTGGATACATTTTATCTTACGTGCAGAAAGGGTTCTATCTCTTTGAGGCCGACTTAGGTCACTACTCCCAAACGCAGTTTTGGAAAGATTTCCTCATTAGGGGATGAGAAAACGGGTGAATATATCTCTAAGGACGACTTAGGTCACTATTCCCCTACGCAGTTTTGAGTAAATTAAATCATACGTGCAGAAAGGGTTCTATCTCTTTGAGACCGACTTAGGTTCCTATGGAGGTCGATGAGAGATAGAACCCTTTCTACTAGTAGAAGAAATTTACCAAATCAAGTGATACACGTGATCTAGATTACTTCCTTCTTGTATTTGTACTTTTGTATTTGCTAATGTTTCAGAGCCAATCATATAGCCTTGTGGGTTATATGTTGTAACATCAATGAGCTGCACTGTTTTATCAGCGCGATTGAATGTCATTGTATAAATGGAGTGATCTCCATTAGGATCTACAATCTTCAAGCGCAATGTAGCACGAGCATCATTTTTATCAACAGAATCATTATCGATGTAACCTGTACGACCAGCTTGGTCCGTATCCAATGCATACCAACTTTCAGCATGAGACACGCCCACACCAGCGCTAAACAATAAACCTGCTACCGCTAAACAAGCAAACCATTTCTTCATAACTATTCTCTCCTGACTATAAAATTCAAATAACTATGCAATCTGCATACCATAAATTCTCTACGCCTTCATTATAACACCATAATTGCATATTACTAATAAAAACTCTATTAAATGCATAAATTATATAGAACCCCTAAGGAACGTCTAGCGAGACCCCTATGGGCTTTAAATAATCCAATAGATTTGAAGGCTGATATTCGACCTGTAAGATTGGTAAGAAAACAGAAAGCCCCGAACTATTCTGAAAACGACTTAGTTCACTATGGAGGCTTTCAGGATAGTTCGGGGCTACTCATACGTTCTGAATATCTAACTAGACAGAGCGAATATCAGCTTCTATTAAATTGTTGGATTATTTACCCCATAGGGCCTGCATAACTTCCGCGCCCATGGTATCATCTTCAATTTTTGTAGGTTTTTGTGCGTCTTTGCTGGACAATAACGCTACGCCTGCAGCGCTGTATACTGTTGTATCAAGTTCTGTCCATGTTTTTTCTTTGCGATCGATGCGTACTGTGTAGATGTATGTGAAGCCTTCTACATTGTTAATTTTAACAAGTACTGTTGCCGCATCATCTGTTTTATATACAGAAGAGTTATCGATAAACCATGCTGCATCATCAGCATCAGCATCGATATAATACCAATCAGCGGCGCTCGCTTGGCCAAAGCCACCTACAAAGAAAACCCCTGCTGCAAACATAGCAGCTAACCATTTTTTCATTTCTAACTCCTTAACGCTAGAGACGACCATCTAAGATGGCCGCCCATAGTTTCTTACATATAGTATTAATACAAATTATTCTGCTACTTCTTCTTCGATTTCAGAACCTGGAATAACAGCAATGCTAGCTACTTTATCACCTTCGTCGAGGTTTTGTGTTTTCACACCAGAAATAGCTTTACCTTTTTTAACAGCAATATCATTCATGTTGAAGCGGATGATTTTGCCTTGTTCAGAGATAAGCATTACTTCATCATCATTATGAACAACTTCAACGGCAACTACGTCACCTGTTTTGTTCGTAATCTTGAAGTTCTTAGAGCCTTTACCGCCGCGTTTTTGCAATGTGTAAGCTTCCGCATCATTGCGTTTACCAAAGCCTTCTTCGGAGATAGTAAACACTTGTGCTTCGCTTTCATCAGCATTAATAACACCAGCACCTACAACCACGTCGCCTGCATTGAGTTTAATGCCCCGCACGCCGTGAGCCGCACGTTTCATAAGGCGTACATCGCTTTCACTGAAACGAATAGCGATACCCAATTTAGTACCGATTAAGATATCTTGGTCACCAGTCGTTACGTTGACGGAAATCAAGTGATCCCCTTCGTCGAGGTTGATAGCGTTGAGACCAGAACGACGGATGTTACGGTATTCTTCGATAGCTGTACGTTTTACAACGCCGAACTCAGTTACCATGAATAAGTTTACATCTTCTTGAACGCGTTCAAGGTCGATCATAGTCGTAACGGATTCGCCTACAGCTAATGGCAATACGTTAACCATAGCAGTACCGCGAGAGTTACGGGAACCTGCTTCTGGCACTTCGTATGCTTTGAGGCGGTATGTACGGCCTGTGGACGTGAAGAATAGCAATGTATTATGCGTACGTACATGCATAATTTGTGTTACATAATCGTCTTCCTTCGTCTTCATGCCGATAACGCCAGCGCCACCTTTATGTTGGTTGCGATATACGTTCGCGTTCATCCGTTTGATATAACCTTGTTTAGTCAAGGTAATAACCATCTCTTCGTCAGCGATGAGGTCTTCTACATCAAGGTCGGACGTATCGATTGTGATTTCAGAACGACGAGGGTCGCCGTATTTCTTCTTCATATCTTCAAGTTCGTCTTTGATGATTTGACGTTGACGCGCTTCACTAGCCAAGATAGCTTTCAAGTCTTCGATCAATGCCAACAATTCCTTGTATTCCTCTTCGATTTTTTCGCGTTCCAAGCCTGTTAAACGGCGTAGACGCATGTCGAGGATGGCTACTGCTTGTTTTTCTGAAAGCCCGAATTTTTGCATCAATGCGTTACGTGCGATTTCGTCAGTTTGAGAACTACGGATTGTAGCGATAACTTCATCGATGTGGTCAAGGGCAATCAACAAGCCTTCCAAGATGTGTGCACGCGCTTCAGCTTTGTTAAGCTCGAATTGAGTACGACGTACGATTACATTGAGACGGTGATCTAAGTAGTAACCCAATACTTCTTTCAAATTCAATACGCGAGGATGACCATCTACGAGGGCCAACATAATCACGCCGAAAGATTCTTGAAGTTGAGTGTGTTTATATAATTTGTTAAGAACGATATCTGGTTGCACGTCAGCGCGCAATTCGATAACGATGCGCATACCTTGACGGTCAGATTCGTCACGAAGTGCTGTGATGCCATCGATTACCTTGTCACGGCTCAAGTTTGCAATCGTTTCGATAACGCGAGCCTTGTTAACTTGGTATGGGATCTCAGTCACTACGATTTTATGCTTGCCCTTCGCCATTTCTTCAATGGTTGCACGAGCGCGCATTTTTACGCTGCCACGACCTGTGGAGTACGCTTTTTTAATGCCTTCCCGGCCCAAAATGAGCGCCCCAGTCGGGAAGTCTGGACCTTTAATTTGTGTCATCAATTCGTCCACAGTTACATCTGGATTATCGATGAGCATGGTAAGGCCATTACATACCTCGTTAAGGTTGTGCGGTGGAATATTTGTGGCCATCCCTACGGCGATACCGCTGGAACCATTGATGAGAAGATTTGGAATCTTCGCAGGCAATACTGTAGGTTCTTGCAAGCTTTCATCATAGTTCGGCATGAAATCAACAGTTTCCTTGTCGATATCAGCGAGCATTTCTTGCGTAATTTTCGCCATACGTACTTCGGTATAACGCATCGCAGCGGCACTATCGCCGTCGATGGAACCAAAGTTACCGTGGCCGTCTACCAAGAGGTAGCGCGTATTGAAATCTTGCGCTAAACGAACCGTTGCGTCGTAAACGGAACTATCACCATGTGGATGATATTTACCGAGTACGTCACCAACGATACGAGCGGATTTCTTGTACGGTTTATTTGGCATCATGCCTGTTTCGTGCATCGCGTACAAAATACGACGATGTACTGGTTTCAAGCCATCGCGCACATCTGGAAGAGCACGCATTACGATTACGGACATCGCATAATCGATATAGGCGTTCTTCATTTCTTTATCAATCTGAACGGGATGAATATTCCCGTGGGACCATTGTTGGTCTGCCACAATCTCACCTCATTTTACTAACACTGATTATAATACATCATAATATTATAGCATTTTTAAGGGATAAAGGCTATAAACCCTTTATTATTAACTATGTTCTTTCACAAACTTATCAAAATCAGAAATTACTTTCTGTTGTGTATTAAACGTTTTATATTCACTAACAGCTTTCTTCTGCGCTTGTGTCATAGAAATAAGTCCTTTGTTTGTTAGGATTTGATACTCATTAAAGTCTAAAAACTTATCTACACTTTCAATAAACGCTTTCATAGTAAATGTTTCACGTCGTTCAATAATACGTTCTATATAATCAAAAAATGAGGATACCATTCGCTCAAGTTGTTCAATCTCTTCAACCGATAAATAATTTTTTGCTACGATTACATCCTTCTTATAAATCCGCCCTTCCGGTCCAGATTCCCACGTAGTCAATCCCATATGATCCTTTGTAGCATCTGCATGACTATGAATGATCTCTGCAGCAGTTTGACCAGTAATAGCATAATGAAACTTATTCTGTATCGTTCCAAAAAATTCTCTAGTAATAGGTGATTGTGCATCATAATCGATTGCACACGCAGCAAATATATCTGTTACTTGTTGATATATGCGTCGTTCACTAGCCCGAATTGAGCGGACTCTTCGTAGCAATTCTTTAAAATAATCTTTTCCAAATGAACGTCCATTCTTTAGCATAACATCATCAAGAGCAAAACCTTTGATAATATATTCCCGTAAAACTCCTGTCGCCCAAATTCGAAATTGAGTTGCCTTTTTGCTATTTACTCGATATCCTACCGCAATGATAGCATCAAGATTATAAAAATCTATTACCCGTTTAACAGTACGAGTTCCTTCTATTTGAACTTGTTCCATTTTGGAACAAGTTCCTAGCTTTTCTAATTCGCCGTCAGAATAAATATTATTTAAATGCTTGGATATAGCCTGTGGATTAACATCAAATAGTTTTGATATATCTTTTTGTGTCATCCAAAATGTTTCATCTTTGAATAGTACATTCGTAGAAACAGATTCATTCTCTGCTTGATATACAATAACATTTCCTGTAATCGCATTTTCTAAGGATGTCATATAATTCCCCTCTATATCTATATCTCATTTTATTTCATACTTATAAGCTATTCCTGCTTATTATTTAATGAGCTGCATGATATATCATATCGTCCAAAATCTTAACAAAGTCTCGTTCCACACCTGAAGTATCATTACCAGTACTACCTATGCCTGTTAGCATAGTTTCTTTCCAATCATTCTTTGCCTTAAATCTAAATGAGATCAAATACTTAGCTTTTGTTTTATCCGCTTCTCCCAATTAGGGGCCTCGCCCCATGCGAAAGGAAAAGTGCTTTTGTTGTTGGGACTAGTCCACATATAGGGTTGTAAAAAAGTTAGACACTTATGAATGAGCGACTTAGGTCACTATGGAGCGAAGGAATAAGTGTCTAACTTTTTTAACTAGTAAACCACTATGTGACGGGGCCCCAACAACAATCACTTAACTAGCGCATCCAACATATTCATGCGATAATCTTCCACCACATTCATAAAGGATTGATTGTGTATGGGATTGTCCGTCATCCCAAATAGGTGACTTTTACAGTCGCAATCAGAGGATCCGAATTTAGGCACGTCCCATTCGGCAACGCCACGGACCGCATCAGCGAGAGCACATTCCGCATCAGCCCAGCTAGTACGAATTGGCAGACCTGCTATCATTTCGCAGTGACCACGGAAGTAATCTAGATGCCAGTGCATTTTCTTCCGTTTTCGCTTATGGCGCTCAATGCGCTTTGTTAAATTCGCCTTCGCAGAGCCTACGTACATATAGTAACCCGCCTTGAAATGCATCATTCCTTTAGAGCCGATCTCAAGGTCTAAATCATGGTCGAGATGCATGACCATTACGTACACGCCACTATCGTGAGCCTCTGTGTCGAGAATGCTACTCGGATAGGAACATTCATGGGTTACAGTGGGCATGGTAAAAGTATCATCCCACGCCACAGCAACGGCTTTCCAGTCTAAAGAAGTTGCGACCTCTTTAAAGGTTTTAGCAAACTCCAAATCTGTATGATAATCTGGCAAGAACCACTGTGCTTTGTCCCATTGTACGAGGAACAAAACACCTGTATGGTAACCTTCGTTTTGTAGTTCTTTCAAATGTAATAAATGCTTGCGTCCTCGTTCTGTAATAGCATCAGGGAACATGGCTCCAGTCTTGGAGAATAGCGTACAAGACTTAACCTCTAACAAGAACTCATGGCCTTTATCATTGGTGAGGAGCAAGTCAAAGCGAGATGATGTACCGTGTAGTTTAACTGTATACTCCCGTCTTACAATGCGCCACTCTTCCCATCCAGGGATGAGTTTATTTTCAATCAAATGCTGCGCCACATCATTGCTGTAGTTTGTATCGAGCATAATCACAACGCCATCGCGCTCGATGCCAACCACGCGGTATTTCGTTTTCGCATCCGGTTTATCGTGAGGCACGATGTACATCGTTACACCGGTGAACAAGAGCTCCCACATGCGACCAGGATTTGGCAAATGAGCGAGCACGCTTTCACCATTTAAATCTAAAGTCACCACAAAACGGTTTGGGCGACCTGTATATTTCGCTTTTAAAATTGTATCGTAAAGGACCTTCATTGTATCTCCTACATCAATAATATTCTATGTGTCTATTATACGCTATTTTGTTACAGGATGAGAGTCCTACGGATTGTACTTTGAAAGTCCTTACAAATTGCATGGTGAATGCCCTAAGAAAAGCCTAAGAAGTAACACCTTACCTATTTACAAAATCTGAATTAATAATTCACCACGGTTACAGGATCATTGTTGCGATATTTCCGATTACTGTGTGGAAAGTCTCGTTCTACCAAATTATGTAAAGCCTGGTCTAATAAATTCCAAAAATCATCAGAATCTTCCGTTGGTATACCAAGAACAATGGAGTTTCCTTTGGAATATGTAATACATGTTGAGGTTATGTTATCAATAATTGGCAAATACACAATAATCACACCACATGCTGCTAGCATATCCTTAAGAGGCTCTTTCACACCGATTAAAGGTTCACTAGAAAGGTCCTTAATTTTTGGTATAAATGTTCTTAGTAACTCTGCATCGTAAGGATTGACCTCTACAAAACGAGCCTGCCCTTTTGTAATTTGTACTAGTGTATAAATCGCACTCTTTTTAGCTGGTTCCATATCCTTAATATTTTCATATACTAAGGGCATAACCATTTCATCAGCTACATTTTTTAAAGAAGCTACCTCAAAAAACTTCTGTAGATTATTGACTTGTTCAGCTACCTTTTTCGTTTCTGGAACGATACCCAAACGTGCAAGCTTAGCATAACCAAAGGGCTTAGCGAAATTAATTTCTTCATCAATGGAGTTTTCATACTCCACTTTTAATATCTTTTCTCTGTAATTAGCTTCTAGACCATTCCAAAAACTTGCCTCTACACCAAATACCCGTTCAAGACGCATTGCCACATCCTGCGTTAGTGGTACTTCTCCATTAATGAGCTTACTAATGTGTTTCTCACTCATGTCCATTCGTGTAGCTAATTCTTTTTGGGACATATGTCTATCTTCTAAAACCTCTTTTATTGTCATTCCAGGCGGTATAGCAATAAAAGTTTTACTCTCATATATCTTCATATGTATATCTCCTATACTAATGATAATCAATAATTTCTTGAATCTCTACTACGTGAAACGTTCCATCAATATGTATAAAAATAAGTCTATAAGGATGTACTAAATCCATAGCATATTGAGTTTTGCGATCTCCAACCAACTTGTGACACCGACCTACACCATTTAAAATCAAATCCTGAATAGATGTAGCAAAACGAAGTTGATCAATTCTTAAATGAATTTTACGTGCCATCTCACGTCCGTATGCGCGTCTGGCAATATCCGCATCTGTACAAACTGTTTCTAACTTATTATTCTTATATCGTATATCCAATATGTCACCGACTCTCTCAAATCATAGTGAATGGTTGATACAATATAAATGGCCATTTATAATAATTTACCTAGTAGGTTAATTCTATTATACCTCTTCAAATACAAATGTAAATAAATAATTTACCAATTAGGTAAATTTAATAGCACTATGTAGTATCAAAAATCATGTATGCTATTAATAATTAATATTGAAATTTTTCATTTTTGTAGCTTAGGTTACATTATTACGTGTTAAAATAGTTTATACTAGGAACATCAGGTCAGTATTTAATACCCGTACTGATCGTTACGCCGGGTTTTGATGAGGCATCGCCTAGTTGATCTCATCACGCTGTTCGTATACGTGCGAAGCTTTCACAAAACCCAACGGCGTATATATTTTACAAACAAAGAATCACATAGATTAACTAAGTAGTTTTAGCCACTATTCTCCGCAGAGAGGGCTCGAGAAAGGATTTAATATGGCACAAATTGCAGCAAATTTACAACGCATTAAAAACGGTCAACGCCGTTATGCAATTACACCTCGCGTTCCTGCAGGTTTCATTCAACCTGAACAATTACAAAAATATATCGACGTAGCTAATGAGTTCGGCGCCGTTCTTAAATTGACTGGCAGCCAACGCATTATGATTACGAATTTGAAAGCAGAAGACGTAGATAAAGCTTGGGAAATGCTCGGCATGGAGCCAGCGTACACTGTATCTAATCGCGTGCGCAGCGTAAAAATCTGCCCAGGTACTACATTCTGTAAACGTGCTAAACAAGATAGCGTACATCTTGGCATGCAAATTGAGCGCAAATATTTGTCTCAAGAAATGCCAAGCAAAATGAAAATCGGCGTGTCCGGTTGTCTTAACTCTTGTACTGAAAGCCGCATGAAAGATGTTGGTATTATCGGTACTGTAGAGGGCTGGAATGTTTACGCTGGCGGTAGCGGCGGTGCTCATCCACGCATTGGCGACCTCATCGCTGAAGTAACAACTGAAAAAGAAGCTCTTGCATTAGTAGATCGTATCATTGCATACTATAAAGAAAATGCACAAATCGAGCGCATGGGCGAATTCATTGACCGCATTGGTTTAGAGGCTTTCAAAGCAGCTGTATTAGGCGACCTTGAAGGTGCTCCAGCTGAAAGCAAATCCGACGAACCAGCTGTGTTCTTGCCTGGTCATGGTAACGATCCTGAACCAGAAGCACCACGCCTCGAAGAAGGTGCCCCTATTACACCAGATACAATCATTCGCGATATCGTAGATACATATCCAAATGTTGTACCTGTGTTACAAAGCATTGGCATGGGTTGCCTTGGTTGCCCATCTTCTACGGCTGAACCATTATGGCAAGCTGCAGAAATTCACGGTGTCAATGTATACGATTTAGTTCAAAAATTAGAAACAGCACGAAAAGGAGCTTAATATGTCCGCATTCTTAGGTCACATCCATTACTGGTTATATCGTAAAATTCAATTGCTCGTTGAGCGTGAAAACTTGATTTTAGAGAAAACAACTAAGGTTGTTGATGATTTGGCAGAGGAATTGCACTCCATCTCCGTAGATACATACGGTGAGCCAATCAATCCAAGTATTCCTCTGGAAAACATCATCGATCATGGCAATATCCATGGCTGGTTGTCCAACCAAATTAACATCGCATCTGTTCGCGAAGCAGCTTTCATCAAAGATTTGCTCGACACTAACTCTGGCGACGAAGCGGTGAACGTAGTAACAGCTATTCTTGATGCGTTTGCTGTACAAGGCCAAGCATGTGGTGTTGTGGCACAAGATAACCTTGAAGAACACACTGCTCCAGCGATTTACAATGCGTTGCAAAACTTCTACGTAAATGGTATGCCTTGCGATGGTGGTGACCAAGTTGTTTCTGAAAGCCCTGACGAATTCACATGGGTTGGCGATCACAGATTACAAGCAGGCTACTGGCGTACAGCAGGCGTTGATCCTAAGTTCATGGCACTTGCGTACCAAACATGGTTCGAAGCCTTTGTAAAAGCGGTAGATGCTAACTTTGAACTTGTAACGACTGAAGAAAACGGCACACGTTTATATACAATCAAGAAAAAATAATTAATAAATACATAACATTCTGTTTGTTTAGGCACTATAAACGAACGAAAACGAGCACAAAAGCGAACGTAAAATTTTACGTTCGCTTTTGTGCCCATTTTAAATCTATATTTAATATATATTTCTTTCAAAACTGTAGCTATAGGCACAGCATTGATAAGCAATATCATTTATAATGTAAACATAAGGTAATTACACAAATTAATTAATTAAGTGATAGCGTCAGCTTTCAAAACATAAAAAGCTAGAATTAGGAGGTCTATTATGGCAGGCACAGTTAATCAAGAATTAGGTTTATTATTCCAAGGTCCTAACTATGTAATCGTAAAAAAAGGCGGCAAAGCTGGTGAACAAGTTGAAAAACACAATCACCCAGAAGCAAATGTAATCTTTACAGTAGTAAAAGGTAAAGTACAAGTATTCCTTAACGAAACTGAAGAACATGTACTTGTACCAGGCCAAGTATTAGAATTCAACGGCGACAACTACATCCAAGCAACACTTGTTGAAGACAGCGAATTCGTAGTAAACCTTATCCACAAACCTGAATAAAATACTAACAGAACCTACAAACACTATTAGAAAAGGCGGTTAATCGTAATTGATTAACCGCCCTTTTTGTATTACTTAAATTCTGTAGTGCTTACATTTTATAGAGCTTACATTTTAAAGAAATTAAAAGGAATTATAGATTGTAAAGTCACTTACATCAAAGCGTTTTGTATGGCCCGGTGCCGGTACGCAATCTGGATGAGGATAACCGATTGGGAATATCGCTACAGGTATGATGTTATCAGGCAAAGCATAGGCTGCTCGTACTTTACGGGGATCAAAATGAGCAATCCACGTTGTTCCTAGACCTATATCCGCCACGGTAAACATGAGGTGAGAACCTACAATACTAGCGTCTACAACACCCATATCCGCATCATCGTATTCCCGCTTCCAACTCACTTGATTATCATAACAAACAATAATCGCCAACGGCGCATTGAAGTGGCCATTAGTGCAGTCTTTTAGTTTATTAAGACTATCTGTCGTATTCAGCACAAGTAAGCGTTGCGGCTGATAATTATGAGCCGTAGGTGCTAATCTCACTGCCTCTAACAAGATATCTAACTTCTCTTGCTCAACGGGCTTCGTATCAAATTTTCGAACTGAATACCGCTCTGTGGCTAATGCTTTAAAATCTTTCATTAGATCTCACTCCTTAATTGAAATAAGCTAATCTATTTTAAAGAAAACACCTATATGTAACCTACAATATCTTATCTCTATACAGACTACTTCTGTTAATATATTTCTCTATATTAGTATAAAAGTCCTTTAAATCCAAAAGCCCCTTGTCTGAAATCAGACAAGGGGCCATTTCATATTATCTTTTTAGCCGGTATTATTTTTTAAGACGGCTAATTACTTCGTTAGTAATGTTTTCGATTTTGCTGTTAGCGTCAGCCGCACGGATTGTGTATGGATCATCCAATACTACATCCATTTTTTTCTCAACGCGAATAGTTTCAACTGCATTGTGAATTGCTTGCATCATAGGTTGAGCAATTTTGTTGATTTCATCGTTTTCTTTTTGAAGCAATGGAGCTACGGATTTATTGAATTCAGCTTCTGCTTGAGTTTGATCTTGAATTTTTTCAATTTCTTGTACTTTTTTCTCAATTTGTGGACGGTATTGAGCGTCTACTTGTTGCATTTTCATATCTAATGCACCATAGCCAGGGTAGCTATTTACTACTTGGCTCATATTTACTAAGCCAATGTTAGCAGCGCTTGCTACTGCAGCAGTAGCAGACATAGCACCAACGATAGCTAGGGTAGTTAATTTTTTAGATAATTTCATCTGAAATCCTCCTCGAAATAAAAGTGTCACTATACAATCCAATAGTGTACTATTTTTACTATAACAAATCTCGCTAACTTTCACAAGACTATGTTACATAGCATAATAAAGCCCTATGAAATGCTTATGAAAGTCTATAGAAGTTAAAATAATACCCACAAGTATACTCTGAAGCTATAATAGCAGTCGCTACGGACATATTCAGAGCACACATGTGGGTATTACGGCTTTCACCTAGTATTTATAATTCGACATCGAATTATTGTTCATCGTTCAAATAAATGTATTTATCGGATTTCAATTTGGACACGAGGTCAGGCACCAAACCGATAAGACGATCGAAGCTGCTGCTGTAAGGGTTGCCTTTAATGTTGAACAACTCAATGCGTTCGCCTTTAATAACGAGGATAGCGCTTGGTTCCATTTTGGCACCGCCACCACCGCCGCCACATTCGTGGTTTTTGTTAGCAGTGTTGTGGTTTGTACCAGTACCAAAACCAAATGTTACGTCTACGAATGGAACAAGTGTAGTATCGCCGATTTGCACAGCTTCGCCTACTACAGTTTCCACCTTAATCATATTTTTGAATTTCTCGAATAGGACTTCCAAATTCTCTTTTACATTACTGTTTTCCATCACAGTACCTCCGCTTTTTGTGAAAGTATCATTGCTGTACGTTCAATACTTAGGTTTTTATACTATGTATTTACTTCTATATGACATATACATTATTTGTAGACCTTATATATTGTCTTAATACAGCTCATTTACTTAGTTGACTTAATATATCCTTACGCTGTTTGACCTTGTTCGGCTTTCAGCTTTTCTAACTGCTTAGCTTCCTTCCGTTTAACCCAGAAGACGCGAGCGCTTTCACCCAATAGGGAACGCATTGGTTTAGATAGCAAGAATCTTGTACCATGCCAAGCCATGACAGCTAAAATGATGCGCCCTTTAATATGACCACTACCTTCACCGGCCCAATTTACATAATCGAGCTCGATGTTCTCAGCTTGTTCAGGCCAAATGCTGTACAGCATAGATGCGATAATCCCCATACGATATGGGTCACCAATACCAAATCGACCTTCTATGGCCACATCCCGTGGTTTAGAGTGGTCATAGCATCGCTTCGAAACAAGGAATAGCTGGTGCCATAATTCTGTATTTTGTACATGTTTCATGAACCAGAATGTAGGAATTTTAGACTTAAATGATGCTACCGGATCATTTGGATCTGGTTTTTCAAAACGATGTTTAACCGTCGTTTTGAGGTCTTTCACCTTCGTAAATACCTTTTCCTTGATAGAACCGTCACTGTTGAAAGTAACGCGGCTCACTGTTTCGTCATCGCTTTTAATATGGGATGTTGGATCTTGCTGAATGGAGTCATACCGATCAGCTCGAGCCTGTGCATCCATATCCTTAGAAGCTTGGTCAGGACGTTCAATGCGTTCATTTGGATTTTCAGATCTACCAGCCCCTGGTGATTCTTCATCACCAAAGGTAGCGTCAGAACGTTGAGAGCTCTTCAAATCTTCAAAGCTAGTGCCACTAGAGCTTGCAGAAGGACCTTGTCCGCCCCCTTGCATCGCCTTAGCAAAGGCCTCTGCTTGTGACATATCATCGTCTTCGTCCACAACTTTTTGGTATTCTTCGTCAACGCGATTTTCAAGCCATTCTTCATAGTCTTTCACAGGACCAATCTTGAGCATGCCCAAAATATATAATTCCTTAAAAAATGGTTTGTCCTGCAAATATGCTAGATGCAGTGAAAATACACGCCACAGCCATTTGACGCGCACCTCGCCTCGATATGGCGAGCGTCCGTCAACTTCGATGCTATATGTGATTGGTGTCAGTAGGATAATCAAGATGAGTGCTGCAATGATGGCCACAATAACGAGGGCCACAATAGCCACTGTACTCAACCACATCACCTCCTTAGGTGTACCTATGATTAGTTTTCAATACCTTTTCGAGCCATTACGCCTTGAAGGTAGTAATGTTTAACCTCTTTCATTTCCGTTACAAGGTCTGCCTCGTCGATTAACTCTTGAGGAGCCCCACGGCCCGTGAATACGAGCTCCGTTTCTGGATGACGAGCATCGAGCAAAGCCTTTGTTTTATCCCATGTAATGAGTTCAAAGAAGAGCGCCATGTTGTATTCATCAAGGACCACTAGATCGTACTCTCCACTGCTAATAGCAGCCAGTGCACGTTCGTATCCTTTTTCAATGAGCTCTACATAGTCTTTTGGCGGATTACCGGATTCAAAGACAACGACTTCATCACCCCATTTAGCGAGTTCATCCTTGCTTTTCATCCCTTCTTTGATGATAAAGAATGGCTTACCCACGGTTTCTAAGGTTAAATTCTGTAAGGTAGGTAAAATAGTATGTTCACTATATACTTTAGATTTCATAAATTGTAAAAAGAGGACTTTCTTGCCAGCACCGATGGCACGGATAGCTAGACCGATAGCAGCGGTCGTTTTGCCCTTGCCTTCGCCGGTATAAACTTGTACATAGGCCTTCATAGATATACCTCCGTTCATATACTTTTATTTTACAATATATATATGCAAAAATAAAGAAAAAGAACTTGCTATTAGTGCATTTACACGCATAACAAGTTCTTTTTTCTATGAATTATGTTTTATTTTAGTTACTAATTGGTAAGAAGATCATAGGATCTGTAGGAGATCCATTGAGTCGTACCTCGTAGTGAACGTGAGCGCCTGTACTTTTACCAGTGCTGCCCATCAAGGCGATTGTTTGACCTTGTTTTACGCTCATACCTACAGTTACCAATACAGCACTATTATGGCCATAACGCGTTACGAAGCCATTGCCGTGATCGATTTCAACGAGGTTACCATAACCGCCTTCTGTATAACCTGCAAAGGTTACAACGCCCGCAGCTGTTGCCACAATTGGTGTACCATAGTCATCCGCAATATCTACCCCTTCGTGGAATGCACCAATAGCGCCCGTTACAGGGTCCACACGGCTACCAAACGGAGAGGTAATAACACCCTTGCTCGGCCAGATACTTGGTGTAGTGTTATTCGTAACACCACCAGAACCAGCGGAGAAGTTAATGGATTGCATAGCCATAAGGTCTTGCGCCCCACCATCACGAAGAATATTACGCATTGTATAGAAGCTAACTAGCAATTTTTGTGCGTCCTTGTCCATTTTGGACAGACGAGCTGATAATTGTGCCGCTGTTAGCGTCTTTACTTCGCTTTCATCAGCGGCTGGCTGCTTTGGGTCGCTACCGTCCCCGCCACCTTGAGATGGTGTGCCAGATTCAGCGCCCTTCAGCATTTGCTTGTTTTCTTCGCTAATTTGATTTAAGTTTTGAATTTTCTTATCTAAAACATCTGTCTTTTGTTGTAACAATTTTAGCTGTTCAGATTGTAATTGTGTCTGTTGACGTAATTGCACAACCTCAGCTTGGCGCACGATGCCCCAAATGCCGAGAACCAATGCAGCGATAATTATAATAGAGCTTACAATAGCTGCAACCTTCGCTTGCTTGGTTGTTAATGTCAATATGCAGTTGTCACCATTTCTTTCAACTTTGTTTGAAATAAATGCCGGTACTTTCAATACAAACCTTCCTTATTTAGAAACGATGGCGCTCGTTAACGCTTCCTCATTGGTGCGCTCGCCCAACGCTTCGTTCAAACTCTCTAATTCTTCTTGTGAAAGACTTACGAGACTTTTACCTTTCACAATAGGTTTACTAAAAATACGGGATTCGCTACGACCGTAAATACTGGAGATACAGATACCGTTATTGTTGCCATCAAGTAATGTAAGCGCAAAAGACAAATCATTACCGATATTTTCAAAGGCATTATATTTAACAAAGCCAATTTTTTGTATCGTATTGCTTTGAATATTGCGGATCGCCGCTTGTTCGGTCATCATAGTCTCAAGACCCTTAGCAGCATCGCGAATTTCGCTAACCTCTACAGATAATTTACGTTCTAGGCTCGCACCATTGTCCCCTTGCATAAAGAAATCATATTTCTTTTTGAGGCTCCCTAAGCGAATGTGCAAGATTACACAATACACTAACAACGCTATTACAAGGACGATGGTCGCCATGCCAATCCACGGTTGAATCGATTCGAACATGTATATTCCTTCCTATACAATCATTCAAACTCCAACACTTAATTATACCATTCTTATTGTGAAAGTTAAATGACTGTATACAATTTAATTTAATATGTGTAATTAAAGATTAATTATACCTACCCTTTTATTTCGTCAATAAATGGGCTTATCGCTCGTTCTAGTATACCATGTAGAGCCGCTATGAGTACACCGTAATTTACGATTGGTGTGCCTTGTACAACGGCACATTCAATGCGTCGTAACACCTCGCGGCGTGTGAGCATACAAGCACCACAATGAATGATTAAATCATACTGAGATACATCTTTTGGGAAGGCGCCCCCACTAGTAAATTCCAGCTGTAAATCTGTATGACCTTGCTTCTTAAGAAGATTAGGAATCTTTACAGTGCCAATATCATCGCATTGGCGTCGATGTGTACAGCCTTCACTGATAAGCACCTTAGAACCTGCTTTTAAATTCTTAATCGCCTCTACACCAGCTACTAAATCTTGTAATTTACCCTTAAAACGGGCCATCAAAATAGAGAATGATGTCAACGGAATTGTATCAGGTGTCAATTCATCAACGCGATCAAAAGCTTGCGAGTCACAGATAACCATCTTTGGTGGATATTTAAGAGAATTAATCATAGCAGGCAATTCTTCTGTTTGGCACACTAGCGCTAAACCTTTATAGTCCAATATTTCACGAATAGTTTGAACTTGTGGCAAAATGAGACGGCCCTTTGGCGCTGCGCTATCAATAGGACATACGAGGATGATTGTATCCCCCTCTTCTACTAAGCCCTGTAATAGAGTTTGATCACCTTCTACATCAAGTGGTGTTAACCCACCCAAGAGATCAAGTAATTCTAAACGTTTAGCTTTAGATGTAAAATCAGCAGAGCCAATCACTGTAGCTAAATCAGATAATCCCTTATGAGTTTCTACATAAGTAGATACATCTGTTTTATTTTCTATGTTGTTTTCTTTATCATTTTCTTGGTCAATTTCTGCATTGATTTCATTTATAAATAATGCAATAGGCACATTGTTTTGTTTTAAAAGCCCTAACCAATGCATATCATCAGCAGTTGGTTCTTCATCAGCACGAAGCACATAGACAGCGAGATTAATCTTTTTCACAACCTCTTCTGTTTTCTCCATCCGCAATGTACCTAATTCAGTTGTATCGTCTATACCAGCTGTATCGGTAATCACTACAGGTCCTAGTGGCAAAATCTCCATAGATTTACTCACTGGGTCTGTCGTTGTTCCTGCTACCTCAGATACAAGGGATACAGGCTGATCTGTTAACATATTAATCAATGTAGACTTACCAGCGTTACAACGACCAAAAAAGCCTATATGCACGCGGTTTCCTTTAGGTGTTTGTTCCATAGTCTATCCTTGTTACTTAACGTTTATATTTATTACAAAATATAGTTAATCATCTTACAACATGTATTAGTATGTATTAGTACGTATTAGTACGTATTAGTACGTATTAGTATGTATTAGCATGTATTATGATCTACTAAGTTATCTTACAATATTATTATAACTCAATAAAATACCTTATATACAGTAAAAGCGCAGTCCGTAGACTACGCTTTTACCGTGGATTGTAAATTGTATTTACATTATACAGAATTGTTATCGGTTTGTCATTACTAAATTCACATAATTCGATTCGAATTTAAGTATATCAATTATACTCTAAATTCTACTGTTTCAGTATCGTCTGTATTATCTTGACCATCCATAAAAGCAATGAGACGTTCTAATTCTGCTTCAGAGGAGAAAGCAATTTCAATCTTACCTTGAACCTTTTTACCAGCACGGAATTTAATATTTACAGGAGAGCCTAAGCTTAGTTTTAAACGGTCCATAAGAGCACGTACCTCTGCAGTACTTTGTGGCTTAGCAGCCTTTGCTTTAGGTGTCTTATTTTGCATAGACTTCACAAGAGCCTCTGCTTGACGAGCACTTAACTCGCCCTCTTTAATACGTTCAGCAGCTTCAATTTGTTGCGCTGCACTACGCAATGCCAACAATGGACGCGCTTGCCCCACTGTTAAGTCACCTTCGATGAGATCTTTTTGTACAGAATCACATAGTTTTAACAAACGAACCATATTTGCAATATAAGAACGACTGCGACCTAGTCGAGCAGAAATCATTTCTTGAGTTTGTTTATACGTATCCATTAAACCTTGGTATGCCAAAGCTTCTTCAATTGGATCCAAGCCTTCACGTTGTAGATTTTCAACGAGGGCCACTTCTGTCATCTCTTCTGTATTATATTTCTTTACAATAACGGGTACAGTCTCAAGACCTGCAATGATAGCAGCACGGTAACGACGTTCACCAGCTACGATTTGGTATTTATTCTTTTGTTTACGTACTACAATTGGTTGAAAAATACCAAGATTTTTAATAGATTCAGCTAATGTTGCCAAACTATCTTCATCAAAACTTTTACGAGGTTGATCTGCATTAGGAACTAACTCGGAGATTGGTAGTTCGTGAATCTCCTTTTCAGGCAATACAGACTCTACCGTATCCACCTTCATTAAATTTCCAAGGCCCTTCCCCAAGCCGGATGATTTACTTTTCTTACTTTTTACTTCTCTAGGCATAACTAACCTCTCTCACCTTACATAGTGACTATATATCAATTTGTAACACTCAATTATTTAATAGCCAAGGTATTAGTCTAGTCATTTTAACTATTTAACTAAACAATTAGCTATCTATTGAACTGTTGAACTATTTATTTATCTTTTGAAGCTTTAATCACTTCTTTAGCTAGTTTAGAATATACGTCCGCCCCTTTAGATTTTGGATCATATACAATAATAGGTTCACCATAACTTGGGGCTTCGCTAAGACGTACATTACGTGGAATAATAGTCTTATATACTTTATTTCCAAAGAATTTTTTCACTTCATCAGCAACTTGAATAGATAAATTTGTACGACCATCAAACATAGTTAACAAAACGCCTTCAATTTCAAGGTCTTTATTAGATGTTTGTTGCACAATTGTTATAGTTTTTACTAATTGGCTAACCCCTTCTAATGCGTAGAATTCACTTTGAATCGGAATTAGTACGCTATCTGCTGCTGTAAAGGCATTTAATGTTAGCAAACCAAGGGATGGCGGACAGTCAATAATGATAAAATCATATTCGTCACGTACTGGTGCCAATGCTTTTTTCAACATTGTTTCACGTGAAACAACTGAAACGAGTTCCACTTCTGCACCAGCTAATTGAATTGTTGCAGGCGCTACAAATAGCTTTTTAAGCATTGTAGGCTGAACAATATCAGCAATAGGTTCACCATCGATTAGAACATCGTGTACACAGAGTTCTAAATCATCTTTTTCAATACCTAAACCAGAGCTAGCATTACCTTGAGGATCCAAATCAACAAGTAATACTTTTTTACCAGCATCAGCCAAACAAGCGCTCAAATTCACGGATGTCGTTGTCTTACCAACACCGCCTTTTTGATTAGTAATAGCTATAACTTTGCCCACTTAATTCACCTCACATGTTCGTTCAAAATATTTCTTTTTAATTATAACATAAAACAACGATAATTACGGTAATTACAAATCAAATTCTCGAAAAACATCTATAATTTTATCTATTAAACACATCATTTAATAATATACATAATCAAATATTAGCAAACAATATAATTTAACCTCATTTTGTATTTTCAAAATTCTTAATAAAAATCCTAATTGTTTCACGTGAAACAATTTACTTTTAATTTTTTAAAACGATTTTGAGTTAAATATGTACATAAATGTTTCACGTGAAACATTTATGTATAATCAAAAATTTACAACTTGCTCCGTATATAATTCTAGCAAAAAAAATTATGTTAAAAAATCAAGCTTGGTATATAAATATATACCAACTAATTAAGATCACATAAAAATTTTTCAAGCATATTTTTCTTTAAAAACAACTAAAAAATGCAATTAAATTTATTAAATTAAATAAGCCAATAAAAATATCTAAGTTAGCAAAACAACTGATCGCAAAATTTAATTAAACGTTTCAACTAATAATTAAAAATCAACACCAAGACAAAATTTAATATACTGAGTAAAATTTACAAACAAAACGATTAGATTGTTTCACGTGAAACAATCTAATATAACGTAGTAAGATTATTAAGTAAATATAACAGCGCAAAGTCTCTATAACATTATCATTAATAACTTTTAGGATTAAAATAGAATTCGATATAGCTTCAAGTTATATCAATACACTATTAAAT
Organism: Veillonella orientalis; assembly: GCF_018406505.1. NCBI lineage: Bacteria > Bacillati > Bacillota > Negativicutes > Veillonellales > Veillonellaceae > Veillonella > Veillonella orientalis. The sequence continues at coordinate 2,058,212 of NZ_AP022322.1, forward strand.
TATATGAGAATACAGGCCCTATATGCTTTGACAGGCATTATGGATATCTATATACTATTAAATAGATAGTAATTATATTTATAGGCGTAAAAATAGATAAATCTTAAGATTAATCTAATCTATAAACAATATACTAATGATTAAGTACACGCTCTACGGATACGCAGAGCTTTTTATTTTGAAAAGGAGGCGTTTCCATGCCTATTTATAACGGAATGCTTCCTGCCATCGATAAAGCAGAAGTAAAACGATACGCAGGACTTCGTCATGCAGAGGATTTTCCTCAAAATTACGTAGATGAAGCATGTAAAGAAATACAGTTATTAGCTACACCTAAAGGTGTATATCAACAATATGATTATGATGCTGAAGCAAAGACAATTTTGAGCAATCCACCGCTTAAAATTGAAGGTTCCATCATCGAAAAACATCTAGAAAAGTCTACAAAAGTTTATGTATTAGGCGTAACAGTAGGCGAAGATGTAGAAATCCGCAGTGAACAGTTATTTAAACAAGGTAACTACACTGTAGGTTTGTTACTTGATGCAGCGGCTACAACAGCAGTAGAACAAGTAGCAGATCAAGTAAATGAAGTTATCAATACAATTGCAAAAAAACAAGGCTATAAACCAACATGGCGCTTTAGCCCTGGCTATGGTAACTGGCCATTAGAAATTCAGCCACAACTAGCTAAAATCATCAAAACAGAGATGATTGGCTTACAAGTAACAGAGAACTATTTATTGTTCCCACGTAAGTCTGTAACAGCTATTATTGGTTTGATGCCAGCTAACGAAGACATCAAAACAAAGCGTGGTTGCACATCTTGTTCCCAAAAGGATTGTGCATCTCGTAAACTACCAGAAAAGGCGACTGTAACGTCTAATAACGAAGGCGAGGAGGGCTGTAACAAAACAACAGCTGAAGCCTCTGGTATCACTATGAAAGGCCAACCAACAGAATAATGTTTCACGTGAAACATTGTAAATTTTAGGATGATAAAGGAAGATATTTATGTATATATTTGATGGTGCTATGGGCACAATGCTTCAAGCTGCAGGCTTGGAAGAGGGCTATTGTCCAGAATTATTTAACGTAGAAAAACCAGAAGTAGTAAAGAATATTCACGCTCAATACTTACAACATGGCAGTGATGTTATTACTACAAATACATTCGGTGCTTGTGGTCTTAAGTTAGAAGATTACGACTTACAAGATCGCGTAAGAGAAATCAATATTGCAGCTGTAAAAGTAGCAAAAGAGGCTATTGCAGAGGTTAAACCATCCGCCCGTGTAGCTGGTTCTATGGGTCCTACAGGTCGTTTCTTGCAACCATTAGGCAATATGAGCTTTGACTCTATTTATGACACGTACCGTGAACAAGCAGATGCATTGATCGAAGGTGGTGTAGATTTCATTATCATTGAAACCATTATCGACGTACAAGAAATGCGTGCCGCTTTATTAGCATCTCTTGATGCTCGTGAAGCAGCAGGGAAGACAAAAGAAGATGTACAAATTATCTGTCAGTTTTCTTTCAGTGAAGACGGCCGTACTATTACAGGTACACCACCAGCAGTTGCAACTACTATCGTAGAGGCAATGGGTGCAGATATCATCGGTATCAACTGTTCCCTTGGACCTGAACAAATTACACCACTTATCGAGGAAATCGCTAGTGTTACAAACTTGCCAATTAGCTGCCAACCAAATGCAGGCATGCCTCAATTAATTAACAAACAAACTGTATTCCCACTTACAGCAGAAGAAATGGGTCCATTGATGCTTCCAATCGTAGATGCAGGTGCAAGCTATGTAGGTGGTTGCTGTGGTACAACACCAGCTCATATCCAATCTATTTCCGATGCGGTGAAAGCACATACACCTAAAGAACGTGCTCATATTGAACCTAAAACAATCATTACAAGCCGTACTAAATTGTTGGAATTAGGGCATCATACAAAACCGCTTATCATCGGTGAACGTATCAATCCTACAGGCCGTAAAATTCTTGCTCAAGAGTTACGTGATGGCTCTTTCATCCGCGTAAAACGCGATGCTTTGGACCAAGTAGAAGCGGGTGCAGATATCCTCGACGTAAACATGGGCGTAGCAGGCATGGACCAAACTCCATTGATGGAGCGTGCGATCTTCGAATTATCCATGCTTGTTGAAACTCCATTATCCATCGATACATTAGATCCAGCAGCCATGGAAGTAGCCCTTAAAAACTATCCAGGCCGCGCCCTAATCAACTCCGTAAATGGGGAAGAGGAGTCCATCACTCACGTTATGCCTTTGGCTAAACGTTATGGCGCAGCATTACTTTGCTTGCCATTATCTAGTGGTGATCTTCCTGAAAAAGCAGAGGACCGCGTTGCTTTAGCTGAAAGCATCGTAAATCGCGCTTACGGCTATGGTCTTCAACCACACGACTTATTACTTGACCCATTAGTATTAACACTTGCCAGCGGTGAAGATAGTGCACGCCAAACATTGCGTACATTACAGTTATATAAAGAGAAATTTGGCTTCCCAACAGTAATGGGCTTGTCTAATATCTCCTTCGGTATGCCTCAACGTCCTTACTTGAACGGCCAATTCTTAACAATGGCTCTGGCATGTGGCTTAACAACACCGATTATGAACCCTCTAAACTATCCAGCGAAAAAAGCATTTGTTTCTAGCACTACATTATTAGGCTGGGACCCAGGCTCTGCTCAATTCATCAAAGAATACGGTTATGAAGACGAAACAAGTGCTCCTGGTAACGCTGCTCCAAAAGGTCCTGAAAAGAAATCTTTCGACAGCAATGATCCACTCGCTAACATCCGTGCTTGCGTAGAGCAAGGGGAAAAAGAGGCTATTATAGATCTTGTTAAAAAAGCATTAGCCGATGGTATTGATCCATTAGACCTTACTAAAAAAGGTTTATCTGAAGCGATGAATGTAGTAGGGGATAAATTTGGTTCTGGTAAATTATTCTTGCCACAAGTAATGCTTGCTGCTGAAACAATGCAGGCTGCTTTCAACACGATTAAAGAAATCATTCCTGCTAGTGAAAGTTTAGATAAAGGCACAGTTGTTGTAGCAACAGTTAAAGGCGACATCCACGATTTAGGTAAAAATATCGTAGCGGCCTTACTTGAAAACAATGGTTATAAAATCGTTGACCTCGGTAAAGACGTTGATCCAGAAGTCATCGTTCAAGCTATTAAGGACAACAAGGCGGCTCTCGTTGGTATCTGTTCCTTGATGACTACAACAATGCCTCAAATCGATAATACTGTTGCAGCTATCCGCGCTGCAGGCCTTAATACTAAGGTCATGGTTGGTGGTGCCGTAGTATCTCAAGAATACGCAGATCAAGCGGGCGCAGATATCTACGCTAAAGACGGCATCGCTGCCGTTAACCACGCAAATGATTACTTTGAGACATTAGAAAAATAATTTCTGATTTACATGACACAAAACAAGGTGAAAGCTCAGCTTAAAAACTTATTTTAATGGTGACAACCACTTAAAGGATTAAACAAGATAAGCTTTCACCATATGTATAGATCAAGAGGTACATGATGACATTAAGAGAGAAACATCAACAAGGGAAATTCACCATCACTGTTGAATTAGACCCACCAAAGAGCAGTTCTGCTCAAAAGGTATTTGACCAAGCATCGCGTTTGAAAGGGAAAGTAGATGCTATTAACATCGCTGACAGCCCTATGTCTAAGATGCGTATGAGCCCAATTTCCTTGTCCTATTTGTTACAACATAACGAAGGCATTGAAACTATCTTCCACCTTACATGCCGTGACCGTAACATCATCGGCTTACAATCCGAATTACTAGGCGCTGCAGCACTGGGCGTAAATAATATCTTAACCCTTACTGGTGACAAACCAGATAATGGGGATCACCCATTTGCACAATCCGTATTTGAAGTAGACTGCATGGGCTTGCTCAATATCGCTAAAACATTAAATGCTGGTAAGGACTTGGCAGGTAATGATTTAGATGAGCCTACAAACTTCTACATCGGCGCTACTGGCAACCCTGGTGCACCAGACTTAGAAATTGAACGTCAAAAATTAGCTGCTAAAATTAAAAACGGTGCGCACTTCGTACAAACACAACCAATTTACGATTTAGAACAAGCAAAACGTTACATAGACAAAATGTCCGAATTTGATGTGCCTATCATGCTTGGTTTAATTCCACTTAAAAGCTTCAAAATGGCTACATATTTACATGAAAAAGTGCCTGGAATTAACCTTACACAAGAAATCCTAGACCGCGTAGAAAAGGGCGGAAAAGAAGCGGGTACAGAAATCGCTATTGAAACCTTGGAACAAATCAAAAAAATCGCTGCAGGCGTACATATTATGCCTTTAAACGATATCGATACAACATTACATATCATTGACCATGTATAAGTCATTGTGAAATTATAAAAGAACACCTTTCCCACAGCCTCCATAGTGAGTAGGGGAAAGGTGTTCTTTTTAGTAACTATATTAACCATTAAAGATTACACTAACGGCTTGTCTTTAATTTCTTTTGGTTTACGTGGGTATTGTTTAGGTGTTTTACCTATTTTCTTAATGTACAGGATTGCTCGTTTATCATCCAAAGTTGGAAGTGTAACAGTACGTACTTCTTCAATCTTTGCTTTTAATGTGCTAAGGGCTTTATTGGATTCTCCCACTTCTTCTTCGTAAATAGCACCTTTTAAGGCAATAACATAGCCACCTTCTTTTACGTATGGAACAGTCCATTCTAAAAGAATAGGTAATCTCGCCACTGCACGGCTCGTAGCAATATCGAAGCTTTCACGATAATCTTGATGGCTAAGATCCTCTGCACGACCATGTAAGGTAGTACAGTTCGTCAATTTAAGCTCATCTATAACGGATTCAAGGAAGGTAAGACGTTTTTTCAAAGAATCAAACAAAGTAACCTTGAGACTACGATCATAGATAGCCAATGGAATGCCAGGGAAACCAGCACCAGTACCTACATCGATAATAGACATGCCAGATTTAATAATATTTGGATCGTAGCAGGAAAGGGAGTCGATCATGTGCTTCACTACAACCTCTTTCATATCTGTAATACCAGTGAGGTTGAGATATTTATTTGTTTCAATCATGCGCGCATAGTACACGTAAAAGTCCTTCGCCTGTTCTTCTGTACATGGCAGACCAAATTTGATCATTTGCTCCATCATGTATGAAACAAATTCAGACTCAGGTGCTATAGGCACATCGTATTTCTCTTTCATAAGTGCTCCTAATAAATTATTCGATATTTATATAAAGTAAAAGCTATCCACATATATGTAACAAAACTCATGTCATATGACACATCATATAGGCAAAACTATGTATTTAACAATATATGAGATATCAAAATAGTATTTCGATTTTCAGATGCTATAAAACTCAAAAATTTGCGTTATACGGCGCTTTTAATATATTTTATATAAGTTTATATAAGAAAACTAATAAAATGACCATATAAGCGAAATATTTAAGTCATTTTTCTTTATATTATAGCATATTCTCAACTTATTCTCATTTACAAACCGAAATCTATGCCCTACATAACACAAAATAAAGTAGGGGAGAGATGTTACACCTACATTATCATTTAAAATAATTAATTGAGAAATCGGTCCATCTTTTTAACCTGATTTTTCAACCTTTTATTAAATTTCCAAAGCCTTATTCTATTTCAATGCAAATCAAAATTTCTTTACCATCAAATCGATCAATAATTGTAAACCTATTTTGTTAACCTGTTACCACATCTATATTCAATTTCCTTATACATCTTTTCATCAACTAAATTTCACAGTTTATTTCTAATTTATCACCATGAATTCCTCTTCATATATAGATTAATTTGTCTATTCTGAATGTACACTTAATGTATTTCTCTAGTGTACATATTTTATAAGTAAAATAATTAATATTTTATAAATATTCATATAAATATACATACTAGCAACTTAATAATATGTATACAAAATTATATCTTGTTAAAATATATATCAAGGTATATACTTTTATTAACAAGGAGGTGATATGTATGACCACAGCAAAGCTATTTGAAAATGGCCGTAGCCAGGCTGTACGATTACCAAAGGAATTTCGATTTAATGGTGATGAAGTAATCATCAACAAAATAGGAAATGTAGTCTTACTTATGCCAAAAGATGATGAATGGGCAGGATTTGTAGCTGGTTTATCATTATTTACAGATGATTTTATGTGTAACGGACGGGAAGATATTGATCATCAGGAGCGTGAAACCTTATGAAGTATATGTTAGATACTAATATATGTATTTATGCTATCAAACAAGAGCCAGAAGTTGTACTACAGAAAATATTGAAACATCATCCTTCAGATATATGTATTTCATCAATTACATATGCTGAACTAATGCATGGTGTAGAAAAAAGCCAATCAAAAGATAAAAATAGATTAGCTTTAACACTTTTATTATCACCTATACAAATTATTGATTTTGACAGCCACGCTGCTGAGGAATATGGAAAAATAAAAGCCGATTTACAATCACAAGGAAAAGTTATTGGTCCTATGGATCTACTCATTGCAAGCCACGCAAAGTCAAAGGATCTTACCATTGTTACTAATAATACAAAAGAGTTTAAAAGAGTAAATCAATTAGAAGTTGAAGATTGGTCTAAACCATTAAGCTAATTAAAACTATAAATATTTACTAAAAAAGCTAGTTAATCGTAACGATTAGCTAGCTTTTTCGATTATATGATTTCTTATCACAATTATTTGCTTCTATTGTATTGTTCCAATTGAATTAGTAGAACAGATACGTCTGCCGGGGATACGCCAGAAATACGGCTTGCTTGGCCGATGGAGTGAGGGCGAATTTTATTGAGCTTTTGTTGAGCTTCAAGGGAGATGCCCTTAATGTGTGTATAATTCCATTCTTTTGGAAGAATTTTTTCTTCTAGTTTACGAACCTTGTCGACTTGGTCCATTTGCTTTTTGATATAACCTTCGTAAGTAATGGAGATATCAACAGCTTCTTCTACGTCAGGAGTATAGCGTTTTAAACCAAATGCATCGGCTACGATAGCGTAGGAAAGTTCATTACGTTTTACCAAATCATAAGCATGAATACCTGTTCTAATAGGTGCTGTACCTAAACTTTCAAGCAAAGCTTGAGTTTCCTTAGATGGATTTACAGGTGTATTTCGTAACATATCCATTGCTTCGTCGATAGCAGCTTTCTTTGCTGTAAATTTAGCCCAACGATCGTCTTTTACAAGACCAATAGAACGACCTTTTTCAGTAAGGCGCATGTCTGCATTGTCTTGGCGAAGCAATAGACGATATTCACTACGACTTGTCATCATACGGTACGGTTCATTTGTACCTTTTGTTACAAGATCATCGATGAGAACACCGATATATGCTTCGGAGCGAGCAAGGATGAAAGGTTCTTTACCTTGAAGCCATAAAGCAGCGTTAATACCAGCCATTAAGCCTTGTGCAGCGGCTTCTTCATAGCCAGATGTACCATTAGCTTGACCAGCAGAGTAGAGGCCTTCAATATGTTTTACTTGAAGTGCTGGTGTTAATTGTGTTGGGTTCAAGCAGTCATATTCGATAGCATACGCAGGGCGCATGATTTCTATATTTTCAAGGCCTGGTATAGTGCGAAGGAATGCGTATTGTACGTCCATAGGAAGGGAAGTACTCATGCCTTGTACGTACATTTCGTTTGTGCTAGTACCTTCTGGTTCTACAAATAATTGATGGCGTTCTTTATCGGCAAAACGCACTACTTTATCTTCGATAGAAGGGCAGTAACGAGGGCCTACACCTTCGATTTTACCGCTATACATAGGGGCACGGTGAATATTGCTCGTAATGATTTCGTGCGTTTCTTTGTTAGTATAGGTCAACCAACATACGTCTTCATTGCGATTGATCCATTCATCCATAAAGGAGAAGGAATGATGATGTGTATCGCCTTCTTGAATCTCCATATTTTCAAGGTTAAGCGTGCGTTTATCTACACGGGCTGGCGTACCAGTCTTGAAGCGCATCAACTCAATGCCATTGTCGAGCAAGGATTGAGAAAAATGTTCCGCTACGCGTTGACCATTTGGGCCACCTACATAATCGATATCGCCGATGAGGATTTTGCCTTTCAAGTAGGTACCTGTACAAAGAATAACAGCCTTAGCGCCATAGAATTCGCCAAGTTCTGTAACAATACCAGTTACCTTGCCGTCCTCAACCTTAAGCTCCGTTACCATGATTTGCTTAACATTGAGGTTCTCTGTATTTTCAATGGTTTGTTTCATCAAATGTTGGTATTTGATTTTATCAGATTGGCAGCGCAAGGAATGCACTGCAGGGCCTTTACCCATGTTGAGCATACGCATTTGAATAGCCGTAGCATCTGCGTTAATACCCATTTGACCGCCTAAAGCGTCAAGTTCATAAACAAGATGGCTTTTACCAGGACCGCCAACGGCAGGATTACACGGCATAAGCGCAATGTTATCTAAACTGATGGTCGCCATCAACGTGCGATGACCCATGCGGGCAGCAGCAAGAGCCGCCTCACAACCAGCATGACCACCACCGATGACGATGACATCATAATTATCTACTGTGTACATATCAATTGAATTCCTTATATTTGTTACTTATTGTGAAAGTTTATTTTACTCAAAACAACGAGGCCGAATATCCCAGAGTACGGTTCCTCACTGTGAATTTTCTTTAGGCTACGTTGTAGCCTAGAAAATTTTACGTTCGGAACAAAGCGATGCAGTGTCTTTCCCAGAGTCCAGGTCGCTCGCTGGGCATTTTTCTTCGAAAAATTGCACGCTCCGACCAAAGTGATGTGTGGCTACCTCAGAGTCCAGTTCCTCACTGTGAATTTTCTTTAGGCTACGTTGTAGCCTAGAAAATTTTACGTTCGGAACAAAGCGATGCAGTGTCCCTGTCGTCGCTAGCTCCTCCATTGACTACTGCCCTGCTTTCACTTACCTAAACAGAAACGGCTGAATAGTTCGTCAATCATGCTTTCTCGGATGGTATCGCCCGTGATGTCACCTAGTAGTTCCCAGGCGCTGCGCAAATCGGTAGCTACAAAGTCTACTGGCATGCCCATGTCGATGGAGGAGAGGGCTTCTTCTACTTGTGCCTTTGCTTGTTCCATGAGGCTGATGTGGCGCACGTTACTGATCATGGCGCTGTTGTCTTGTTTTACGCGACCGCCGTAGACGAGTTCTTGCACCCATTTAGAGAGAACTGCAGAGCCTTCGCCTTCTTTAGCACTAATGCGTTCAATAGCTGTAAAGGTTCCGTGTTCTTTAATATTTTCGTCTGTAACGACTTGTGCCACATCGGACTTATTGAGGAGTACGATGGTGTTCAAACCGCTGACAGAGGTCAAAATTTCGATTTCTTCAGGGGTTAATGGAGTAGACCCGTCGATAACGCAGAGCACGATGTCTGCTTTGTTGATATAATCGCGAGCACGCTCCACACCAAGGGCTTCTACCGTATCTTGTGTGTCTCGAATACCTGCCGTATCAATGAGGCGCAAAGAAATGCCTTCTACGGTCATATATTCTTCAATACTATCCCGCGTCGTCCCCGGAATATCCGTTACAATGGCGCGGTTTTCGCGCAAGAGAGCGTTCATAAGGCTCGATTTACCTGCATTTGGACGACCTACAATAACCGTCGTAATACCGTCGCGAATGAGACGGCCTGTATTCGCTGTGGACAAAAGATCGTCCATAGCTTTCAAAATAGGCTCTAGCTGCTCACGAACCTCTTGGCTCGTTACATCCTCGATATCCTCTTCAGGATAGTCGATAGTTACCTCTAAATGAGCAATCATGGCGATGAGCTGTTCACGCACATCTTTTACAAAGGACGAAACTGTGCCGTCTAGCTGCGATACAGCGAGAGAGAGGGAGTCCTCTGTTTTCGCTTCAATAATATCAATGATCGCCTCCGCTTGGGTGAGGTCGATACGTCCGTTCATAAAGGCGCGCTTCGTAAACTCGCCGGCCTCTGCCATGCGCACATCGTGATTTACGAGCAGTTTCAAAATTTGTCGAACCGGCACAATACCGCCGTGACACTGAATTTCTACCACGTCTTCTGCGGTGTAAGAATGAGGACCTTTCATTAATAATACAAGAACCTCGTCGATGGTCTTGTTCGTTGCAGGGTCCACAATGGTCCCGTATTGTATCGTTCTGTTTTGGCGGTCCATCAAAGGAACGGTGCCAGCGCTCTTGAACAGGCTATTTACAATAGGAAAACTATCCTTGCCGCTGACCCGAATAATACCAACCCCGCCAATGCCGGGCGGCGTCGCAATGGCCGCTATTGTATCATCTATATACATACATATCTCCGTATTTCGATTATCTAGTATTTGCTTTTGTATATGTTCTTCGCCTGTGAAAGTTAAACTAAACTAATCTTTGCATGCGAAGATTAACTTAGGTTAGCTTTCACCATAACCTAAAGAATAAAGGGGGCAGCCCTCAAGCAACCGAAAATATCAGTCACTTGAAAGCTGCACCATTATATTATTTTTTGTACGTAATCACAACGTGACGGAACGGTTCGTCCCCTTCACTGTTAGTAACAACGTTTTTATCCCCTTGAAGGGCAGTGTGAATGATTTTACGTTCAAAAGCATTCATCGGTTCTAAGGAAACCTTTTGACGGTTGCGTTTCACCTTAGAAGCCAAGCGTTTCGCGAGATTTACCAATGTTTCTTCTCGACGAGAACGGTAATTTTCCACATCTACAACGATGTGGCAGTGGCCAGACACATCCTTGTGAGCCACGAGATTTGTTAAGTATTGAATAGCATCCAATGTTTGACCATGTTTACCGATCAAAATACCTAAATCTTCGCCGTGTACTTGGAATGTAATCTTATCTTTAGTCATCATTTTTTCGATAACTACAGTGAGGCCCATTTGTGTAAACATATCATCGAGGAATTGTTTACCTTTTTCAGCAATTTCTTGTTTATCTTCTTTTGAAAGTTCCTTTTTAGAAGGTTTTTCTACAACATCACCTTCAGAAGTTTCAACTGCTGTATCTTGTACTTCTGTTTCACTTGTTGCTACCGGCTTGGAAGCAACAGCTACAGATTGTTCTTCTACATGAGCTACTTCTTCTTGCGTAGCTGTTTTAGCTACAGATGTGAAGAATAAGCGAACAACTGCTGGTTTACGACCAATGCCCAAGAAGCCATTAGAAGGTTGTTCCAAGACTTTAGTTTCTACCAATTCTTGGCCATCTTCAGCCAATTGAGCTACGCCTTTGGCAATGGCATCTTCAATGGTTTTAGCAGATACATCGATAAATTCCATAGTGTCTCCTATTTCTTAGCTTCTAAGCTTTTGTAAATGAAATGTTGTTGCACAAATTGGAATACATTGGATACGATCCAGTAAATAACTAAGCCAGATGGGAAGTTAAGGGAGATGTAACCAATGAATAAAGGCATAAAGATTGTCATAATCTTTTGTTGTTGCGCAGCAGCACCAGTTGCACCGCTACTAGTTTGCTTGGACATAATCCATGTAGATAATGCACTCAATACTGGCAAAATGTACATTGGATCTGGTTCGCCAAGACTAGGAAGCCATAAGAATTGTACATAGTTTTGATCGTATGGATAGCCTTGTAAAGCATAGAAGATAGCGATCAAGAATGGCATTTGCACCAATAGAGGCAAACAACCAGCCAATGGGTTAACGCCCATTTCTTTGTACAATGCACCCATTTCCGCTTGAAGTTTTGCAGGATCGTTTTTGTATTTATCTTGCAATTCTTTCATGCGAGGCTGTAACTCTTGCATAGCCTTCATGGATTTGATTTGTTTTACAGTAAGTGGTGCCAAAACCGCTTTAATAACGATTGTTAAAAGGATAATAGCCACACCGTAGCTTGGATAGCCTACCATTTGAGTTAATTGGAACGCATAGGTTACCAATGTAGTCATCAATTCAACGATAGGGTGGAATATACTACTTAAGAATTCCATTGTTTCTCCTTTTTCTTACAGTCCGAAACCGTCCTTTGCGCATCTATATATCGTTATGGTATGGTCTAAATTTCATCCATACAGATGCTCAGGTATTTCCAAATCTGTGCTAAATGGTAATGGTGAAAGTTGCTTTCACACAACACATAACCAGCCTAAGCCCAAGTGGGTTAGGGAACTGGATCGTAGCCACCCTTGTGGAAAGGATGGCAGCGAAGAATGCGTTTTAAACCCATCCAGCTACCTTTCAAAGGACCATATTTTTCGATGGCCTGCAAAGTATATGTGGAACATGTCGGATAATAACGGCAACATCCAGGTTTTAAGGGAGATATGGCAAGCTGATAGAACCTAATTAAAAGTCGTAAAAGCGTGGTTATACAGCGTTTCATGGAAACCTCCATATACACAAAAAAGGACCAAAGCCTTCTAACTTGTGGTCCTATTTATCATTTTGTATCAACAATTTGCTTTTGCGCAAGAGATACAAAATTTCCTTTTCCGCTTTTTCGTAGGTAGCGTTTTTCAGAGGGCCACGTCCAACAATTACGATATGATACCCTTCGCGTATGGAATGTTGATTGAGGCGATATACCTCTTTCATAAGGCGTCTAGCTCGGTTGCGCTCTACAGCACAACCAACCTTTTTGCCGGTTACAAAACCAATGCGCGTAGATTGCTTCGCCACGGGCATACGATAGAGTACACACATACGTCCTACTTCATATTTTCCGTGCTTATATACAAGGCGATATTCATTATTGTGCGTCAGTCGTCTTGCTTTATCGAGGCAATAATCCATATGCATTGTCCTTAAGTCCTAAGAATAGAAAAACTTGGCAGCAGCGCCAAGTTTTTTCTCCTGCCTAACAGCTATTATATTATGCAGATAAGCGTTTTCTGCCTTTTGCACGTCTTCTTTTTAAAACGAGACGGCCACCGATAGTTTTCATGCGTTCACGGAAACCATGGGTACGTTTTCTCCAAAGAGTATTTGGTTGGTAAGTACGTTTCATTAGTAAAACACCTCCTCGTCATTTGTATTGTTTTACTTATACCATAACAGGGTAATTATAGAGTTAAAACGTAAATTTGTCAATATAATAAAGGCATTCTGCTTGTGAGTTCTTGTATTTCTTTAATAATTCTATCACACATTTCATCCAATAATTGATGTTACGTTTCCAGGGGGAGGAATATAGGGCTCCTTCATCGCTCCATACGACGCGTAAAGTCGCTCAAAAGGACCCTATATTCCCTCCCTAAGTAAACCCTAATGTCAACTTACACACCACTACACGATGTAAACGTAACATCAATTTACAGCAACACAAGAACTCACATTCTAATATTTTTATATCAGACAAGTTTACCTTTTTATCTCTAGCTAGAAAGAGGGGAGGAATAGATGTGGTTTTCTCCCTCCACACGTTTCTGTCAAAAATCCACATCTATTCCTGCTCCCAACACATTCTAATGACTACTATAACACCTACCACCAGTATAAAAAGTAGTATCAGTTTTATAGCAAATCTAAAAGTCTTTCAGAATACGGATCTAAGATTTAACAAATCTTACCTTTTAACCTCTTGAAGGGAAAGGGAGAAATTGATGTTACGTTTCCAGGGGGGAATATAGGGCTCCTTCATCGCTCCATACGACGCGTAAAGTCGCTCAAAAGGACCCTATATTCCCTCCCTAAGTAAATCCTAATGTCAACTTACACACCACTACACGATGTAAACGTAACATCAATTTACAACAACACAAGAACTCACATTCTAATCTTTTTATATAAGACAAATTTACCTTTTGATCTCTAGTTAGAAAGAGGGGAGGAATAGATGTAGTTTTCTCCCTCCATACGACACGTTTCGGTCAAAAATCCACATCTATTCCTAACACTCCCTTTTAGAAAAATCACTAGTTTGTCATTTTTATTGATCATTTAATTTTGATTATCTGAAGGTTGATGTTGTTATGTTCATCAATTACTTTTTCATCTATGTGTATTGTAATCATAAAAATTATCTGGTTGGAGGAGGGGACTGAAAACTACTTTTTGAGTGACTTACGCATCGTATGGAGCGATAAAAGTAGTTTTCAGTCCTCCCCCAAAAGTAATTGATGAACAAAAGATGAGATAATTACTGAGTTATTAACATTTCTCCTTCAGATAATCAAAAGTTATCCACAGAATAAATGACAAACTAGTGATTTTTTGGTACAATCATACTTGAAATTAGGAAAAAGTATATATTTTTATAAGTTTTTGATGGATAACTTTCGAGGTTATCCACATTTTTTCTCTTTTGACCTGTGTAATCTATAAAGTCAGTTATTATCTGGTTGGAAGAGAATTTTATTTTCACTTATTCACAGGTTGTGCACAGGTTATTCACAGGAATAACAGGTTTTTCCACAGCTTTCACAAGAGTTATACACATTATTCCTAAAGTTATACACATTTATCGCAATAGTTATACACAAGAGGCACGTC